>CBINKC010000152.1:0-10041 GCA_966251135.1 uncultured Burkholderiaceae bacterium
CGGAGGCGAGGCGCTCGGTGCCGTCGGTTTGCAGGTTGAGGAAGGCGTCGCTGCGCGAGAGCGAGACGGCGCCCGCCACGGGCAGGCCGGTGTTGGCGTCGAGCAAAGCGGCTTCGAAGGCGTCGGCAGGGCCCGTGCCATTGCTGCGTAGCTCATCGCCCAGCGTGAAGGCGAGGATACGGTCGCCCTCGTTGACCATGAACACCTGAGACAGGCTGCTTTGTGCGCGGTCGCTCTCGCCCAGCCGCGCGACGTGACCCGCCGCCACCTGCACATCTCCGTCCGCCGCCCAGCCTTGCAGGCTGTGGTCCGCGAACGTCCCATTGGTGAGTTCGGGAGCGGCGATGACAGCGCGTTTCACATCGACCTTGGCCCGAGGCATGGTGGACGCGGTTCCGATCCCCGATACGGTGACGTACGTGATGCCGGAGGTGCCGGCCGCGGAGTCTGCTTCGGCATGCTCATGCCCTTCCTCCGCAAAGAGGTCGGCAGTGGGGAGCCGGCGCTCGCCGGTGCCGATAAGCCCTGACATCACTTCATGCTGCGTGGGCATGTCGTCGAAGCCGAGGGCATGGCCCATCTCATGGATGAGCACGGTGAGCAGATCCAGCTTGCCGTGCGCAGCCTGCCCAGGCAACGCCTCCTGAACGCCTTCTTCGGCAGGAGCGAACTCCTCCGAGGTCATCGGCGTGGCGTCGACAAACCATCCCCAGCCTGCGGCGTCCGGCGACAGGATGACCTGGGTCCCCTGCGCCTGTCCTGCCACGTTGGGTGCCAGTTGCTGCACCACGACCGTGACCTTGTCCAGCGTCTCGGCGGGCGCACCGGCATCCAGCCAATACTGACGTGCAGCGGCCAGCATGGAGGCCAGATCGGACGCACTCAATTCCTGGCTCAGCGCGAGGGAGCCGCTGAAGGTAACCTCCTGGTTGCTCGACGGCGGGACGTACTCCCGCGGAAGGTTGAGATTGAAGTGCCGCAACGTGGCCGGGTTGGCGTCCGGATAGATCGGATTGCCGTTCGTGTCGAAATCGAATGTGGCGGTTTCGATGAGGATGCGGTTGCTGACGTCGATCTCCATCACCCGAGCCGAATCCACGCCTGCATCGGTGAAGAACGTGCGCTTGGAACTCCCCCTGTACTCGACCTTCACCCCCGGCTGAGCGGAGGCAATGGCGGCGTACGCGATCTTCTGGTTTGGGGTGAGGGAGTCGTGAAGGCTCACCCTTTCATCCGCCAGGTTCTTCACCTGGCTCAACTTGGCATCAACGATCTGGAACGTCGGTGTGGCGCCAGAAGCATCTGGAAGTTTGACGAGGGCATCAGCAATGATCGGGATCGGATTCGCGTACCCCGGCACCGTGACGTACAGCTTTACCTGCCTTTGGACCGACCCAACACCATTGGCTGTTTCGTGCATTTCGACGACCTTGTCTTCATGTGCACGAGTCAAGTCCCTCAGTTCACGGCTTCCGGTTCTCGCCGGCGTATACCCCTCACCATCATCGTCTGACCGGTTCGCAATTTCGTCTTCAAGGCGACGCTGGTGCAGTTCATACTGCATGTCATCCGAGAAGCGCGTGGCCTTTACATGCGCATCCTCGTTGATGAACCTGCTCACCTGGGCATCGGTGCGGGGCTCCTGCAGGTGGTCGTAGAGCGCCTTGATCTCAAAGAGCTCGTGCGCCACAGCCACCCCGAGCGAATCCATGCCGTCATCGATGGTCGTACGGGACACCTTGATCACGAGTGTGTCCTCCGACTTGATGTAGTCGTTCCATTTGTACGCCTGGTTCGGATCCGTCGCATTCCGACGCAGCTGATAGAGCGCCATGGCGGCTCCGCTGGCAGCCCGCGCCTCATCCACCGACACCTCCTCGAACCGCACGCGCAGCGGATTGCCATCGCGGTCCGTCAACTTGGAGAGCTTCACTTCCACATCGAACGCACCGCGCGCGTTTGCCACCCGCGTGTACTCGATCTCGTCTGGCGTGAACGCACCCCGCTCCTGGAGTTGCTTGATCGCCTCGTCCAGGTCGGGCACCACCTCCCGCACCCACAACGGCTGCGAGCGTTGCTCGCCCTTCTTTGCATTGCCATCGTGATAGACCATGTGGTACTCGGTGCCCGGCAACCCGCTCTTCGTGATGCTGTCGGAAGACTTCCGCTGGTCGACATCGATGATGTCCTGCAGCGATTTCGTCAAGTTGCGCAGCGCGAGGTTGGCGTCTTCCAACGCGGCCTCCGCGACACGTTCCTGACGGAAGAGTTCTGTCGCTGAGCCGACACCTCCGCCTTGCGCGACCGCTGCGCGGGTGGCCTGCACGTTCTTGAGCGTGGTCTTGGCATCGGAGTAGCTCGCCATTGCCCCGAACAGGGTGGCGACGAGTTCATCCACCTTGCGCGCGTCCTGGCTGGCATCCCGGTTGTTGCGCACCGCGATGAGCGCGCTCGCCAGGTCGTGTGCCGTGGTCAGCGTGGACACGAGCGGATTGCGCTGCGCGGTGTTCAGCAGCGGCTGGAAGAACAGCTCGAAGCGCGACACGTTGCCTTGGTCGTAGGCCTGCGCCATCTCGCTGATGGGCGGCAGCTCCACGATCGGGCCCTCGCCACCGGAGACGGCATAGCCGAGCGCTGTAACGCCGCGCATGAGCGCATCCACGGCCAGCAGAGGGGTGTCGAGAACGCCCTTCACAAACCCTTCGCCCACCATCGCCAGCGCGCGAGTGACCGTGCTGCCCTGTCCGTCGTAGGTCACGTTCGCGGCGATGCGGCGTGCTTCCTCGAGGTCGGCCAGGGCCTGGGTGTCATCCAGGCCCACGGTGCGGCGCAGGCCCACGCTGATGGCGCTCATGGCGCCCTGCATGTAGGCCCCGATGCGCACCAGCAGGGTTTCACCGACCCCGCTGGTCTGCGGGAACGGGTTCTCCTGCACGCGAAGGTCGTCGCGTGCAGGAGGTGGCGGCGGCAGGGGAACTGTCTCGTGATTGACGTAGACGACCTCCTCGCGCGGCGCATAGTTGCCGATGCCGTAGATCGTCGCGAACATGGTGCCGGCAGTGATGTCGTCGTAGCGCGCAGGAGCCACGAGCTGCGTACGGCCGGTTGCATCGCGGTCGATGGGCTGCGACAAAGGCCGACCCTGAGCCTCGATGGCCGCCTGGATGAGCGCACCGGCGTTCCATACGAACAGCGACTTGTACATGCGCCCGGTGATGGTGATGCCCAGGCTTTCGTCGATCCACACATCGGCGTACAGATTGCCGTCCTCGGCCAGCGACAGCTCCCTGACGCTGCCGCCCGGGATCGGTGTGGTGGCGCCCATGTAAACGGGCGCACCCTGCTTGCCGAACGGGTCGCGGATGACGCCGATCTTGCCCCCGATCTGCTTGCCGAACATGTCGCTCGGGAAGTGGGCGTCGTTGAAGGTGAAGTTGTAGTCGGCCACCAGCGCGTACTCGTCGTTGCCGTACACGGCGATCACCATGTCGGCCGCGCGCTGGATGTTTTGCTGGTGCTTCTTCTGCAGCCAGTTCGGGTCGGAGGAGGCCGGTGTGAGCTTGGTCTGTGCGGCGCGCACGCCGCCGGTGAGACCGCCGTCCTCGTTGACCTCGAACGTGAGGCCCGTGACACCGCGCCCGTAGTCCTTGGCGCTGCCCAGCACGAACTCGCCCGGCAGGGCGCCGCTGGTGATGAACTGCGGGCCCTTGGCGGAACTCGCCGGCAAGGCTGATGTGTCGAGCACCTGCGCATACCCCGCCAGCTCGCCCCGCTCGTCGACATCATTGAGGTCGAGCACGAAGACGTTGCCCTGCTGGGTGATGCCTCCGTTGGACAACGGGATGCGCTGCAGCGGCGCGGTCACGGCCAGGTAGCGACCGAAGTTGACGGCCATGTCCGAGAAGCCGAGCGGCGCGTTCACGCCGCGCAGGCCGCGGATGTCCTGCTGCTTGACCAGGAAGTCAGCCGACGTCTGGTCGATGTTGATGCGCACCACGCGCCCGCCGCCACCCCAGTTGCTGCCCTCGGCGACGTAGAGCCACCCGTCGTTCACCTGCAGGCTGGCGATGGTGTTGGACGAGCCCTGCACCTCCAGCGTGTAGAAGATCTCCTTGGTGAGCGTGTCGTAGACGTGGATGCGCCCACGCTGAGCCGCAATGAAGGCCAGCGTCCCGTCGCCGTTGAAAGTGATCTGGTTCGTGTAGGCGCCGAACAGTTGCAGCGGCTGGCCTTTCTCGTCGGCCGTGATCCGCTTGAGCAACGACATGGCATTCGGTGTCCTGCTGCCGCTGCTCGATCCGCTGCCCGCGTGGAACACGTTCAGGGAGTTGTAGTTGGTGATCAGCGTGTCGCTGTCGTTCCATGTTCCGGCATCCGTGTTGTCGATGCGGATCCACGACTCGACCATCGACGACTCGGAGGTCTCGTACATCGGCGTCACATCGCCGTTGTCGTCGGGCGCGAGCGCGACCCGCTCCACGAAGACGTGATGCTGCGACAGCGCCACGCCGGAGGGCAGCGTGACCTCCAGCGTCTGCACGCCGTCGGTGACCCACTGCAGCGCGTTGAACGCCTGCCACACCATGCCGCGTTGCGGGAAGGCGCCCGTGGCCATGGGCTCGGTCAGCTGGTCGCCGCGGGGCTGCAGCCACACCTTGAAGGCGAAGCTGTCGCGTGAGGCGCCCTCCGGCACGAAGTTCGTTCCCTTGACGACCAGTCGCTTGGTGACCGGGTCGTAGTCCAGCCCGGTGATGTCGGGCGTGTGTTCCGTGGCCGCAGGGTCGGCCGGGAACTCCAGCGAGATGGTCTGCGGCGTCAGGGCCGAGTTCGGAACGGCACGCCGGAAGGTACCGTCCAGGGTGTACTTCACCGCGTACACCGGGGAGGCCATGGTGGCGAAGATGCCCATGGCGGCCACGCCCATCATGGGGCTGGGCGCCATGGCGCAATAGGCGAGCTGGGCCCAGATGACGTCGAAGTTGACGAACGTGCCCTTGACCTCGACTTCCCCGGTGTCGTTGTTCGTCACCTTCGTGGTGGTGGCCACCAAGGTGCCGCCGCCGCCCACGCCCCCGTAGGGTGGGCTCGATGTTCTCGCCATGCCATCGGCGCCGATGACACCGTTGTCCACCAGCCACCAGGTGTCGTGCTTGACGCCATGCTCATCCAACACCGTGCCCTTGCGCCAGAAGAAGACCTGCGTCCCGGCCGGCAGCGCCTTGGGCTGCCCCGTCGCCGGATCGATCGGCGCGTTCACCTTCAGGGCCAGTTGCAGCGGCAAGTCGGCCTTCTCGCCGCCGATGTCGATGTCGTACGCACCCAGGGCGTCCAGGACATCAGTGGCCGGCAGCGGCATGCCGACATCGGCAATGTCGCGCGACTTGATCGAGACGGTGGTCCCCGCCGGCAGCGCGCCAGGCGCGACCATCAGCAGGTTGCCGTCAACGTCCTGCACGACAGCGCCATACGCCTTCGAGACAGTGGCTACACCCACCACCGGCTCCTGCACCCGCAGCATGATGTCGTGCTGCTTACCTCCGTGGATCACGGAGAGCTTCACCGTACCGACGGCCTTGGCCTGGATGACGCCATCGGCGGACACCTCGGCAATCGTCGCGTCGCTGACGAAGTAGCGCGTCCCGGCACTCGCTGCCGAGATGTTGGTGTGGTCGGGCAACGTGACTTTCAGTTGCCGCTGGCCGCCCGGCGGCAGCGCGATGGCGCGCGGATAGACATCGACTTCGAAGCCGTCGCGGTCCAGCCAGGGAGCTTGCGGGGAGGTGTCTACCGTGAAGACGTTGACACCTTCGATACCCCTCGCGGCCACTTCGACGATGGCCGTACCCTTGCCCACGCCGCGGACCAGCCCGTCGCGGCCCACGGTCACCACACCCTCGCTGCTGGAGGCGTACTGCAGGTACGAGCCCGTGAGCCGCACGCCCTCCTCGTCCTCGAAGTCGCCGGTGATGGACATGAAGCGGGCAGTGCCCAAGGCCAGCGTGGGCAGACGTTCGATGTGAATGGCCAGCAGCCTCGCTCCGCTCACCTGCACCGACAACGCCATGGGCGCGGACGCCGCATAGCCATCGTCAGCCTGCACGACGATGGTAGCCTCACCGCTGAAGCCGGCTTCCGGAGTGAACAGCAAGGTGTTGCCGTCGCCCGCGATGCGGGCATCGCCATGCGTCGCACCGATCACCCGCCAGAACACCGCGTCGCCTTCCATATCGGCGGCGATGCCGTCGAGCGCGCGACGGCCCTGCAGGTCGGTGTGCGTCTTCAATGCCGGCCCGGTGGCCGGTTGCACGGCCACCGGCGCCTGGTTCGCGCGCCAGCCGTAATTGGCGTAGAGCACTTGCCGGTCGCTGGCGTTCTCGGCGCCGTCGCCGTTCAGGTCGCTGGTCGATGAGCCACTGGCCGCCGCCTGCTCCCAGGCTGCGCTGTCGCGGCCGTCAATCACGCCATCGCGGTCCAGGTCACCTGCCACGGAAATGCGCACGGTGGCCGAGCCTGTGCCGGACAAGGTCAGGAGCTTCAGGCCGCTCTCCGTGACGCGCAGCAAGGTCATCACGCGGTCACCCGTCGTGATCTGGCTCAGGATCGTGGCGCCTTCGGCGGCCAGTTGCACCGCATTGCCGATGCTTTCAACCGCGAGGATCACTGCACCGTTGGCCCCCGGCATCTTGATCGTCGAGGCCAGTTCGCTGTCTCGCACCACGAAGCTCAGGGTCACCGGCTGGCCGGCACTCAAGGTGCCGGTCCAGGTGTCGGTTCGGGCAGACGCGCTCGCGAGCCAGTTGACGGCCGTGCCGAGATGCGCGGTGACGGCATCGGCGATGAGGCTGCCATCGGCCTTGTAGCCGTAAAGCGCCCCAGTGCTCGCGCTGTAGAGGCTGCGCGCGAGTTGCAGGCGGCCCTGCGTGTCGTAACGGTAGGCGATCGTCAGCGCCGGGTTGGCATCGACCTCCGCCTCGGTTGACGGACCACTCACGCTCTCGATGCGCCCTTGCGCACCGCGAACGAATTCGATGCGCGACTGCGGATCGGCCGCGCCGACCAGCGCCACCCCCGCATCGCTCACCAGCCACTGCACGCCATCCGCATACGCGATGCGCTGCACCTTGCCGTTCGCATCCAGGCTGTAGCGCGTGCCATCCGGTCCGGTGAGCACATAGCCCTGCGGCACCCACGGCAGGCCGGTGGTGGCATCCAACAGGCGCTGGCCCTGGCGCTGCAGCGCGACAGGCACGTTCTCGTCGCCGCTGTGCGCGGCGAGCGTCCAGCCGTTGCCGCCGGTGAACACCGGCCGCTGCACGACCGGCGACGCAGGCTGGTCGCCCAGGCGCTCGGCTTCGGTCGTGAGCGTGAAGCTCAGGTGCTGCTGTGCGGCCTGCGCTTGCGACAGGCTGGCAGGCACCTGCAGCCACACGCGGGCGCCTTCTATCCACGGCGCCACGGTGCCCAGCTCGGTCAAGCTCGGTTGGTCATGGGTGAGCTGCGTGTCGAGCAGCGGCAGCACCCAGTTGCCGAAGCCCACGGCAGACCCATTTTGGGCGTCGACGCCCAAAGACGGGCCTGTCGGCAGCACGCGCGTGAGGGCCAGGGCATGGCCGCCCAGCTCGAACACGGCATCCGTCGCCGTGGCCTGCACGAGCGACTTCTCGGCGGAATCGATTACCACGCGGGCGGTGATTTCGCTCGTGCGTCCGGTCAGGTCCCAGGCGCGCAGGCGCAGCTGGTACACGCCGTTCGCCAGCGCGGCCGGGTCGAGCGTGGCCAGCGCAACCAGCCCGGTGCCGCTCGCGATGGCGGCGTAGCTCTCTCGGGCCAGCACCTGCCAGGCGGCGCTGCCGTTGGCGGGCGCGATTTCGAGCTGCCAGCCCATCAGCTGCTGTTCGGTCAGACGCGCCTGCAGCAGCGTGCTGCGGCTCACCGTGACGGGCGCGCTATCGGCGTGGGCGCCCTGCCCTTCGAGGCCGCCGCCCCAGCTGAGCTGCGGCGCGGTGCTGTCTTGCGGGTCGCGCACGCGGATGGTCTGGGTGTGGGTGGCGGTGAAGCCGTCCACATCGGTGGCGGTCACGCGCACCTCCACCAGGCCCGGGGCCGTGGCGGTGATCCGCAAACGACCCAGGCCGTCGAGCGTGGCGGGTTGCCAGTCGGCCGCGCCGATGCCGGCGCCGCGCACCTGCACGTCGATGCGGTCGATCGGGCTGAACGCCTGCGCCCGCACGGTCGCCTGCACGGTCTGCCCCGGCAGCACCGGGGTCGACGGCGTGAGGTCGACGAGGATCTTCGGCGCGTTGGCCGCCGCTTCGGCGACAACGCGCAGCGTGAAGGTCTTCGTGGCGGTGTTGCGGCCGTCGCTCACGCGGGCGACGATGACGAAGTCACCCACCTGGCCGGGGCCGGGGGTCCACTGCAGGCGACCGGCGGCCGCGTCGTACGTGGCGCCTTCGGGCAGATTGCTGAACGAGACGACCAGCGCCTCGGTTTGCGCGGCACCGTCGGCGTCGCTCACCTGCACGAGGCCTTGGGCGCCCGCGCCCTTGACGATCGGCAGGCTGACGCTCTCGCCCACCTTCAGTGCGCGGTTCATCGTGCTGATTTGCGGCACGCGGTTCACGTCGAACACGCGCACCTGAACGCTGCGCAGGGTGGTGGCGGTGCCATCGGTCGCCGAGAAGTTGAAGGTGAAGGCGCGGTGGTTCTCCTGCGCGTTGTTCACCACCTCGGCGTCGGGGGTCCACTCGAAGGTGCCGCTGTTCGGGTCGAAGTACACGCCGGCCGGCGTGTCGGCGTCGTGCAGCAGGGCCATGCGCACGGCGTCGTTGTCGGCATCGGCGGCGAGCAGGGTGAAGGCGATCGTTTCGCCTTCGCTCACCAGCTGCAGCGGCATGGGCAGCAGGCGCGGGGCCTGGTTGACGTTGCGCACCACGAGGTCGATCTCGCGCGTGGCGCTGGCGTGGCCATCGCCGGCCTTCACGACGAGGCGGTAGTGGCCCGGGGTGGCGCCGTTGGCGTTGTCGGACTGCGCGGCAAAAAGGCCCGGCGTCCAGCGCAGCACCAGGCGCGACTGGCCGTCGGTGCCGGCCACGGGCTCCAGCCACATACCGGCCGGCAGGCCTTCGACCGTCCAGTTCACGGCATCGAGGTCGGGCTCGCGCGCCGAGAACTCGAGCGCGAACGGGGCGCCCTCGTCGGCCAGTACGGTCGTGATCGATCCGGCGAGCGCGTCGCCGTGGATCTCGGCACCGGTGGCCTGCAGCGCGATGAGTTCGGGCGCCAGGTTGGCGGCCCGCACGACGATGCGCAAGTCGCGCACGGTGACGCTGGGCACGGGCACCACATCGGGATCGGGGATGTAGCCGGCGTCCTGCGGCGGCAGGCCGCTGTCGCTCACTTCGAGGCTGATGTCGTGCACGCCGGCCTGGGCCGCGGTGGGCGTCCAGACGATGGTGGCGCGGCCGTACTGCGGCTCGGTGACGATCACCGCGCCCGTGGGCAGGCCCTGGGCGGCGTAGTGGAGCGCGTCCTGGTCGAGGTCGCGCACGGTGATCGGGATGCGGATCTCCTGGCCGATGACGGCCACGGATTGCCGGGGCACCGTGACTTCGGGCGCCTCGGTCTCGCTGCGCACGGTGACGACGAAGCTTTTGGCCTGGGCAAGCACCTGGTTGACGTCGCCATCGCCGTTGTCCTGCGCCACCACGGTGAGGGTGTAGTCGCCCCGGTGGCCCGCACCGGGGGCGAAGCGGATCACGCCCGACACGGTGCTGCCGCTGGCGGTTTGCGTGTAGGTCGCAAAGGGCGGCAGGCCGGCCACGGTGAGCGTGACGGGGTTGCCGTCGGCATCGACGGCGCTGACGGGGATTTCCAGCACGGCGCCGCGGTCGACGAAGGCATTGGCGACGTCGCCGATCTCGGGCGCGCGGTTGGCGTTGCTCACAACGATGGGCAGCGTCACCTGGCTGCTGAGCGGCGTGCCGGTGCCGTCGCCCTCGTCAGTGGCGGTCACGGTGACGGCGTAGGTGCCGGCCTGGG
>CBINKC010000153.1:0-10041 GCA_966251135.1 uncultured Burkholderiaceae bacterium
GGAGAACGAGGCGCCCGTCCGCACGCTGCCTCCGCCTCCGTCTCTGCTGCCGATGCGTTGCCGACGATTCCCCAGCGGCCTGCCGATCTGGTGGAGATCCCTCTGTCGTTCGCGCAACTGCGCCTGTGGTTCCTCGACCAGTTCGAGCCGGGCAGCGCGGTGTACAACATACCGGTCGCAGTGCGGCTGGGCGCCCTGGATGTCGAGGCATTCAGGCGTGCCCTGAGCGAAGTGGTGCGCCGGCACCAAGTCTTGCGGACGACGTTCACGGCCGTCGAAGGCATGCCGGTTCAGTTGATCGGGCCGGCGTTCGAGTTCCCGCTGCCGCTCATCGACCTGTCGGAGTTCGATGCGCAGGAGCGCGAAACCCGGGCGCGAGAGCTTGCACGACAGGAAGCATCGACTTCGTTCGACCTGGTGGCGGGTCCGCTCGTCAGGGGCAGTGTGCTGCGGGTGGGCGAGGGCGAACACATCGTCCTGTTCACGATGCACCACATCGTCTCCGATGGCTGGTCGATGGGCGTGTTGATCGACGAAGTGGCAACGCTGTACGCCGCTTACGCCGAGGGGCGTGCGTCGCCCCTCGGCGAGCTGCCCGTTCAGTACGCCGATTACGCGCACTGGCAGCGCCAGTGGCTGGACGGTGAAGTGCTGCAGAAGCAGCGCGACTACTGGATGCGGCACCTGGCAGGTGCCCCGTCGCTGCTCGCCTTGCCGACCGATCGGCCGCGGCCCGCGAGGCCGAGCTACCGCGGGGCGACCGTGAACTTCGCCGTGCCGCAGGCGACCACTGCACGCCTGAACGCTTTGGCGAGGGAGGCGCAAAGCACGCCCTTCATGGTGCTGCTGGCCGCGCTCAACGTGCTGCTGTGGCGCTACAGCGGACAGGACGACGTCTGCATCGGCACGCCGATCGCGAATCGGGCGAGGCCGGAGTTCGAGCCGCTCATCGGCTATTTCGCCAACACGCTGGTCATGCGGACACGTTTGCTTGGCGAGCAGTCTTTCGCCGAGCTGCTGCAGCAGGTGAAATCGACCTCGCTGGATGCGTACGCCCACCAGGACGTGCCGTTCGAACAGTTGGTGGAGATGCTCAAGCCGGTGCGTGACACGCGCCATACGCCGCTGTTCCAGGTCATGCTCGTGCTGCAGGCCACGCAAGCGGAGAGGGCTGAACCTTCCGCGTTCCCCGCGCAACTGCTGGAGTGGGAGAGCGAGCAGGCCAAGTTCGACTTCACCGTGAAGGTGCGTGAGGACGAAGGCCGACTCGGGGTTCAGTGGGTCTACCAAACCGACCTGTTCGACCGCGGCACGATGGAGCGCATGTCCGCGCAGTTCGTCCGGTTGCTGGAGGCGGCTTGCGACTCTCCTCAACAACGAGTGGACCGCCTGCCGCTGCTCGATGAGGCCGAGCGCGGGCGCATGCTGGTGCGGTGGAACGACACCGCCAGCCCCTATCCCGAGGACCGAACGATCCACGAGCTGTTCGAGCAACAGGTGGCCCGCACGCCGGACGCTGTCGCCGTGGTCTTCGACGACATTGAGCTCAGCTACGCCGAGCTCAATGCGCGAGCGAACCGCTTGGCGCGCCACCTGTGCAGCTTGGGTGTGGGCCCCGATGCCCGCGTGGCGATCTGCGCCGAGCCCGGCTTGGCCGTCGTGGTGGCCCTGCTGGCCACGCTCAAGGCCGGGGGCGCCTATGTCCCGCTCGACCCGAACCTCCCGATGGAGCGGCTGGCGCTCATGCTCGACGAGAGCGCACCAGCGGTCGTGCTGAGCGATGCCATGGGCGTGGAGCGGCTGCCCATGCTCGTGCAGCCGCCGGTGTGCCGGCTGGACCAGGGCGATGAACCCTGGGCAGACCTGTCCTCCGACAACCTGCCTGCGTCCGCGCAGGGTGTGACCTCGCGCCATCTCGCCTACGTCATCTACACCTCGGGTTCCACGGGTGTGCCCAAGGGCGTGATGATCGAGCACCGCAGCGTGGTGAACCTCTGGGAGGCCTTGGAGAGACACATCTACGCCGGCCATCCTGCAGTGCGCCGGGTCAGTGTGAACGCGGGGCTGTCATTCGACGCGTCGGTGAAGCAGTGGCTTCAACTCGCCAGAGGACGAACCATCGTGCTCGTGCCCTCCGAGGCGCGGCGAGACGGCGCCCTGCTCGCCAGTTTCATCGCCGGGCAGCGCATCGACGCGTTCGACTGCACGCCCGCGCAGCTCGAACTGCTACGCGCGGTGCAGCCTGATGCCCGGCGTGCGCCGGCTGTCGTGCTGGTGGGAGGAGAAGTCGTCGGCCAGGAACTGTGGGATGCGCTCACGCAGTCATGCGAAACCGCGTACTACAACGTCTACGGTCCGACCGAATGCACCGTGGATACCACCATGGCACGCATCGAGGAAGGCGTCTCGCACATCGGGCGTCCGATCCTCAATGCACGCGTGTACATCCTCGATCCGCACGGCGCTCCGGTGCCCGTGGGGGTGGCGGGCGAGATCCACATCGGCGGGGTCGGACTGGCGCGCGGCTACCTGAACCGGCCCGAGCTGACGGTCGAGCGCTTCTTGCCCGATCCCTTTTCAGACGAGCCGGGCGCGCGGATGTACAAGTCCGGTGACCTGGGCCGCTGGCGTGCCGATGGCACCATCGAGTGCCTGGGCCGTATCGACCATCAGGTCAAGCTGCGTGGCTTCCGCATCGAGCTTCCCGAGATCGAAAGCGGGCTGCGTGCCTATCGCGGCGTGCGCGAAGCGGTGGCGATGGTCCGCGAAGACCGCCCCGGCGACCGGCGTCTGGTCGCTTATGTCACTGGCGACGAGGCCTTGGAGCCCCAGGCGCTGCGTGACCACCTCGCGCTGCGCCTGCCCGAGTACATGGTGCCGGTGGCCTACGTGCAACTGTCCGCGCTGCCGCTGACGCCCAACGCCAAGATCGACCGGAAGGCGCTGCCCGCTCCGGACAGCGAGGCGTTTGGTGTGCGTGCCTACGAGGCCCCGTTCGGCGAGGTCGAAGCCACGCTTGCCGCCTTGTGGAGCGATCTGCTCGGCGTGGAGCGCATAGGCCGCCACGACAACTTCTTCGAGCTTGGCGGCCACTCGCTGCTGGCGATCAAGTTCGTCGAGCGGATGCGCAAGGCCGGCTTGGGCATCGATGTGCGCGACCTGTTCGCCCGCCCCACGCTGCAGGCCGTGGCGCAGGCGGTTCGCGCGGACGCCGGCATCGAGGTGCCGCCCAATCTCATCGTGCAGGGTGGCGCAGCGATCACCCCGGAGATGCTGACGCTGATTCAGCTCACCTCCGAGGAAATTGAGCACATCGTCCGTGCAGTGCCGGGGGGGGCCGGGAACATCCAGGACATCTATCCGCTGGGCCTGCTGCAAGAAGGTGTGCTGCTGCTGCACCTGATGCGCGAGCACGAGGGCGGCTACATGTTCACGACGATCCTCGGCTTCGAGGCTCGCGAGGAGTTGGATGCATTCATCGAGGCGCTGCAAGTGGTCATCGACCGGCACGACATCTTGCGCACTGCAGTGCTGTGGGAGGGCTTGCCGGAGCCGGTGCAGGTGGTGTGGCGGCATGCGCGGCTGGTCCTGGAAGAGGCGACGGCCGTCGAGGGGGGCGGCGATGTCGAAAGCCAACTCAAGTCGCGCTACGGATTCAATGCTTCCTGGATGGACGTGCGCAAGGCACCGATGGTCAGGGCCGTCACCGCCCGCGACCCGGCCAGCGGCCGCTGGGTGCTCCTCATCGCCAAGCACCTGCTCATCGTCGATCGCGAAGGGCTCAATACGATCATCGGGGAAATCCAGACCATCTTGCAGGGGCAGGTCGATAGCCTCCCGCCGCCGTTTCCGTTCAGGAACTACATCGCGCAGACGAGACTGCGTGTCCGTCAGGACGAGCAGGAAGCGTTCTTCCGCAAGATGTTGTCCCATGTGGATGAGCCCACGGCTCCGTTCGGCCTGCTCAACGTGCCTCAGGCGCGAGCCGATGTCCGGGTCACGCGCGCCCGTTTGCCCGATGGGCTCGCCTTGAGACTGCGGCATCAGGCACGCAAGCTGGGGGTCAGTCCGGCCAGCCTTTTCCATCTCGCCTATGCATGCTTGCTCTCGAGAGTCAGCGGTCGCGAGGAAGTGGTGTTCGGCACCTTCGTCTTCGGCCGGATGGATGGTGGCGCGGGTTCGGATCAAACCCCGGGCGTGTTCCTCAACATCCTCCCGTTCGCCATCAGGATCACCGGCACCGGAGTGGCGAATGGCGTGCGCGAGACTCACGCGCTGCTGGCAGAGCTGATGCGCCACGAACACACGCGTCCGTCGTTGGCGCTGCGCTGCAGCGGGGTCCAGCCGCCGAGCATGCTCTTCTCGGCGGCGCTCAACTGCCGCCACGGCAACTTGTCGACGTCGGGCCACTCGCTCAACGTGGAAGAGCTCGATTCGGACGAACGGACGTATTACCCGTTCATGCTGAACGTCGACGATCTTGGAGCAGGCGGGCTCATCCTGACCGCTCGCATGACGGCCACGGTCGATGCATCACGTGTCTTCGACTACTTCCGGGAGACGCTTACGCAGTTGACGCATGCGCTCGAGAGCGCCCCCGAAACGCCACTCGCGTCGCTGGACATCCTGCCGGACGAAGAAAGGCGCCAGCTCCTGGAGGAGTGGAACGGCACTGCCGTGACACCGCCTGCGGGGGGATCGGTGCGCTCGGTGCAGCAGGTGTTCGAGGCGCATGCGCGGTCCATGCCGGAGCGCGTGGCGGTGGAGCATGGGGGGCAGCAGTTGACCTATGGGCAACTCAACTGCCGTGCCAACCGTTTGGCGCACTACTTGCGCACTCAGGGCGTCGCGCCCGATACGCCGGTGGCCATATGCGTCGACAGGTCGATCGACATGATCGTCGGCCTCCTCGCGATCCTGAAGGCGGGTGGCGCGTACGTGCCGCTGGATCCGAGTTACCCGCAAGACCGACTGGCGCATATCGTGGATGACAGCAGGCCCGTGCTCATGCTGGTCGGGCCATCCACGGCTGCCCTCGCTCACGCGCTATCTGGCGACGTGAAGACCGTGAAGATCGTCGATATCGCCAATGAAGCGCACCGCTGGGCTGCTGCGCCCGATGACGATTTCGATGCGGGTGTCGCGGCGCAGAACCTTGCGTATGTCATCTACACCTCTGGTTCTACCGGCCTGTCCAAGGGTGTGATGGTCCAGCACGGGAACCTGTGCAGTCAGGTCAGTGCCCTGCAGGCGCGCTACGGTCTCGACGCTCAGGACCGCGTGCTGCAGTTCGCGTCGTTTACCTTCGATATGTCCGTGGAGGAGATCTTCGGCGCCTTGTGCTCCGGCGCGGCACTCATCCTGCGTACGGACGCCTGGCTGGCGGATGCGCAGGCATTCTGGTCGTTGTGCGCGCATCACCACATCACCGTGGCCAACCTCCCGACGGCGTTCTGGCAACTCCTGGCTCGCGATCAGCTTGCCGCGGTTCCGAACTGCGTGCGCCAGGTCATGATCGGCGGGGAAGCCGTCGGCGAAGAGGCCGTGCACTCCTGGAATCAGCGGGAAGGGTGGCGTCCTGCGCTGTTTAATGCCTATGGGCCCACGGAGGCCACCGTCAACGCCACCGTGCACCGCATCGAGCCAGGCGGTGCATTCGGCTGCATCGGCGTGCCGCTCGCCAACACTCGCCTTTATGTACTGGACGCGAGGGGGCGCCCCGTCGTGGTCGGCGTGACCGGCGTGATCTACATCGGTGGTGCGGGCGTGGCGCGCGGATACTTGAACCGTCCAGGCCTCACCGCCGAGCGCTTCGTGCCCGATCCGTTTTCCGTGGAGCCCGGTGCACGCATGTACAACACCGGCGACCTTGGGCGCTGGCGGGCCGACGGCACCATCGAGTACCTCGGACGCAACGACGAGCAAGTCAAGATCCGCGGCTTCCGTGTCGAGCCGGGCGAAGTCGAGGCCGCACTCCAGGCGCTTCCATGGGTGCGCGAAGCGTTGGTGGCGGCCCGAACTGAGGCATCAGGCGGACTTCAACTCGTCGCCTATGTGGTACCCAAACCAGGCACCCAGGTGCCTCCCGCAGGGCGCGTGCGGGAGTCGCTTGCGCGCACGCTGCCTCAGCACATGCTGCCGGCCCATGTCGTCCACCTCGATCAAGTGCCGCTCACGCCGAACGGCAAGGTGGACCGGAAGGCCTTGCCCGCGCCGCGAGGCGACGCCCATGGCGAGGACCCTGTGGAGCCACGCACGGAGCTGGAGAAGCTTCTGTGCGGGATTTGGGCGCAGGCGCTCGGCATCGAGCGTGTTGGCCTGCACGAGAGCTTTTTCGACCTCGGCGGCCACTCCCTGCTTGCGTTGCAGATCATGTCCCGTCTGAACCGGCACCTGGGTCGCGAACTGCCTGTGCATCTGCTGTTCGCAGCCCGGACCGTGGCCGCGCTGGCCCGCGAGATCGGTGATCCCGATGCCTCGCACGAGTTCCGCAACCTTGTGGCGGTCCGCCCGTCGGGCACTCTTGCACCGCTGTTCATCATCCACGCTGGCGACGGGGAGGTGGGCTACGCGTTCGATCTGGCGCCCCATTTCCCTGCCGAGCAGCCGCTGTACGCGTTGGCGGCGATTGGCTTTGCCCAGGGCGAGACGCCGCCTTCTGGCGTGCAAGCCATGGCTTCTTCGTACGTGCGTGCCATGCGCAGCGTGCAACCGCACGGCCCCTACTGCATGGTCGGTTGGTCTGCCGGGGGCACCATCGCCTACGAGATCGCCACCCAGTTGCTGAGCGCGGGTGAGCAGGTGGAGTTCGTGGGGGTCATCGACACCTTGAGCGACTACTCGGCGGGCATGAAGGACGACGATGCCCAAGAGCTGACCGAAGCGAAGTTCATGCTCCGTCAGGTGCGAGAGGAGATGCACGACGCTGTTGCTCGCCAGCTGGCCGTGCTGGCGCAGCGAGACGACATCGATGCCATGTTCGACCTGTGCCAGCTCCACGGCGCAATCCCGTCGTCGATCGAACGGGCGACGCTGCGCCGCCATCTTGCCGTGCGGTACGCCATCGCGCTGGCCGTCACGCGTTACCGGCCCCGGCCAGCCGCAGTGCCGCTGTCGGTCTTCACTGCCGCGGACGAGGGCCGCGCCGATGCGCGGCTCGGATGGGATGAGATCGTCGAGCACCACCTCGACGTGATCACGCTGCCGGGAACGCACTGGTCGATCGTCGATCCGGCCCATGCCGGTGCTTTGGTGGCCGCCATCATCGAGGCATTGGCTGCCCGCGCCAGTGGCGCTCGAGATGCCGTGCATATGCCACCGGCAGTTTCTGCTCTTGAGAGGGAGATTTAGCAAATGCGCGCAGCAACGCCTTCTTCACTTCCCTATGGGTGGCGCGTCATGTTGTGGTGCGGGCTCCTCGCATGGGGAGCCTATCTTTGTGCCGGAAATGCGCCGCTCTGGCAGATCGGCGCAGGTGTGTTGGTCACCGGCCTGGCGATGGCGCACGGTGTCCTGTTGCAGCACCAAGCGGTCCACAACACGGGATTCACGTCGCGGCGCGCCAATGAAATCTGGGGAGTTGTTCTTGGGCTGCCCGCGCTGGTCTCGTTTTACGAGTATCGAATCTCACACCTGTTCCATCACGCCAACCTCGGCAAACCGGTCCATTCCCTGCTGTATAACCGGTTGCCTAAGAAATGGGGTCAGCGTAAGCCAAAAAAGGCGCAGGGGTATCTTGTTGCGCATTACATCAGGATGTTCCTGCCGCACTGCTGGCTGGTACTGCGCGGTCGCCCGCTCGAACATCATGTGTATCACTACAGTGAGGTACAACAGCGTCAGTTCAAGCGCTTCTACTTGCTAGGGTGCGGATTCATCGCATTCTTGGCTGCACTGAGCCTGGCTCTTGGAACTTGGTTGCCGCTCGCGGTGTGGTTTGCGGCATTGACCCTTGTTGCGGCGCCGATCTACGCGGTTTTTGAGCTGCCGGAGCACAGGGGCTGCGACACACGCGTGACCGATATTCACGTGAATACTCGCTCTATTCGGTCCAATTTTTTCTTGCAATGGTTTTCGCATTACAACAACCTGCATGCCGAACATCATCTGGAGCCCAAGACCGCTTTTCACCTGCTGCCTCTTGTTCACGCCAGGGTATCTGGCCAGCTGAGGGAGTCGAGTTCTGGCTATATCGATTTCTACATCGATTACTTCAGGCGGATACGCCCCATGGTCAAGCGCTGGACCTTGGAAATGGGCCGAGAACAGCCTGCCGGCTCGAATGCAGAAGAAGCGAAGCGCGGTGTTTAGTCACCTTATAGAGAAATGATCAAGCAAGTCTTCATTCACTCCTGGAAACTGCTCGCAGTAGCGACCATCACGGGGGCTTTGGGCGGCGCGACGGGTGCGGGCCTGATGATGGTGATCAACGAGGCCTTGACCGGTTCCCGCGAGCTGACGCAGCTCGCATGGGCCTTCTTCGGGTTGTGCGTGCTGCACGTGGTCACGAAGACCTGGGCAACCATCGCCCTGATGCGCCTCGCTCAGTCGGTCATCTTCTATCTGCGCGTCACGCTCAGCCGCAAGCTCCTGCATGCTCCGATGCAGACCTTGCACGGGATCGGCAAGCACGGTCTGCTGGCCATCCTGACGAAGGACATCGAGACGCTGGTCAACATGTCGCATATCGCGCCGTCGGCCATTGCCAACGGCATCGTCGTGATGGCCTGCCTGGGTTACCTGGCCTGGTTGTCGCCGACCATCTTCCTGGTGCTCACGATCGCGCTCTTGGTGGGAATGGCGGGGTACCACCTTGCCGAGCGGGTGCCGCTGCGCCAGCTGGAAAACGTCCGGGTCCATGTCGACACGCTCTATCAGCACTTTCGCAGCCTTGTCGAAGGCAGCAAGGAACTGAAGTTGAACGCGAAGCGCTCTTCCATGTTCGTGGAACAGGTGATCGCAAAGAGCGCGAAGGACTATCAGCATTCGTTCCTTTCGGCGATGCAGCGTTATGCCTGGGTCGAGAACGTGGGCGACGTGCTCTTCTACCTGGCCATCGGCATCCTGCTTTTCCTGCTGCCAGTGTGGTTTCCCCAAGACCGGGCCACGCTCACGGCCAGTGCCTTCACGGTGCTCTATGTGGCCGGGCCGATCACGGTGCTGGTCAACGCGGTTCCGCAACTGCGCCAGGTGGCCATCGCGGCCAAGCGGATCCGGCGTCTCGACGGAAGCTTGAGCAAGTTGGAGCCCGCGCTGTGCGAACCGGATCCGTTCGCGACCGATGGCCCGGTCTCGCTCGAACTGCGCGAGGTCTGTCATGGGTATGCCGCGGGCAGCGACGAGAGCCGTTTCGTGCTGGGCCCGGTCAGCGTCAAGGCCCAGGGTGGGCAGATTGTCTTCATCGTCGGCGGCAACGGCAGCGGCAAGACAACGCTGGCCATGCTGATGCTCGGGCTGTACGAGCCGGAAGCGGGAAGCGTGCTGCTGAACGGCGTGACGGTCGATCGCGAGAATCTGCAGAGCTACCGGCAGCATTTTTCCGCCGTGTTCGCCGACTTCCATGTGTTCGAGCATCTGGTCGGCGCAGACGACACCGATCTGAGCGGCCGGGCGGAGCACTATGTGGAGAGGCTGGGCATCGGGCACAAGGTGAAGATCGAGGACGGCAAGTTCTCGACACTCGACTTGTCCACGGGCCAGCGCAAGCGCCTTGCGCTCGTGTCCTCCTACCTTGAGGACCGGCCCATCTACTTGTTCGACGAGTGGGCAGCGGACCAGGATCCGACGTTCAAGCGCGTGTTTTATACGGAGCTGCTGCCGGAGTTGAAGGCGCGAGGAAAGCTTGTCATCGTCGTCACGCACGACGACGCGTACTTCAGCTGCGCCGATCGTGTGGTGAAGCTGGAGGAGGGGCGCTTGAGCGGCGCGCGCGCGCAGGATGCTGCAGCGGTGGTGGTTTTGCAGAGGTGAGTGGCAAGCGTGCAGGCGCTTCGACAGGCTTGTATGGTCCAGCTTCTGAATCGGAGAGTGTTGTTGGGGCCT
>CBINKC010000154.1:0-9973 GCA_966251135.1 uncultured Burkholderiaceae bacterium
GTGATTCATCGTGCGGCCCGGGTACAGCGGGGCGCAGCCGCTGCCGACTTCGTAGGCCTTCTTCGGGTACAGGCTCACGTTCATCCCTCCTTGTCCAGCAGGCGGATGCTGGCGATATGCATCGCCTCGTGCTGCAGCAGCCCGGTCAGGCCGTCGGCATCGGATCGGCCGGTGCGCGTGCTGCCATCCGTCATGGTGATTTCGTAGTGCTGGAGCGCGGCAATCGGGCCCTCATGTCCGCCTTCGCGCAGCGCGAACTTCTGGTCGCTGGCTCCCTCGCCGAAGCTGGGCAGCGGCACGTTCATGCTGTCGGGCCCGCTGTGAGGGAAGCGCGTGCCCTTGCTGAGGATGTGCCCCTTGCTGCCCAGCGTGATGGCGTCTTGCAGCGTGATGTAGGAACCATCGTTGGCGACGATGCGGATGTTCTTCGCGATGAGGTTGAGCGTTTGCTGCGCGGCCAGCGTGAGGTCGCCCGCGCTTTCGATGCGCGTGTCGTCATGCTGGCTTTGCAGCAGCATCGGCCCGTGGTGCGAGATCAGGCGAATGCCGTCGGTGTGCGCAAAGATCGACGCACCCTTGCCCGCGTTGAAGACCATGCGCTGCCCGCTGGTGTACTGCAGGTTCATGCCCGCCACGCTGTCGATGTTCACGCCCGCGTAGTGGAAGATGGTGCGCGGCGTGGTGGCGGCAATACCGGCTGGCGCGGTCAGGCTCAACGTGGGGGCGCCACCCTGGCCCTGCGGGTCCACGTTGCTGCCTGCGGCGGCGGCGCGAAGGTCATCGCGCAGTGCTGCGCGGGGTTGCTCGTCGGTGGGCAGCCCCTGGTGTTGCGCGGCGTAGCGGCCCAGGTTGTCCAGCAGCGCGATGCCTTGCTGCATCCACTCGATGTGCTCTTGCATGTCCAGTTGGCCGGCCGAGTCCTGCAGCCGTGCGCAGGCCGACAGCAGAAGCGCCTGCGCGGTGCGGATGGCCCCGGCCGCCTGCGTGTGCAGGTAAAACCCTTCGCCGATGGGCGGGGCTTGGCCGTCTCGGCGCTTGCCGTGCAGGGCCCCCAGTTGCAGCCGGCTGCGTGCGTGCTCGCTGCCCAGGCTTACGCTGATCTGGCCGGTGGTCATGTCGAACACCAGCTCGCCGTAGCGCGTGCCGCCAATTTCGTGCAGGTGTATGCCGGCCATGTGCCGGTTGCCGCGCACGCTGCCGCAGTGCTCGAACATCGGTGGCATGTTGGCGCCGTTGTATTGCGTGCGGACGATCACGGGTCGCGATTCGTCCCCGTTTTCCCACTCCACCGCAGCTTCCATGCCGCACTTCAGCGGGAACCACATCCCCTCACGAGGCCCGGCGTACACGGCGTTGAAACGGATGCGCGCACTGCGCCGCCCGGAGGCTTCGCCGGGGAAGATCACCAGCAGGCGGCCTTGCTCGTCCACGTCCACGGTTTCACCGTCTGCGCCCGAGACGATCACGGTCATGGGCTGCATGCGCGGCAGGTGGATGTCCGGGTCCCACAGCGGCGGCAGCGGGGTGCCGTGCTTGACGCAGCGGAAGGCGTTCAGGTACTTGTGCCGGCCTTCGGGGTCGTCGGCTGCCTCGCTCAGGCGCGGCGTGGGTTGCCAGTCTTGCAGTTGCTCGCTCAGCGCCAGCAGCTTGGTCACGCGCTCGCTCAGGGGCTTGATGTTGTTCTCGCCCTGGTGATGCAGTTCGATGAAGGTGTAGAGGCGTTCGTCCTCGGGCATGAACTCTTGCCCTGGCAGCCCGCCCACGGGGGTGCAGGCGCCCACGGCCAGGCTGCACTGGCCGCTGATGCCAAAGAAGCCGGCGGACTCGAATTCGTGTCGCTCCATGCGGGTGTGGACCAGACGCTGGAAGTCGTCCCAGTCGGCGCCTGCGTGGGGCTCTTCGATGCGCTCGTCGGTCATGCCGTAGGCGATCTGGCTGCCCTGCTTGCCGTGATCCACCTTGGTGCGGGAACCCCGGTGGTTCATGCGCGCGGGCTTGTAGTCGTAGCTCCAGCGGCGCGCTTGGCCCGCGGCCAGGCTGCTGGCTTCGACCCAGCGCAGGATGGAAGCGCGGGGTTCGGTGCCATCCAGCCGGTGGTAGCGGATCTCTCCCGCGGGGTTGGCCGCAAGCCGGAAGGGGTGGTCGAACAGCACGAGTTCGAGGCGGTCTTCGCCGGCCTTGGGGCGCCAGAACCACGAGATGCCGTAGCGCCGCCATTGGCGCGTGAGGAAGGTGGTGAGGCATTCGTTCTTTTGCAGCCAGAAGGCGCGCTGGGGGTGACGCGCCGGGTCCACGCACCAGACCCAGGTGAAGGTGCTGCCCAGGCCAGGGTTGTCGCGACACAGTTTGCCCAGCACCTCGTCGGTCACTTGGACCACGCTGCGGTCGTTCGTCAGGTAGGTGCCGAGGTGGCGGTCCAGCAGGAGGTTCAGCGGGTCCAGCACGTGCAGCTGGTAGGCGGTGAGGCCGCCGTCGCTTTCGCCGCGCAGGATTCTGTCGACGATGGCGCGCAGGGGGCGCAGGCTGCCGGTGTCGACGACCAACTGAAGTTCGACGAGCCGGCCTTTGACGCTGGGCAGCGACAGGTCGCTGCGGGTGCTCACGCAGGTGATGGTGCCGTGGATGCCGTTGTTCAGGCTCTCGGTCACGTCGATCGATTGCACGAGCAGCGTTTCGTCGAAGGCCTGCGGGGTGTCGTCGTTGCCCAGCAGGCGCAGCCGCATGGGGCGCTGCACGCCGCTCAGGGCCTTGAGGGCTTGCATGATGCCGCTCAGGTCCATGCTGTGCCCTCCGTGTGCTCATGAGGGCGGGTGGCATGCGGCGCCACAGGCGTGCGAACGCCTGCGGCCGCCAGCCAGGCGGACAGTAACGACATGGACGAACTCCCTTTTTGATGCGTGCGGCTTGAACTCTCGGGGTACTGTTGGCCGCAGCGGGCGAAAGTCTATGCTGGCTTGCGCCGTCGCCTGCGGCTGTGTCGGCAGCCGGCACTCACCCTCTCAGGGGGTTATCACGCGCGTCGGAGCCGCAGGGCTATGCGCCCCCTGCGGCCTACCGCACGATCAACAACGGCGTCTGGCAGTGCGCCAGCACCCGTGCCGTGGTCGACCCGAGCATCAGTGCCCCCATGGGCGAGTGGCCGTGCGAGCCCATCACGAGCAAGTCGTATTGACCCTCGGCCGCGGTGGCGGCGATCACGTCGGGTGCGTGGCCGACACGATGTTCGAGCCGCACCGTTTTGCCCAGCGCCGCTGCGCGTTCACGCAGCGGCGCGAGCACTTCCTCGGCCTGCTCGCGGTAGTAGCCCTCCACCGTGTCGCGGTCGATGTAGCCGCGCACGCGCGGCGGCACCGGCGCCACCACGGTCAGCGCGACGTACTCGTGCGACGGGTCGAACAAGTCCTTGTGCGTGACGATGTAATCGAGCATGCGGCGCGTGTATTCGCTGCCGTCGACGGCCAGCAGGATCTTCATGGCTTACCTCCTTCGTATGACGACTCGGATGATCGCGCAGGCCGCCGCAGGGGCATCTGGCGCAGGAGGGCAAGGGTACCAATACATGCGCAATACGCTCGGGATTGTGCGGTGTGCGATGTGCCTGCACGAGGCTCTCGCCCTCTACGGGTAAGGCCCGAGGCCGCATGCCGTTGCGAGGAAGATCATGGGCCCCTCGACGCTCCGTGCCAGCGGATGCGCCGGGTGATGTTGCTGCCAAGAGGAGTGCGGCCATGCAGAAGACCCTACGCATCCAAGCCGACAAGTGCACCGGTTGCCTGCAGTGCGAGATGGCGTGTTCCTTCGAGAACTACGGCGTCTTCGCCACGAGCAAGTCGCGCATCAAGGTGTTCGACTTCCATCACACCGGCCGCAAGGTTCCCTACACGTGCACGCAGTGCGACGAGGCCTGGTGCCTGCACGCCTGCCCGGTGGAGGCCATCACGCTCGATGCGCTCACCGGCGCGAAGGTGGTGAACGAGGCCACCTGCGTGGGTTGCAAGGTTTGCACGATCAGTTGCCCCTTCGGCACGATCAACTATGTGCAGGAAACCGGCAAGGTGCAGAAGTGCGATCTGTGCGGCGGCGAGCCCGCGTGTGCCGAGGCCTGCCCCACGGGTGCCATCACCTATGTCGACGCCGACTGGGTCGGCCTGGACAAGATGCGCGCCTGGGCCGACAGGCTCGGCAACCAGCCGGGCGCCACCGCTGCTTGAGGAGATGAGGAGACGGACATGTCCTGGGCAGGAAAGATCCTTCGTGTGAACCTCACCGACGGCACGGTGAAGTCCGAGCCGCTGAACATGGGCTGGGCGCGCCAGTACCTCGGCTCGCGCGGCCTGGCGAGCAAGTACCTGGTCGAGGAGATCGACCCCACCGTCGATCCGCTCTCGCCGGCCAACAAGATCATCTGGGCGACGGGGCCGCTCACCGGCACCATGGCTTCTACCGGCGGGCGCTACACCGTGGTCACCAAGGGCGCGCTCACGGGGGCCATCGCCTGCTCCAACTCGGGCGGCTACTGGGGTGCCGAGCTCAAGATGGCGGGCTGGGACATGATCATCTTCGAGGGCAGGAGCCCCAAGCCGGTCTATCTGTACGTTCAGGACGACGTGGCCGAGCTGCGCGACGCGTCGGGCCTGTGGGGGAAGTCGGTCTGGCAGACCGAGGAAGCGCTGAAGAAGACGCTGCAAGATCCGCTGGTGCGCGTGTCGTGCATCGGCCAGGCGGGCGAGAACCAGGTGTTGTATGCAGCCGTCGTCAACGACCTGCATCGTGCCGCCGGCCGTTCCGGAGTCGGGGCGGTCATGGGCTCCAAGAACCTCAAGGCTATCGCGGTGCGCGGCACGAAGGGGGTAGGCAACATCCGCGATCCCAAGGCCTTCATGCAGGCGGTCAATGCGGGCAAGAAGGTGCTGCGCGAGAACGCCGTCACCGGCCAGGGCCTGCCGGCCTATGGCACGCAGGTGCTGATGAACGTGATCAACGAAATGGGCGCGCTGCCCACGCGCAACCACCGTGACAGCCAGTTCGAAGGCGCAAAGGACATCTCCGCCGAGGCCATGGCCACGCCGCGCAAGACCGACGGGAAGAAGCACCTGGTCACCAACCAGGCCTGCTTCGGCTGCACCATCGCGTGCGGCCGCGTCAGCCGGATCGACGAGGGCCACTTCACGGTGCGCAACAAGCCGCAGTACTGGGGCGCCTCGGGTGGCCTGGAGTACGAGGCGGCCTGGGCGCTGGGCGCGGCCAACGGCGTGAACGACCTGGAGGCGCTGCAATACGCCAACCTGCTGTGCAACGAGCAGGGCATGGATCCCATCTCCTTCGGTGCCACCATCGGCGCGGTGATGGAGTTGTACGAGCTGGGTGTGCTCACCAGGGAACAGATCGGCATCGACGCGCCTTTCGGCTCGGCCCAGGCGCTCGCGCAGCTGGCCGAGCTGACGGCGCGCGGCGAGGGCTTCGGCAAGGAGATCGGGCTCGGCTCCAAGCGGCTCACGGCCAAGTACGGCCACCCCGAGCTCTCCATGAGCGTGAAGGGCCAGGAGTTCCCGGCCTACGACGGCCGAAGCATCCAGGGCATGGGCCTGGCCTACGCCACGAGCAACCGCGGCGCGTGTCACCTGCGCGGCTACACCGTGGCCTCCGAGGTGCTGGGTATCCCGATGAAGACCGATCCGCTGGTGACCGACGGCAAACCCGAGCTGGTCAAGGCCTTCCAGGATGCGACGGCCGCCGTGGATTCCGCGGGGCTGTGCGTGTTCACCACCTTCGCGTGGACGCTGGCCGACATCGCCCCGCAGGTGGCGGCGGCGTGCGGCGAGGCGTACACGGTGGAGGAGCTGACCGCCATCGGCGAGCGCATCTGGAACATGGAGCGCGACTTCAACAACCGCGCCGGCTTCACCGCGGCCGACGACACCTTGCCGCCGCGCCTGATCACCGAGGCAGTCAAGACCGGCCCGGCGAAGGGGCTGGTGGCAGGGCTGCCCGCGATGCTGCCGAAGTACTACGAGCTGCGCGGCTGGGATGCGCAGGGCCGCCTCAAGCCCGAGACGCGCCAGCGGCTGGGTCTCTGAAAGGGCGTGCAGGGGCAGGGGCTGACATGAAATCCCACCTCATCCTCGGTGCCGGCCCCGCCGGAGTGATCGCGGCGGAGACGCTGCGCAGGCACGCGCCGAACGACGCGATCATGATCGTCGGCGACGAGCCCGAGCCGCCGTACTCGCGCATGGCCATCCCCTACCTGCTGGCCGGAGGCATCGACGAGCGCGGCACGCATCTGCGGCATGACCCCACGCACTTCGATCGACTCGGCATCGAGATCCAGCGCGGGCGGGCCAAGTCGGTGGACGTGGAGTACCGCACCGTCACGCTCGACAACGATGCGGCCATGCCGTTCGACACGCTGCTCGTCGCCACCGGCTCCAGCCCCGCGCGCCCGCCCATCCCCGGCATCGACAACAGCGGTGTGCATCCGTGCTGGACGCTCAGGGACGCCCGCGCCATCTCGCAACTCGCGCAGTCCGGCGCACGCGTGCTGCAAATGGGCGCCGGCTTCATCGGCTGCATCATCCTTGAGGCGCTGGCCGCGCGCGGCGTGCACCTCACAGTGGTGGAGATGGGCGACCGCATGGTGCCGCGCATGATGGGCGAGACCGCGGGCAGCATGCTCAAGGCGTGGTGCGAGGCCCAGGGCGTGCGCGTGTGCACCGGCACGCGGGTCGAGGCGATCCACCCTCATGCGCCGCTGGCCGTGCGGTTGTCTGACGGCCAGCAGCTGGAGTGCGACCTGGTCATCAGCGCCACCGGCGTGCGGCCCCAGATCGGCTTCCTCGAAGGCTCGGGCATCGCCTGCCTGCAAGGTGTGCTCACCGACGAGCACATGCAGACCAACGTGCCCGGCATCTATGCCGCGGGCGACTGCGCCGAGGCCTACGACGCCGTGAGCGGCCGCACGATCGTGAGCGCCATCCAGCCCAACGCCGCCGACCAGGCCTACGTGGCGGCCATGAACATGGCCGGCCAGCCGGCGCGGCTGCGGGGCGTCACACAGATCAACGTGCTCGATACCCTCGGGCTCGTGTCGGCCAGCTTTGGCAACTTCCAGGGCGTGCCGGGCGGCGACCATGTCGAGCTCACCGACCGCGCGGCCCGCCGCCACCTGAGCCTGCAGTTCGACGGCGACGTGATCGTCGGCTGCAACAGCATCGGCTGGACCGAGCACGTGGGCGTGATGCGCGGGCTGGTGGAAGGCCGCGTGCGTCTCGGCCGGTGGAAGTCGCGCCTCATGGCGGATCCGACGCGGCTGATGGAGGCTTACCTCGCTTGCGCCCAGGGCCAAGAGCGGCGGGCCATGCTGGCGGCATGAACATCACCTTCAAGCTCTATGCCGGACTGACCGAGTACCTGCCGCCCGACGTGCGTTCGGGCAACCAGATGCCGCTGGAGGTGCCCGAAGACGCGACGATCGCCCGCGTGATCGAACCCTTCGGCCTGCCGGCCAGGCTGGTGCATCTGGTGCTGGTCAACGGCATGTTCGTGCCGCCGGCCGAGCGGCTCATGAGGTCACTGAAGGAAGGCGATGTGCTCGCCATCTGGCCCCCCATCGCCGGGGGATGAGGTGCCCCCGGGCGTTTCCCAGCGTTTCGAACGCGAGATGGGCTGCAGCGAGGCCGAGTGGCTGCGCTGGCTGCCGGGCGCGGTGGGGCGGGCCGTGACCATTGCCGCCCCATCGGTCGAGGTGGCTTTGGGCGACGGGTGTCTGGTCATCGCCTGGAGCGCCTTGCCGCCCCGGCAGCTCGGCCTCGTGTGCTTGCCCCGATTGCTCGTGAGCTTGCGCTTCGAGAACGTGGAGCCCTCCCGGCGGGAGGCATTCATGCGGCGGTTCGATCTGCATACCCAGCGGGGCGGCGGATGATGCCGGCTACGGGCGCCAAGCATGCGCGTCGGATGATGCGGTTCAGCGCTTCCATCGCAGGGATGCCGTAGGGCGGGTGTTCGCGCAGCCGGAGCGCACCCACTCGCGTTGGCGGGTACGCAGGTTGCCGCGCAGGGCATCGTGTCTTTCTTCTGTCGAGGCGCGAGTACAGCCATGCCCCACAACTGCTTTCGTCCGTTTCTGACGCTCACCGTGCTCGTTCTGGCGGTGGGCTGCAGGCCCACGCCCGAGCCACAGGCGGCAGCCCCGGCGGCGAGTGCGCCTTCCGCGCCGGCTGTCGCCGGCGTACCGGCCTCCGCCGCCGCCCCTCCAATGGCCCGCGCGGCCGTGCCCGATTTCACGGCCCTGGTCGATAAGGTCGGGCCGGCCGTCGTGAACGTCACCACCAGCCGCACCGTGGGTATCGCCACGCCGATGCACGGCCCCGGCGGCCCGGGCGACCCGTTTTCGGAGTTCTTCCGCCGCTTCATGCCCCCCGACGCAAGAGGTGGGCCGCAGCTGCGCAGCCGTGGCGTGGGCTCCGGCTTCGTCATCGATGCAGAGGGCTACATCCTCACCAACGCCCACGTCGTCGAAGGCGCCGAGGAGGTGACGGTGCGCATGGCCGACAGCAAGGGCGAGCACAAGGCGCGCGTGGTCGGTGTCGACCCGCAGACGGACGTGGCCTTGCTGAAGGTGGACGCCAAGGGACTACCGGTGGCGCCCGTCAGCACCGGCAAGGGCGTGCGTGCCGGCGAGTGGGTGGCGGCGATCGGTTCGCCGTTCGGCTTCGCGAACACGATCACCGCCGGCATCGTGAGCGCCACCGAGCGCTCGCTGCCGGAGGAGACCCTCGTGCCCTTCATCCAGACCGACGTGGCGGTCAATCCCGGCAACTCGGGCGGCCCGCTGCTCAACATGAACGGCGAGGTGGTGGGCATCAATTCGGCCATCTACAGCGGCACGGGCGGCTACATGGGTGTGTCGTTCGCCATCCCCATCGACGTCGCGATGGATATTGCGCGCCAGCTGCGCGCCGAGGGCCGCGTCACGCGCGGCCGCATCGGCGTGTCCATCCAGGAGGTGAGCCCCGAGCTGGCCAAGTCGTTTCGCATGCCCGAGGCGCGCGGCGCGCTGGTCACGCAGGTGGAGAAGGGTGGTCCCTCGCAGCGAGCGGGTGTGGCCGTGGGCGATGTCATCACCCGCTTCGGCGGGCAGGACGTGGCGAGTGCCGAAGACCTGCCGCGCGTGGTGGCTCGCGCCAAGCCGGGCAGCGAGGTCGAGGTGCAGCTGTGGCGCAGCGGCGAGAGCCGCAGCGTGAAGCTGACGGTGGGCCAGATGCAGACCGAGGCGACGGCGCGGCCCGGGCAGGGGCCCGACAAGGCCTCGCCACGGGCGAGCGCGGGGCGGCTGGGCCTGCTGGTGAGCGAATTGCCGCCAGCCGGCCGGCGTGCGCTTGGCGTGGACTATGGCCTCGTCGTCGAAGGCGTGCAGGAGCCCAACTCCGACGCTCCGCTGGAGCAGGGCGATGTCATCGTGGCGGTCAACAGCCAGGGTTTCCGCAGCCTGGACGAGTTCAACCGGCGCGTCGCGCAGGTGCCGGAGGGCGGCCACGTCGCACTGCTGGTGCGCCGCGGCGAGGACACCCTGTTCGTGCCGATGACGGTGGACAAGGGGTAGAAGGTGCCATGGGTGGCTGGCCCGTTCGGCCTGAGCGTGTCGAAGGCCACCTTCGCGGTGGCGGGGGCATTTCGACAAGCTCAATGCGAACGGAGGGGGAAAGGCTGCTTGCGCCCCCTTCGCCGTTCGGCCTGAGCGTGTCGAAGGCCCCTCTACGGTGGCGAGGGCATTTCGACAAGCTCAATGCGAACGGAGGGGAGAGGCTGCTTGCGCCCCCTCCGCCGTTCGGCCTGAGCGTGTCGAAGGCCCCTTTACGGTGGCGAGGGCATTTCGACAAGCTCAATGCGAACGGAGGGGAGAGGTTCCTTGCGCCTCCTCCGCCGTTCGGCCTGAGGTTCTATGGTTTACGTCAAGTTTTCGAGGGTCAGGCGAGCG
>CBINKC010000155.1:0-9752 GCA_966251135.1 uncultured Burkholderiaceae bacterium
AGGACGGCAAAGACGCGGTTTTATGTTCCACGGAGTGTGAAACACTGCACTAGATGCAGGAGCGCTTTAGAAGGGCGCGAATGAAGCCGGCGCCGGATTCGTTCACACGTGCCAGTCGCACTTTCCTTCAGCGCAGTTGGCGCGCGTCAGCACGAGCCCCGAGGGGCAATGCAGGCAGCACACGGCGGATCTCTTGCTGGATCGCTTCCAGCTTGAGCGGCTTGCACAAGTAGCCGTCCATCCCTGCGGCCAGGCAGTCGCGCTCGGAGATGTCGATGCCCTCCGCCGTGGCCGCCAGGATTGCGAACTTCGGCAGCAAGCCCTCGCGCTGCAGGCGGCGCATGAGCTTGGTGGTATCGAGGCCGTTCATGCCGGGCATGTCCACGTCCATGAGCACCAGCGTGGGCGAGCGTTCGCGGCAGCGCGTGAGGGCTTCCTGGCCGCCGGCAGCGGTGTGCACCTCGAAGCCGGCGTTCTCCAGCAATCCGCTGGCCACCAGCAGGTTGACGGGGTTGTCATCGACGACGAGCGCATGCGGCCGATCCGCAAACGCCACCGGGGAGGGCATAGTCAGCCCCGACACGGTATCTTGCACGCCGCCCAGGCGGCGAGTGAATTCACGCAGCTCGCCGGGGCTGAGGGGCCAGCGCCGCAGCTCGATGTCGGGCCGCCGGACCTGCGTCTTGGACTCGATGGAGGCTGCGAGGACGACATTGGTGGACGCCGGCAGCTGACGGCGCAAGGGCTGCAGACGGTCCAGAGTGATGCACTCGGACTCGGCCGCGATCACCAGCGCCGGCCGCGCCATCCACGCCGTCATGCGAGACAGCTGTGCCGTGGCCTCCTCGGCGGAAGTGAAGGCGGTGGTTGCCCAGCCCAGCCGCTGCAGGCTGCGCATGAGCGACTGGTGTGCGCGTGGCATATCGCTGACGAGCCAGGCTCGTGCGCCCTCGGCGTTGGGAGGGGGATAGGTATCCAGAGGGCTCGCGGACAGGGTGAGATCCAAACCGAACAGGACACCGTCGCTGCGGTTGGCGGCAAAAGAGACTTTGCCGCCGGTGCTGCTGCATTCGCCCATGGCGACGCGTGCGCCTTCTTCATGTGCGGCCACCTCTGGCAGGCGCTCGCGCAACTCGAGGTGCTGCAGGAGTTGGCTCACCCTGGCGTCGTCGGCCCGGGTGCCGGTGCCGGCCAAACTGATGGAAAGCTCGGCCGTTCCGTTCTCGTGCAGTTCGGTTTGCGCCGCCATGAAGATGAAGCCGTCTTGCAGCAGCTCCAGCGCGGCGTCGGAAAGACGGCGAAGCGCGGTGCCGAGCCTGCCCGGTTCGCACTCCACATCGACCAAGGGGCCGCGGAAGTCGAAAAGGAATAGCAGGTCGCGACGCCAAGCCAAAGGCGCCAGCTCCCGCGCGCGCTGGGTGAAGAACTCCCCGAAGTCCACGTGAGGAAGTGTGACGTTGTTCTGCGCAACGCGCAACGCGGGTTACCGCGGTGACGGGGAATCGGTGAATCACCTGGCCCGGGCACGCGGCGTGCTGAGAAGTGCACCCCAGTGCCACGGAACCGACCATGAAGGATCCTCACTCCCGACGCAAGGAATCCGAGCGTCTGGAAGGCAAGGCAGCCGAGCCCGGAGCCAAGGTGCCGACCTACCAGGAACTGCTCGACGAGTCGCTGGACGAGACCTTCCCCGCCAGCGACCCCATCTCCCCGGGCGCAGCCATGCACACAGAGAAGGAGGTGTCGACGGGGAAGGACCCGGTGGATTGGGCCCTCAAGCCGGGTGCCGAGCCTGCCACGGGGGAGGCCAGGAAACCCGGCGCCGGTTCCGCCAAGACAGGGCAGCGCAAATCCGCCTCGCCGCGTGGTCACAAGCGCCAGGGCAGCCGCTGATCGGCACCCCGTCCAGTGCGTTCGGGCTGTGGTGATGCCGGAAGCGGAAACGTTGCCAGACGTTTTCCGCAGGCTCTCAAGTTGGAAGGCCGCCCGGCCATTCACGCAGAGCGGCCGCAGGGCGGCGCCTGGCAGGCGCCGGTAAGGCATACCTGCCGGCGCAGCAATGCCCGAATTGCCTCAGCGGCTGGCCGCGCTGGCCGCCGCATCGGCGCCCTGGGCGCTGGTCGAGCCCGCAGCGCCGGTGTCGGTCGAAGGCGAGGTCATGCCCGCCGGGCCGCCGGTAGTGCCCGCCTGCGACGGGCTGGTTGTGTCGGCGCCGCTCGTTGTGCCGCTGCTCGACGTGGTGCCGCCGGAAGAGTCCGTTCCCATGCCCGCGGTGCCGCCGGTCGTGCCGGTGCCCCCCGTTGTGCCTGTGGTGGAGCTCGAGGTGGATGAGCCGGTCTCCGTGCTGGTGCCGGTGGCCGTCTCGTCACGGCGCTGACAGGCAGTGAGGGAGGCCGCGGCAATCAGCGCGATGGTGCTGAGCTGAGCGAGCTTGAGCAAGTTCATGATGTGGTCCTTGTAGAAACGTCGGCAAAGGCCAGTTGAAGGAGCGTTTCGGTACACGGTGACGCCATCTGTTCGTTGGGCGCCCCGTGAGCCGCACAGCCTGCGGCATGCGGCGTGCCCATGGCCAGGGTTTTCACGAATAGTGACGCTAATAACGTTGCTGCTTGTAAGGCGCAGCCGCGGCTCGGCATCTCATACGCGCTGTCAACGGCACTGCGGCCCTCGGCGCAGGAATGACCGAGAAGGTGTGAACGAATCCGACATGCCCGCTCTCACGCCGGATTCATTCACACCTCTTGAGCGCCTCCAGGGCCGGGCTGCGCCCAACCCGCCCCGCGGGGGACCAGGAAACTTGGGGCGGCCCGGCTCCTGTGCCTGTCTCATTGCAGCCAGCAGGCCTTGCGAACACCGGGGACGGGGTCGCCGAAGTTCGTGTTGCTGCAGGCCAGCGCACCGCTCACGCCTGAACGCACATGGAACCGCCCGTTGGCGCCGTACAGCACGGTCGCGGTCGTGCCGGCCGGCACGGTGCAGGTGCTGCGTTCGCCGGCGCACTTCACGGAGGCTACGTAGTAGCAGGACTTCCAGGCGCCAGGGGCTGGGTCGCCAAAGGTGGCATTGCTGCAGCTCACCGAGCCCGTCACGGCGCCGCGGCTGAACCATCGGTCGCCGACGCCGTAGTACACGGTGGCCGGCGTGCCCGATGGCAGCGTGCATGTGCCTCGTTCCCCTGCGCACCGCGCCGAGCCCGTCGGCATCGCCGCCGGCGCTGCGACTTCCTCGCTACCAATCTGGCCCAAGTAGGCGACAAGGTTGTCGAGGTCTCCGGCCGAGAGCGCGATGCCGCGGTGGGCCTGCACTGCGGCGCCCAAGGTGGCAGCCGAGCCATCGTGCAGGTAGGGGCCGGTGAGGGCCACGTCGCGCAGCGTCGGGACATCGAGACCCGGCAACTGGCTGCCCAGTCGATTGCCGCTGGTGGCCTTCAGCGTGCCCACGTCGACCAGCAGTGCACCGTGGCTCGCGTAGCTCGTTCCGCCGTGGCAGCTGGCGCACTGCTGGGCGGCGTAGACCGCGCGCCCGGCGTTGGCCGCCGCCGTGAGCGCGCCCGAGCCCGTGCGCGCGGCCGCCTGCGGCATCTGGTTGAGCGAGGCCACATAGGCGGCAAGCGCATCGAGGTCGGCGCTCAACCCGGCCTTGGCCGTGCCCAGCGGCTGGCCGGTGGTGCCGGCGTTGAACTGTGCGTCGCTCATCAGTCCTGTGCCCAAGGCAAGCTTGCGGATCTGGCCTTCGAAGTCCTGTACCTCGTCGAAGTTCGCGCTCCAGTGGAGCACGCCGTGCCCCGTGCCCGCGCGTCCTCGCAGGCTGATGGTGTTGCGCAGTCCCTCGCCCTGCGCGGCGAGGTCCCAGGTGCGCCCGTCATGGCCGCCGTCGTGGTGGCAGGCCGCGCAGCTCAGGTAGGCGTCGCGGGCCAAACGTGTGTCGCGGGCGTCATAGAAGAGCTGCTTGCCGAGCAGCACGTTGGCCGCGAGCTTCTCGTTGGCCACGGTTCCCAGCGTGGCGAGTGTCTGCGCGCGTGCCTCGCCGAGGCGGGTGAGCGGCGTGATGTCGATGACCTGCAGGCTGCGCCCCAGGACGTTGTGCACGTACAGCCGCGCGTTGTCGGCCGAGACGGCCAACCCCTGCGGTGCGAGGCCGGCTTCCACGCGCATCAGCTGTGCGCCGCTGCGGGCATCCAGCACAGCCACCTGGCGCGACGTTTCCAGCGCCACGAAGAGGTAGGCGCCGCTCGCGTCGAAGGCGGCTGCACTGGCGACGCCGGCGTTGTCGTGGTCGATGCGCGCGGCCGGGTCTTCCGCCTGCGTAGCGAGGTCGATGCGGGAGCTGATCGCGCGCACCGTGTTCTGGAAGTCGAGTGCGACGCCGCTGCGCAGCGTGCCCCGTTTGATGTTGTCTTGTTTCGAGGGAACCCAGGCTGTGCCGCCATCGGGCGAGATGACGGCGGCGCCCAGGTAGTTGGGCACCCCCGCACCGGAGATCTCGGTGTCGGTGCGATCGCTGTGCTGCAGCACGATGGTGCGCTGCAGGCTCATGGCTGCGGTGTCGACAACGACGATCTCGCCGCCGCGCGGCACGCCAGCCACCTTCGTGGCGACCTGGGCCGTGCCTTCGCCGGGCAACGCAGGCGTGATGAAGCGAGACACCAGCAGCCGCGCGCCATCGGCCGTCAACGACAGGTGCCGCGGGTTCGCACCGACGGCCACCGAAGCGAGCGTCGCGCCGCTGGCGGTGTCGAGCACGAGCACGGACCCGGTGGCCTCCAGGCTCACATAGGCGCGCCCCTCCTCGGAGATGACGATGCCGTAGGGCTGCGATGCGCGCGGCAACGCGATGGTGCGGGTCACGGCGAGCGTCTGCGGATCGACCACGCTGATGGATGCGCCGTCACGGTTGATGACCCAGATGCGCCCGTCCGGCGCCCGCGCCAGGGTGCGCGGGGCTGCGCCGGTGGCGACCTCGGCCGATCGCGCAAGGGAGGCGCTGTCGAACACGCTCACCGAATCGTTGTCGGGGTTTGCCACCCACACCCTCGCGGCGGCGCTGCCGCGAGGCTCGATGAGCACCTGGCCCGAGGCTCTCGGCGTGCCGGCCGCAGGGGCAGCGTGTACCGCCTGGAGGAAGCTGCGCTCGCTCATTTGTCCGGCAGCGTTGCGCACCGTGAGGGTCACGAGGTAAACGCCTGCGGCCGCGTAGGTGTGCCGCGCCGCGCTGCTGGCTGCGTAGGCCGACCGGGTGCCGTCACCGAAATCCCAGCTGAACTCGAGCCCGGCCGCGTCCAGGCCCGGTGACCAGCCCGCTTCCGTGCCCAGTGCCACCGGCGCGGCGGATACCGAGCCGAGCGTGGGCAGCGCCGCGGCCGGCGTGAGCTGGCGCACGCGGAAAGCGGCGTCGGCCGTGTAGGCCGCGTCCGCGGCTTGCGGGTCGATCCAGATCTGGCCGTCTCGGTGATGCACGAGGCGCGTGGGGTAGTTGTTCGAACGCAGCGCGACGCCCGAGCCGCCCAGCCCGGGCTCGGGGCAGAAGGTGGCATCGGCGCGGAAGAGTGCCGTGTCGGCGTATGGGTCAGAGCGCAGCCGGTAGGCGTAATGACGCAGCCAGCGTCCTGGCGAGGACACCGCCTCGAACGACACGCAGGCCGCATCGGCCAGACCGGCGCGCACGGTGTAGCGAGCCGGTGCGAGCACAGCCTCGGTGGGCTCAGTGCCGAGCGTCGCAAGCACCGCAAGGTTTGCGGCATCCACCGCGATGACCGCGCCCTCGACGGCGACGCTGCCCAGCTCGATCACCGCGTCCTGCGGCAGCGTGCTGCGCGGCACGAAGCTGGCATCGGCGGCGTCGCCTGCATCCTGCGTGGCGGCTTCGAACCACAGCTCGGTGCCGCGGTGCCGCAGGAACAGCTCGCGCTGGCTCGCCGAGCGCAACGACAGGCCGGTACCCGACAGGCCGGACTGCGGGCAGAACGTGGCGTCGCCCGCGAAGCCCGCGCTGCCGTCGGAGGCTTCGACCGACGCGCGTGACTCGCGGCGCCGCAGCCACTGGCCGGGCATGGCCACCGATTCGAACGACAGGCAGGTGGAATCGCCCATGCCCTGGCGGGTCCAGAACTGCGCAGATGCCGGGGCGCGCGCCGTGTTCGGCGTGGCAAGCAGCATCGCTGCGGCGTCGCCGCCTGCTGTCACCGACTGGCCCGCCGCGTTGACGCTTTCCAGCACGATCGCCTGATTGCGCGCGATGTCGCTTTGCGCGTCTGGCAGCTTGCCTTGCAGCCCCAACGACACGATCACCCCGCGCGAGGGCACGCCGCCAGCATCGAGCGCAATGACCTGGTAGTACCCCGGCGGTGCCAGGCTCGCGCTGGCGGGCAGGGTGGCGGTCAGCAGCGTGCCATCCTGCGTGAAACTGATGTCCTGGAAGCGCTGCCCGCTGTTGAACGAGTGCGTCACCGAGCCGCTGGCGACGAGCACCAGGCGCCCCACCGGCGCCGTGGTGCTCATGCGCAGGTTCAGCGCATCGCCATGGTTGAACGCCAGCGCATCGATCGAGCTGATGCGCGGACGTGGCGCGAGTTGCGCCACGCCATCGACCGACTTGAACAGGTAGGGCGGGTAGTAGACCTCGGCGTTCTGATTGTCCACGGGCCCCGGCGCGCCGCCGCCCGTGGACAGCACGGTGCCGTTGGACAGGAGCAGTGTCGCCGAGTGGTACACGCGGATTTGCGCTGCACTGGCACCCAGGGTCCAGGCGCCGGTGGCGGGGTTCCAGATCTCAGCGGCATAAACGGCATCGGTACCGCCGTTGTTGCCGAGGCGCGTGCCGCCGGTGATGAGCACCTTGCCGTCTGGCAGCACCACCGAGTTCGGGTAGCGCCGCGCATGCGTCATCGCGGGCGCTTCGGTCAGCACCGGCTCCGCGCCGTTGAAGTCGACGATGGTGGCCTGGTTGCTGGCCGGCAGGCCGTCGCCGTTGAAGTAGCCGTTCCCGCCGACCTGCAGCACGCGCCCTGGCGCAAACATCACGGCCGTGCTGGTGGCGCCCACGTTCACCGGCGCGCTCGCGTTGGCCGGTCCCTTGAAGCGGCCGTGTACGGTGATGGCACCCTCGCCACCGGCTGCGTTCACATCCAGGCTCCACATCGTTTCGGAGGAGATCCCGAACACCCGTCCGTTCGGTGCCACCCAGGCCCGAGGGTATGACGCACGCAGGTAGTCCGGGCCGAAGGCATCGCGGCTGCGAGCGCCTGGCAAGCTGCGCCAGCCGGTGCCCGGGGTGTAGATCTCCGGTGTCATCGACACCGTGCCCGCAGCGATGGCGGCGTCGGGGTCGTTGACCATGCCCTCCTGGTAGGGGTCGATGCCGCCGAGGATGAGATTGCGGCCATCCGGCAGCGTGAGCATCGTGGCGTACCACCGCTCGTCGGCGAGCGTGGCGGTGTCGGTCAGCGCACCGCCGGTCGACGCGGTCAGCAGCGTCGAGGCCTTGGCCGAATTGCCACCCGTCATCATGAGCCGGCCGTCGGACAGCCACGCGGAGGTGTTGCAGAAGCTGTTGACGCGGGTGGCGTCGACAGTCGTCTGGTGGCTGGTGGCCCCGAAGCCGCGTGAGGGATCCCAGATGTCGTAAGTGCGGCCGTCCTGCGCCGCGGGCACGCCCTGCGGCGTGCCGTAGGTGAGCACCTTGCCATCGGGCAGCAGCACGGCGTGCAGGCCGTTCATGGGCCAGGGCTGGGTGGCCGACCACATGCCGCGTGTGGGTGCGTCGGCTGGAATGGTGAGGTTCTCGAAGAGCGGATCGGCCACGTCGGGCAGCACGACCGAAAGCTCTTCGCCTGCGGCCAGTGCCTGCTTGCGCTCGGACATCGGAGCGGAACCGGGCGGAGAGTCACCACCGCCGCCACAGGCTGCCAACGCAGCGGCGACGGCCGCGATGAGCACGCCCCGGGCACGCGACCAAACCGGGGGACGGCGCTTCGTGTTGCTGTTCATGTCTACGCTTGCTTCTTGATGGAAATGCTGGAAAGGAAAGACGGGCGCGCGCACACGCCGGCCTACATCGGTGCTTGGGGCGGCGCTCCCGGGAGTTACTGCGGGGCGGGGAACGGCTTGCGGGCGAGGCGGGTGATTTCCGCGGCCAGGCGAGGCCGGTCGAGCGGCACGCCGGCAAAGCGCTGGAGCAGCTCGCCGGACGCGTCGAAGAGGTACAGCGAGGTGCGGTGCTCCTCGGGGCGGGGCGACTTGCGGCGCAGGTCCATGGCCTGCATGCGCTCGACCAGTGACTGCACCTGTTCTGGCGCGCCTGTGGCGAAGGTCCAGCCCGGCCGTTGTGCACCCATGCGGCGCGCATAGGCGGCCAGGCTCGCTGGGGTGTCGCTCAGCGGGTCGACGGAAACGGAAAGGAAGTGCACCCGAGCCCGGACATCGGGGTCCAGGCCGTCATGCAGCGCCGCGAGTTCGCGCACCTGCATCGGGCAGCTGGTCGCGCAGTGGGTGAAGATGAAGGTCAGCAGCACTGGCCGCCGCGCCAGGGTGGCGGCGTTCACAACCGCGCCGCGTTGGTCGAGCAACTGCAGGCCGGTTAGAACATCCGCCCGGCAGGCGGGGGTGAGTAGGAAGGAGATTGCCGCAAGCAACAGGCGGGCGATCGATCGTCGAGGCAGTGGGCGAGGCATGGCTGCGCATGCTCGCAGCCGAGTTACAAAATGTCACTCGCGTGATTCGGGGGTGCGGAGGGCGACCACGCGATAGTCGAAATCGACTCAATGGCCGTGCACCCGCTCCCCCGCGGAGTGCGCGTGAAGGGAGTTCGGCGCATCGAGGTGGGCGTCGTCATACACGCCAACGCCCAGTCGTGCCACAAGTTCTCCGCCGAGCCAAGCCGTGACCAACGCAATCAGCGCGCCCACGATCCCCAGGCCGATCGCGAGCGCCGGGGGCTCCATATCCGCGCTCTCGCGCAGCATCCAGCTGGCGACAAAGAGCAGGGTGACGACCACGTTGCCGCCGCCGTGCAGCGCGCCGATGCGCCGCGCCCGTGTGCCCCGCGGGATGGCCAGCCAATCGATGAACCCGAAAGGTGCTGCGACGAGCGCGCCCAGCAGGCCGGCCGCCAACATCCAGTACGAGACTGCAGCCATGGCCGGCATGTTGGTGGCCAGCCAGGCCACGTCGAATGCCACGGCGGTTGCGAGCAGGCCCAGCGGAAACACGATCAGCATCTGGTGTACCGAGTGGCCGAGGAACTTTGCTTTGCTTTCCATGCCATCTCCTGTGTGTTCGCAGCTGCGGCAAGCTGGATGCCCATAGCGAGCCGCCGGGCACATGCGTTGCCGCACGAGTAGCAAGGAGTCGCACGATGGCCTCGAATCCCGCGGGCGAGCAGGAAACTCCTGCACCGCAGTACCCCGACCAGGAAAATACGCAGCCCGGCGGGCAGGGAGGCTTGGAACACCAGCACGGCGACGATGAGCGCTCCAACCTGCAAGACGGCGCAGGCGGTCGGCACGAGCCCCTCACCGCACGGCAGCAGGAGCAACTCGACTGGCTATCGCGCTTCGCAATCCCTGGGAGCGCCTGGAATGGCGCAGCCTCGGCCCCGAATCCGCCGCGGCGCATTGGCTCGATCGGCGTTCGCTGGATGGGCTGGAGTGAGAAGACGCGATCGTGTAGGTGTTGGGGAGTCGCTCGGGTACGCCGATTCACTCAGAAGGTGTGAATGAATCCGGCGTGCCCGAGCAGCGCGCCGGAATGGGCCCA
>CBINKC010000156.1:0-9742 GCA_966251135.1 uncultured Burkholderiaceae bacterium
CACTGACCCTCAGTCCATGCTGGGTCTGCAGCAGAAGACCGACAAAGAGCAGGAGCAAATGCAGCTGCTCTCGAACCTGCAAAAGAAGAAGCACGACACCTGCATGGCCATCATTGCCAATATCCGCTGATGCCCGGGTGGGTTTCATACCCGCGCTTGCTTGCATGAGCAGCGGATACGTTCAGGGAGCCCCAGCAGCCGAAACGCTGCTGGGGTGGTGGTGACGGCGCCTCGTCAACGCCGCGAGAGTCTTGAACATGACAGCAGAGACTGCAATCGATCAGGTAGGCGAGAGGTACGTTGCTCAGCGCAGCGTGCAGGATGTGCAGCCCGCTTCGGCCGAAGCCCAGCTCCACCAGTGGCTCGTTGACCGCCGCCCCGAGGGCTACTGTCCAGCGCAGATCTTCAATTCGATCATCGCCAGCGGCTGGACACGTGAGGCCGCCGTCGCAGCCATGGAGCACGTGATGGGCGACATGATCGCCCGCCGCGAGTTCGACCTGCTGCTGCGAGGCACGCCGGAGCCGGATCTCGCGAATTCGCCTTCCGCCGTCACGGTGGGAGGACGCGAAGTACAGATTCTGTTGGAGATGCAGAACCCGCGCGTGGTCGTCTTCGGCGGGCTGCTGAGCGATGACGAGTGCGACGAAATCGTCGATATCGCGCGGTCACGCGTGCAGCGCTCCACTGTCATGGCCAAGGAAGGCGAAGGCGGCGTGGTCAGTGACATCCGCACGAGCCAGGGTACGTTCCTGAGACGCGGTGAATTCGATGTGTGCAGCCGGGTCGATGCGCGAGTACAGGCGCTGCTGAACTGGCCGATCGAGTGCACCGAGGAACTGCAGGTGCTGCGCTACGACCAGGGCGCCCAGTACAGGGCGCACAACGACTACTTCCATCCGTCTGCAGGGCCATGGACCCCCACCTTGCGGAGGGGGGGTCAGCGATGCGGAACTCTCCTGATGTACCTCAATACTCCTGTGCGCGGCGGCGGTACCTTCTTCCCTGATGTGCCGTTGGAGGTGCGCGCGCGCAAAGGCGTGGCGGTCTACTTCGGCTATCGCACCCCCGAGCCGTCGAGCCGCACGCTGCATGCAGGTCTACCGGTGATCGAGGGGGAGAAGTGGGCCGCGGTCAAGTGGTTCAGGCAGGGCCCGCATCGTTGAGCACAGTCCACATGGCGCAAGTCATGAGACTGGGTGGCATGTCCAAGGTGATGTCCCTCGACAGCGAGACGATCGCGCTTTGGCCAGGTCGCAGGTGTTTGGCAGGGCAGGGCGGGTTCGCGTGGATTGGAGCTGAGCCACGCAACGCCCAAGACCGCTGCCCGACAGATCCTTCGCCGCTTGAGGCAAGTCTGTGCGGGTGGCTCGAAACGAGGAAAGTGCTGACATGACAGACAACACCATCATTGAGGGCGCGCACAGCGCAGTTGACATCCCCCAGGAGGCCGCCCCGTCTCCGCTGGAGCAGTTGTATCGATGGATCGAGGAGCGGCGGCCCGAGGGCTACTGCCCGGCGCAGATCTTCACCTCCATGCTCGGAGCGGGATGGGCTCGTGACGCGGCTATCGGTGCCCTGCGGCATGTGATGAGTGATGCGATCACGGAGCGCGAATACGACTGCCTGCTGCGCGGAACTCCGATGCCCAACCTCGAGGGCTCTCCGACCACCATCACCGTGGAAGGCCACCAGGTGCAGGTGCTATTCGAGATGCACAACCCGCGCATCGTCGTGTTCGGTGGCTTCATGACCGACGACGAATGCGACCAGATCATCGAGATCGCCCGGTCGCGCCTCGAGCGTTCCACTGTCGTGGCAGACAACAACGGCGAGGGCAATGTGCTGAGCGACATCCGAACCAGCTCCGGCACCTTCCTCACACGAGGCGAGTTCGAGGTGTGCAATCGCATCGATGCACGCGCACAGGCCCTGGTGCAGTGGCCCACCGACTTCACCGAAGACCTCCAGGTGCTGCACTACGGGAAGGGCGCCGAGTACAAGGCCCACCAGGACTTCTTCGACGCTACCGACGGTCCCTGGACGCCTGCGCTCACCCGCGGTGGCAACCGATGCGGCACGCTGCTGACCTACCTGAACACGCCCATCCGAGGTGGCGGCACCCTGTTCCCCGACGTGCCGCTTGAGGTGCGGGCGCGCAAAGGCTTGGCGGTGTACTTCAGCTACCCCGTCGCCGACGCGTCGAGCCGCACGACGCACGCTGCATTGCCCGTGATCGAGGGTGAGAAGTGGGCAGCGGTCAAGTGGTTCCGCCAGGGGCCGCACCGTTGACGATCAACCATTAGGGACGGGTGACACATGAGCGACGAAGCGACCACTGAGCGCGAGGAATCTGCGGGCGATGGCCGGCTGCAGGATGCGGTCGAGGCCACGCAAGAGCAGGCCGTCGCGTCGCCGCGCGAGGCTCTCCACCAGTGGATCGTCGAGCGTCGACCGGAAGGGTATTGCCCGGCGCAGATCTTCAATGCCATCCTCGTGGCGGGAGGTTGGACGAGGGAGGTCGCGGTCGAGGCGATGCAGCAAGCCATGGGCGACATGGTGCAGCCGCATGAGTTCGACGCCTTGCTGCGCGGTACCCCGATGGCCGATCTCGCCGGTTCGCCCTCCCGACTCATCGCCGAAGGTCACGAGGTGCAGGTCCTGTTCGAGATGCAGAACCCGCGCATCGTGGTCTTCGGTGGATTCATGACCGACGAGGAGTGTGACCAGGTCGTCGAGATCGCCAGGCCGCGACTCGAACGCTCGGGCGTGATGGGCGACCCCTGGGAGGACGGTGGACAGATGAGCGACATCCGTACCAGCTACGGGACCTTTCTCCAGCGCGGAGAGTTCGACGTGTGCAACCGCATCGACGCGCGGGCGCAGGCGCTGCTGAACTGGCCCACCGAGTTCACCGAAGACCTTCAGGTGCTCCACTACGGCCAGGGCGCCGAATACCAGCCCCATCACGACTACTTCGATGCGACAGAAGGCCCGTGGACCCCACCGATGAAACGCGGGGGCAACCGTTGCGGCACTCTGCTGATGTACCTGAACACGCCCGAACGCGGCGGCGGCACCGTCTTCCCCGACGTACCCCTGGAGGTGCGTGCACGCAAGGGCACCGCTGTTTACTTCAGCTACCCCATCGCCGATCCCTCGACTCGCACGCTGCACGGCGGATTACCCGTGATCGAGGGGGAGAAGTGGGCCGCGGTCAAGTGGTTCCGCCAAGGGCCACATCGATGATCCAATGATTGCAGGCCGCACGACGGGGCGATTGTGCGGCTTACGTTGAGGCCCGCGGGCGGCCCCGGGGCAGCGATGACAACCATGAAAGAGCACACATGACAGACCACACCACCAACGGCCGCGCGGACACGGAAGCACAGGCTCTGCAGGCGGACGTGCAGCCGTCGCCGCAGGAGCAGCTCTACCAGTGGATCGCCGACCGGCGCCCAGAGGGCTACTGCCCTGCGCAGATCTTCAACGCCATCCTGGCCTCCAACTGGACGCGCGAAGCAGCTGTCGCTGCCATGAGGCACCAGATGGGCGACATGATGCAACCGCACGAGTTCGATCTGCTGCTGCGCGGCTCACCGGACATCGACCTGAGCGACTCGCAGACCGCCGTCACGGTGGAGGGGCGAGAGGTGCAGGTGATCATGGAGATGCAGAAACCTCGCATGGTGGTGCTGGGCGGATTCCTCACCGACGAAGAGTGCGACCAGATCGTCGAGATCGCGGCGTCGCGCATGGAGCGCTCCACTGTCGTGGCCAACGACGCTGCAGATGGCAACGCGGTCAGCGAAATCCGTACGAGTTTCGGCACTTTCCTCAGGCGCGGCGAGTTCGACGTGTGCAATCGCGTTGATGCGCGGGTGCAGGCGCTGTTGAACTGGCCGGTCGAGTTCACGGAAGACCTCCAGGTGCTGCGCTACGACAAGGGCGCGGAGTACAAGGCGCATCACGACTACTTCGATCCGGCGGCTGGGCTTTGGACGCCGAACTTCCGCCGCGGGGGCAACCGTGTCGGCTCGATGATCATGTACCTCAACACGCCCGAGCGAGGTGGTGGCACCGTGTTCCCTGACGTGCCGATGGAGGTGTATGCGCGCAAGGGCACCGCAGTTCTTTTCACCTACCCCGACGCCCACCCGTCGTCCCGCTCCCTGCACGGAGGCACGCCGGTGGTCGAGGGGCAGAAGTGGGCCGCGGTCAAGTGGTTCAGGCAGGGGCCGCATCGTTGAGCATCCTGGCCGATGGGGGGTTCACCATCCGCCTCCCGGCGGCGCTGCTTAACGCCTGATTGGTAAGCCGCAGTCAGCAGCAACGCAGATCGACAGGAAACGCAACGTGAGCAACGACGCCTTCATCGACCGGACGACAAGCCAAGCGCAAGGGCAGGGTGCCGGCGCAGAGGGCTCACCCTTGGAGCAGCTCTATCAGTGGATTGCCGAGCGGCGGGGTGAAGACTACTGCCCGGCGCAGATCTTCAATGCCATCCAGAGCAGCGGATGGAGTCGTGAGGCGGCCGCGGCGGCACTGCAGCACGTGATGGGCGATGTGGTCACGCAGCGTGAGAGCGACGCGCTCGTGTGCGGCTACCCCTGGCCCGATCTCAGCGATTCACCCTCGGCCATCTCGGTGCACGGGCACGAGGTGCAGGTGCTGATGGACATGCGCAACCCGCGCATCGTGCTGTTCGGCGGCTTGCTCACCGATGATGAGTGCGACAAGTTCATCGGGCTGGCCGAGCCGCGAATGCAGCGATCCAAGGTCAGCCTTGATGGCGTGAGCAAGCCTGACGCCGTCAACGAGGCGCGCACCAGTTACAGCGCCTACCTCTGGCGAGGCGAGCACGAGGTCGTCAACCGCGTCGATGCGCGTGTGCATGCGCTGCTGAACTGGCCGGTTGAGTTCTCCGAGAACTGGCAGGTGATGCGGTACGACCAGGGTGCACAGTTCAAGCCGCATTTCGACTGCTTCAGCCCTGATGTGGGTCCGTGGCATCCCTGGCTGCGACGTGGCGGGCACAGGTGCGGAACGCTCATCATCTATCTCAAGACGCCCGAGCGGGGTGGTGGCACGGCCTTTCCCGATGTGCCGATGGACGTGCGTGCGCACAAGGGCAGCGCGGTCTACTTTGCCTACCCCAGGTCCGATTCTGACGCCCGCACAAAGCACGCCGGCTCGCCGGTGATCGAGGGGGAAAAGTGGGCAGTGGTCAAGTGGTTCCGGCAGGGGCCGCATCACTGAAGGGCACCGAGCCCGCGAGCGGGAAGCCACAGGACGAGTTGCCTGCGCAGCCTGCGCACGAGCGGCCCGTTCCCACTTGCCAGGAACGGCTCGGCCCATGGATGGCCGATCTGCGGTCGGAGGGACACGGTGCTGCGCAGATCTTCAATGCGGCCGTTGCCGGCGGCTGGAGCCGCGAGGCCGCTGTTGTGGCCCTGCGGCACGCCTGGATGGACACGATGGAGACGCGCGAGCTCGATGCCCTCGTGCGCGGCAGCCCGTGGCCCGACGTGGGGGGATCGCAGTCCACCATTGATGCGGACGGCCACGAAGTCCAGGTGCTCCTGGCAATGCACCACCCGCGTGTCGTCCTGTTCGGCAGTTTCTTGACCGACGACGAGTGCGACGAGCTCATGGAGGTTGCCAGGTCGAGGCTGGAGCGTTCGACCGTGCTGGCCGCTGCCGACGGCTCCGAGCGACAGGCGCACGCGGTGAGCGACTACCGGACGAGTCACGGCACGTTCCTGCGACGCGGTGAAGGCTTGAGCATCTGTGATCGCATAGACGCTCGTGCCCAGGCGCTCCTGAACTGGCCCGTCGACTTCACGGAAGAGCTTCAGGTGCTGCGCTACGACCAGGGGGCGCAGTACAAGACGCACTACGACTTCTTCAGGTCTCCGCGGGGCCACTGGAACCCTGCGCTGCGCAACGGCGGAAACCGCTGCGGCACGCTGGTGATCTACCTGAACACCCCGGTGCGAGGCGGGGGCACCGACTTCCCCGACGTGCCGATGGAGGTGAAGGCGCACAAGGGTGCCGCGGTGTACTTCGGCTATCCCGCGGCCGATACCTCCAGCCGCACCGCGCATGGTGGATCACCGGTGATCGAGGGAGAGAAGTGGGCGGCAGTCAAGTGGTTCCGCCAAGGCCCGATCCGTTTCGCACCGCTGCAAAGTGTTGAGCCGAGTTGACGCCCTCGTTGCAGTTTGACTGAGCCTAAAAACGGCAGCTACCCCGGAGCCGAGAGCATGGGCGGCGGGGTTGGCAGGTCGATGTGACGGAGGATGCGCTGGCAGATGTAGTGCAGCAGGGTTCTCCAGCGGTCGAGCTTAGGCAACTGCTCCGCAGCGGCTTTGACATGCTCAAGGGCCGCGTGGACATTGGCGATCATCGACTTGATCAAGCCGGCCTCGGCGTGCATCGGGGTGAGGTACAGCGTCGTCTGGTTGCCGCTGCTGGTGGCGCGACCCACGGCCGCCAGCAGCAGCGGCCGACTCGTCAGCGCCTCGCGCCGGGCCTGCGGGTTGGCCGCGCGCACGTACCAACTCCACCAGTTGTAGACCAGTGCCACGGCTCGCGCCGATGCGTTCGCCCTCCGCTGCGGGGGCCTCCTTCCTGTCGCCGACCTCCCAACGGATCGCTTCAGCGCGCTTTCAGCGTCCGGTCGAAGAATCGCACCACCGCGCCATCAATTTCTCGATGGAACGCTACACGGTGGAACCCGGCGGCGTTCGTGCAGATCTCGGGCGTCCGGGTCACCAGCGCTTAGCTGCAAGGCGCCAAGAAATCGAAGTGCCCAGCGTTCTCGACGACGTGGTACTCAGCGCTTTGTCGCCGGGCTTCGGGACGGAGCGCCGTCGTCAGCCGCGCGACCTCAGGTGAAGCATCGTGTAGTGCTCGTAGTGACCGAGTCCGCCGCTGACAATCGGATCCTGCGCCGTGAGCGCCTTGACGTCTTGATCGTCGGCAACCTGGTACAGCGAGACGCCATAGCCGCCCGACTCGTCGATCACCGGTCCGTGCGCGACGATCAGCCCCTTGCCGAGGAGGTTATCGAGGAACTTGCCGTGCTCCTCCATCAACTCACGTTCGTCTGGGGTCATCGTCGCGAGGAAGTTCGCGCGAGGGGGGATGAATTTGCAGAGGTAGTACTTCATGTCCCGCTCCTTGGTGGACTCGTGCGTGGTGCGCGGTCAGGCTTTGCGCGTGTTCGCGATGAATGCGGCGATCTGCGCCGCGGCCATTTCTGGGTACTGAAAGTGCGCGGCGTGTCCGGCGCGCGGGTAGGTGACCAGGCTCATCGTGGGAAGCTGCCCGCCCAACGCATACCAGTTCTCAACCGGCACGGAAATGTCGTGATCGCCTCCCATGTGCAACATTGGCACGTTGGTGTTCTTGAGCGCCTGCAGCACGTCCTCCGACGGAAACATCGGGTTCGGCGGCGAATGGGGCACCTGGGCCAGCGCCCATTCCACGGGCACGTCAGGGCTGCGATCGTTTTTGCGGGCGAAGATTCGCTCGAAAGAGCGCTGCGATGCCGCACGGCTGCTGGCGTCCTTGGGCTCGAAGAACATGGCGGTGTACTGCTCCAGCGTGGCAGGCCCCTGGGCAGACAAGTCATAGAAGAGCTGCTCACCCGGCTTGACCAGCTTGCCCGGAGGCGTAGTCGAGATCAGCACCGCGTGGCTGACGCTCGCTCCGAACATGGCCACGTAAATCTGCGCGACGATGCCGCCGAACGACCAGCCGCCGATCACGACCTCCCTGAGGCCCAATCCGTCGATCAGGTCTTTGGCGTCGTTCACGAGCGCGCCGGGGTCGTACGATTTTTTGCCAGTGGATTGACCCAGTCCCGAATGGTCGAAGGTGACGACCTGGAAACCTTGCGTGGCCAGTGCATCGATGAAGGCCGGGTCCCAAAGGTCAAGGACGCCTCGGAATCGATGTGCCAACACAATGGGCTTGCCCTTGCCTACCGAACGGTAGGCGAGCTTGCGCCCTGCTGCCTCGACGAACTGGGTCGGAGCCGCGGCGGCGCCGCTTCCCTGAGCCGCAGCCGGCGTTGACCAGGAGAGCGCAGACGCCGTGGTGAGGGCCGTGGCGCCGCTCAAGAGAACTTGACGGCGCGACACCTGTGCGCCGCGGTGGGCGTTCGAGAGGGGTGCGTCATTGATGGATGGGGTAGAGGTCAACGGGTGGCTCCTTTTTGTTGAGACAGGTTCATGGGCTCGACAGGACGTTAGTGCCCGTACAGCCGCTTTCCTGAGGGCGGCTGCTGGATGCGAGTGCGGTCGATCTGCGGATGCGATGAACTTTGCCGTCGGCCAGGGGGCGGCGCATCAGCCGAACGCGCCAAAGTGGCTGCGAAACGCGCCATCGGAATCACGCCGATTTGGCGCTTTCGGCTGCTGCGTCTTCGCTTCAGGCCCAATAGACTCGTGAACATGAAGTCCGACATCACCGAAGCTCCCCAGGCCGCGAACTCCCGCATCGGCTTTGCCGGAACTTACGCGGTGTGGCCGGGTTGGCAATTACTGATGCAGGACGCGGGGGTCAACGGCGCAAATGTGCTTCGCCGCGCGCAGCTCCCCGGTGATCTACTGGCCCGCGAGAACGCGCGGCTGGATTCGCAGACCTACTTCCGGCTCTGGTCTGCCATCGACGACGAGGCGGGCACCGCGGCCGGTCCGGCTCCGCTGCGCTTGGCGGAGAAGATGTCCGCAGATTGGTTCGATCCGGAGCTTTTCGTAGCCTTGTGCAGTTCCAACATGCGCGGTGCGCTGGATCGCCTGGCCAAGTTCAAGCGATTGAGCGGACCCCTGGCACTGCACGTTGAGCACGCAAGTGGACGAACGACGGCGACGCTGGAGTTTCTCGACCGGGCCTTGGAGCCGCCGCCCGTGCTGACGGCGTTCAAGGTCGTGTTTGTGGTGCAGTTGGCCCGGCTGGCGACTCGCAGCCCAGTGCATCCCGTGCGAGTGGGTTGGCCGTCTCCACCATCCGAGGCGGCCGGCGCGCGGGCCTATGCGAAGTACTTCGGCGTCACGGTGGATCGAACGCCGCGGCCCACGGTTGTTTTCAAGACCGAAGACATGGAGCGCCCCTTTCTCACCGCAAACCAGGGCATGTGGAAGTTCTTCGAGCCCGCGCTACGGCAGCGGTTGGCCGACCTCGATCGGCAAGCAAGCACGGTCGAACGAGTTCGCAGTGTGCTGCTCGAGGCACTGCCCGCGGGTCAATTCTCGATGCAGATGGTGTGCGCCAAGCTGGGCGTCAGCAGTCGCACCTTGCAGCGTCGCCTTCAGGACGAAGGAAGCAGTTTCCAGCGAACACTCGACGCGCTCCGCAATTCCCTCGCGCACCACTATCTCCAGAATTCGTCGATGACGGGCGCGGAGATATCGTTTCTGCTTGGATTCGAGGATCCAAACTCCTTCTTCCGCGCTTTTCAGGCGTGGACAGGAACGACACCTCAGGCACTACGTTCAGCCCAGTTGGGCCGGCGCACAAACTGAACGACTCTTACGGCGTCGAGCAGACGCAGGCGGCGCGACACGCCTCAGCCAGAGGAACGTAAGCCGCGCCACAAATCCCTACAGGCAGCGGTAGGAGCGCAACGGGCACATTACGCTTGCGTCGGTTCTCAAGACGGGATCGCCGGACGCATACCTTCAACTCGTCGAAGCCGTTCTCGCAATCGCAGCGGTCGCGGTAGAGCTGGCCG
>CBINKC010000157.1:0-9711 GCA_966251135.1 uncultured Burkholderiaceae bacterium
CTCCCGTTCGCCTTGAGCTTGTCGAAAGGCCCGCACAGCGGGTGGCGGGGGGCTTCGACAGGCCCGAACGGGGCGGGGTGCCATGCCTGACAAGGTCATCCACCTCCCGTTCGCCTTGAGCTTGTCGAAAGGCCTGCACAGCGGGTGGCGGGGGGCGACAAGCTCAGCCCAAACGGGTCGGGGTGCCATGCCTGACAAGGTCATTCATCTCCCGTTGGCCTTGAGCTTGTCGAAAGGCCCGCACATCGGGTGGCAGCGGGCTTCGACACGCTCAGCCCGAACGGGTCGGGCTGCCAGTCTGACAAGATCCTCCACCCCGTTCGCCATTTGCGGGGTTCGAGCGGTCATGTCGCGGTCTCAGCCGACCCGATCGAACCGGCGCCCTCGGGCCGCCCCGGCGGCTCATCGACCGGATCGTCAGCCGACGGATGCCCGGGCGCTTCCAGCAGCACCGTGATCGCGGCCGACGCCGAAATCACGGCCCAGAAGATGAAGAAGGTCACCGAATAGACCGCGTTGCGCGACCAGCCGATGGGCTCCACGCCGAACCACTCCAGGCCGCTGGGGTCGACGACCGCAAAAAGCATCATCTCCAACACACCCGCCATCAGGAACGCCGGCCACAGCACGAGCAGCACGCGCTCGCGCAGGCTGCGCTGCCGCATGAGCGGGGCCGCGGGCTGGCGCTCAGCGCCGGGATGCGGCCGCATGGTTGCGTGCCTGCGTGGCCGGTGTGAGCGCGTCGGCGTGCACCGCCCGGGCCGCCACGGGGTTCGTGCGTAGCGGCACGTCGCCATGGCGCACCGCGATGACCGCGGTCACCACACCAGCCACCACCACCGCCAGCGGGCCGCCGATCACGAGCCATACCGCAGGTACACGCCACCATGGCAGTGTGGGATGAACCATCTCTTGCCGTCTCATGGGATCCTCCTTGGTTTGCCCGCTCGGAAGGTTTCGCACCTTCTCAGCGCGGGACGACGAAGGTCGACTTTTCCTCCACCACCGTGCCGCCCTCCTCTGCCGCCGTCACGTGGAAGCGGATGGGGTGGGCACCGGGGCCGAGGGCCTGGGCAGACTGCGGGGGAACGCGCGCCGCCACCGTGACCCAGCGCGCCTGCGCGGGCAACAGGTCCACCTCGGCGGCCTCGGACAAGGCAACGCCCTCGATGCCCTGGACGGCAATCACGTAGCGGTGCTCGCGCTCGGTGGCGTTCATGAGCTGAAGACGATACACGTTCTCGATCTGGCCGTACTCGACCAGGCGCGCCAGCGTGCTGCGGTCGCGTACGACATCGACCTTCAGCGGGCTGCGCAGTGCGAGGCTGACGATGAAGCCCGCCGAGATCGCCAGCAGCACCGTGCCGTAGATGAGCACCCGCGGGCGCAGCACCCGGCGGAACATCTGCGCGCGGGCCCACTTGTTCACCAGGCCGTTCTGCGTGGCGTAGCGGATCAATCCGCGCGGGTACTTCATCTTGTCCATCACGCCGTCGCAGGCGTCGATGCAGGCGGTGCAGGCGATGCACTCGTACTGCAGGCCCCGGCGGATGTCGATGCCGACCGGGCACACGTGCACACACAGGCCGCAATCGATGCAATGGCCCAGGTTCGCCGCCTTGAGGTCAGCGTTGCGGGCGCGCGTGCCGCGCGGTTCGCCGCGCCCGGCGTCGTAGCTGACGATCAGGGTGTCCTTGTCGAACATCGCGCTCTGGAACCGCGCGTACGGGCACATGTACTTGCAGACCTGCTCGCGCAGGAAGCCCGCATTGCCGTAGGTGGCCAGGCCGTAGAAGTTGACCCAGAACCATTCCCACGGCCCGAAGGACAGCGTGAACGCCTCGGCCCACAAGGTACGAATGGGCGTGAAATAGCCCACGAAGGTGAAGCCGGTCCACAGGCCGATGGTGACCCACACGGCGTGCTTGGCGGTCTTGCGCCAGACCTTCTCGGCCGTCCAGGGGCCCGCATCGAGCCTCATGCGCGCGCCGCGCTCGCCTTCGATGCGGTGCTCCACCCACAGGAAGATCTCGGTATAGACCGTCTGCGGGCAGGCATAACCGCACCACAGGCGCCCCCCCAGCGCCGTGAAGAAGAACAGCGAGTAGGCGGATAGGACGAGGATGCCCGTCAGGTAGATGAAATCCTGCGGATAGAGCACCAGGTCGAAGATGTAGAAGCGGCGGGCAGCCAGGTCGAACAACACGGCCTGCCTGCCGTTCCAGGGCAACCACGGCAGGCCGTAGAACACGGCCTGCGTGAGCCACACCATCACCCATCGCCAGCGCGCGAACCAGCCGTGCACCGAGCGCGGGTAGATCTTCTTCTGCTTCTCGTACAGCGAGACCAGGCGCGGCTCGCTCATCGTCTCGCCCTCGGCCTGTACCGCCTCGGCCGCGGGCTGGATGGGAATGACGCGGGCGCGCGCGCTGGGGTGAGAAGCCATCGCTCAGACCATGATCAGGGCGCGACTGGCGCCTTGTTGGACAGGCCCCACACGTAGGCCGCAAGGACGTGGATCTGCTGGGGAGTCAGGCGCTCGGCGTGCGCCGGCATGACGTTGGTGCGGCCCTTGTTCACCATGGCCATCACGGCATCCTCGCCCCAGCCGTGCAGCCAGACGTTGTCGGTCAGGTTGGGGGCGCCCAGTGCCTGGTTGCCCTTGCCGTCGGCACCGTGGCAGGCCGCGCACGCTACGAACTTGGCGCGGCCCTGGCTGGCAGCGATGGTGTTGTGCGGGCTGCCCGACAGGCTCAGCACGTAGTTGGCCACGTTGCGCACGTCCTCGGCCGAGCCCACCGCCGCGGCCATGGGAGGCATCATGCCCTGGCGACCCTGCGTGATGGTCTCGACGATCTTCTCCGGCGTACCGCCGTGCAGCCAGTCGGTGTCGGCCAGGTTGGGGAAGCCCTTGCTGCCGCGCGCATCGGCGCCGTGGCATGTGGCGCAGTTGTTGGCGAACAGGCGTTCGCCGACGGCCATGGCCTGCGGGTTGCGCACCAGCTTGGCGGCCGGTTCGTTCGCGAAGCTCGCGTACAGCGGCGCAGCCGCGGCACGGGCCTTCTCCTTCTCGGCCTCGTGCTGCGCGACGCTCGACCAGCCCAGCGTGCCCTGCCGGCTGCCCAGCCCGGGGTAGAAGACGAGGTAGCCGGCCGAAAAAACCACCGTGATGATGAACAGCCACATCCACCAGCGCGGCAGCGGATTGTTGAGTTCGCGCAGGTCCTGGTCCCACACATGGCCGGTGGTGTTGTCGCCGGCCATCTCGCGCCGGCGGGCGGCCACCATCAGGAGGAAGAGGCAGGCGACCAAGCCCAGCACGGTCACCGCCGCGATGTAGATCGACCAGCCGCTGTTGAAGAAATCGCTCATTGCCTTGCTCCGTTCTCGTGCTCGTTCGACTCGCCGTCGAAAGGCAGCCGGGCGGCCATGTCATGCGCCGCGCGCCGATGCGGCATCCAGGTCCACACGGCCAACGCGATGAAAAGTGCCAACCCGGCGAGGGTCAGGATGCTGCGGACGTCGTTCAGCTCCATGGTGTTCCTCGCCTCACTTCACGTGGGTGCCCAGCGACTGCAGGTAGGCCACGACTGCATCCATTTCCGTCTTGCCCTTGACGGCCTCCGCGCTGGCCGCGATCTCCTCGTCGGTGTAGGGCACGCCCAGCCGCTTGAGCGCCACCATGCGCGGCGCCACGCTTGCCGGATCGACGGCGCTGCGCTCCAGCCAGGGATAGGCCGGCATGTTGGACTCAGGCACGAGGTCGCGCGGGCCCGCCAGGTGCAGGCGGTGCCACTCGTCGCTGTACTTGCCGCCCACGCGATGCAGGTCGGGGCCGGTGCGCTTGCTGCCCCACTGGAAGGGGTGGTCGTACACGAACTCGCCCGCCACCGAGTAGTGACCGTAGCGCAGGGTTTCGGCGTGCAGCGGGCGCACCATCTGCGAGTGGCAGTTGTAGCAACCCTCGCGCAGGTACACGTCGCGGCCCACCAGCTGCAGCGGCTCGTAGGGCTTGAGGCCCGCCACCGGCTCGGTGGTCGAGCGCTGGAAGAACAGCGGCACGATCTCGACCAGGCCGCCGACGGCGACCACGACGAGGATCAGCACGATCATCAGGAAGTTGCTGGTCTCGATGCGTTCGTGACCACCGGGCTTTTTTGCGTCGTTGCTCATGGCAATCCTCTATGGGCTCAGGCAGCAACCAGGGTCGGGATGGACGAAGGCTTCACGCGGCCGGAGCGCACGGTCATCACCACGTTCCACACCATCACGAGCATGCCGCTCAGGTACAGCAGGCCACCCGTCAGGCGGATCATGTAGAACGGCCAGGTCGCCTTCACGCTCTCGACGAAGGTGTAGACCAGCGTGCCGTCGGGGTTGAGGGCGCGCCACATCAGGCCCTGCATCACACCGGCAATCCACATCGCGGCGATGTAGAGCACGATGCCCAGGGTCGCGATCCAGAAGTGCAGGTTGATGGCCGGCACGCTGTACATCGTGGTGCGGCCGAACATGCGCGGGATCAGGTAGTACAGCGAGCCCATGGAGATCAGGCCCACCCAGCCGAGCGCGCCGCTGTGCACGTGGCCCACCGTCCAGTCCGTGTAGTGCGACAGGGCATTGACCGTCTTGATGGACATCATCGGGCCCTCGAAGGTCGACATGCCGTAGAACGACAGCGCGACGATGAGGAACTTGAGGATCGGGTCGTCACGCAGCTTGTGCCACGCGCCCGAGAGGGTCATGACGCCATTGATCATGCCGCCCCAGCTGGGAGCCAGCAGCACCAGCGAGAACAGCATGCCGATGCTTTGCGCCCAGTCGGGCAGCGCGGTGTAGTGCAGGTGGTGCGGCCCCGCCCACATGTAGGTGAAGATCAGCGCCCAGAAATGCACGATCGACAGCCGGTAGCTGTAGACCGGGCGCTCGGCCTGCTTGGGGATGTAGTAGTACATCATCCCCAGGAAGCCCGCGGTCAGGAAGAAGCCCACCGCGTTATGGCCGTACCACCACTGGACCATGGCGTCCTGCACACCCGCGTAGGCGGAGTAGCTCTTCCAGAAGCCCGCCGGCATGGCGGCACTGTTGACGATGTGCAGCAGGGCCACGGCGATGATGAATGCGCCGAAGAACCAGTTGGCCACGTAGATGTGGCGCACGCGGCGCGTGCCGATGGTGCCGAAGAAGACCACCGCGTACGCCACCCACACCACCGCGATCAGCAGGTCGATGGGCCACTCGAGCTCGGCGTACTCCTTGCCGCTGGTGATGCCCAGCGGCAGCGTCACCGCGGCCAGCACGATGACAGCCTGCCAGCCCCAGAACGTGAACTTCGCGAGCCATGGCAGGAACAGCGGCACCTGGCAGGTGCGCTGCACCACGTGATAGCTCGTCGCGAAGAGCGCGCATCCGCCGAAGGCGAAGATCACGGCATTGGTATGCAGCGGGCGCAGCCGGCCGTAGCTGAGCCACGAGATGCCGTAGGTCAGGTCGGGAAATGCGAGCTGCGCGGCAATCACCACGCCCACCAGCATGCCCACCACGCCCCATAGCACCGCGGCCAATGCAAAGCCCCGCACGGTCTCGTCGGTGTAGGTGACCGGCGCGGCCGTTTGCGCATTGGCAACCATCGGAGTCCTCCGTTCTATTTACACAGTGTGGATAGGGGAATTCTTGGATGCCGCACGACTATGGGTCTTGATGCCCGTCAACTGCACCCGTATCGGGCTCCAGGACCTGCTGGCCGTGTTGTTCCAGGTCGTCGAACTGGCCGCTGTGCAACGCCCACGCGAACACGGCGAGGATGCCGAGCACGAGCACAGCCGAAAGGGGGATGAGGAGGTACAGGATGTCCATGGGACGCAGCGAAACGCTCAACGGCTGCTTCTGGCAAGGCGCAGCGAGTTCAACACCACGAAGAGCGAGCTGGCTGCCATGCCCAGCCCGGCAGCCCAAGGCGGCAGCCAGCCCATCAGCGCCAGCGGCACGCAGGCCGCGTTGTAGACACCGGCCCAGGCGAAGTTCTGGCGCACGGTGCGCAACGCCCGGCGGGCAATTGCGCGGGCCTGCACGATGTCGGCCAACCGGTTCGAGACCAGCACGCCGTCGGCCTGCGAGCGCGCCACCTGGGCGCCTTCGCCCATGGCGAAGGACACGTCCGCCTGCGCCAGCACCGGTGCGTCGTTGATGCCGTCGCCCACCATGGCGACCGACTCGCCGCGCTGCTGGGCTGCACGCACCGCGGCGAGCTTGTCGGCGGGGGTGAGGCTGCCGGCTGAAGACGACAGGCCCAGCGCATCGGCAATGCGCGCCGCGCGGCTGGGGTCGTCGCCCGAAAGCAGGCTCACCCGCACGCCGTCGGCCTGCAGCTCGCGCACGGCCGCTGCGGCGTCGTCACGCAGCGTCTCGTCGAAGTCGAAGCAAGCCAGTGCGCGGCCGTCACGCGACAGCCAGGTGCAGGCATCGGCACCATCGACCTCGCCTGGCGCGCCGGTCCAGCGGGCCGAACCCAGGCGCCATGTGCGGCCCTGCGCGTCACGCGCTTCGAGGCCGTGCCCCGGCGTTTCCTGCACGCCATGCCAGGTCATGTCGGCCGCAGCGCACTCGCGCAGTGCCAGCGCAAGCGGGTGCCGGGACCAAGCGGCCAGCGAAGCGGCGATGCGGTGCAGCTCATCGAGGCCTGGGCTTGCAACCGAGTCGAGCACGCTCACGCGGCTGCAGCGCAGCCGGCCCTCGGTGAGGGTGCCGGTCTTGTCGATGAACAGGGTCTGCACACGCGCGAGCCGCTGGATGGCATCGAGGTCGCGCAGCAGCACGCCGCGGCGGCCCATGGCGCCCGCTGCCGCGAGCAGGACCGAGGGCGCGGCCAGCGACAGCGCGCACGGGCAGGTGACGATCAGTACCGACACCACCACCCAGACGGCGCGCGAGGGATCGAGCACGCTCCAAACCGCCCCGGCGAGCGCGGCCGCGGCCAGCACGGCCCACAGAAAGGGCGCGGCCCAGCGGTCGGCGCTGGCCAGGATGGCGGGCCGCTGCGTGCGCGCGGCACGCATGAGCGCCACGATGGCCTCGTAGCGCGTGTCCGCGCCCACGCGCTGCACCTGCATCACCACGGGGGCCTGCAGGTTGACGCTGCCCGCCACGACAGCATCGCCCGCGGTCTTGGGCACGGGGCGGGACTCGCCGGTGAGCAGCGCCTCGTCCGCCTGGCTCGCGCCTTCCAGCAACACCCCATCGGCCGGGAAGGCCTGGCCCACGGGCACACGGACACGGTCGCCGGCGCGCAAGCGCCGGGCACTGACCTCCTGCACCGAGCCATCGTCGGCCAGGAGCAGGGCGGCCTGGGGCAGCCGCGCGGTCGCTTCCTCCAGCGAGGCTTCGGCGCGATGCCGGGCCCGCATCTCCAGGAACCGGCCGCCGAGCAGGAAGCTCACGAACATCGTGAGCGAGTCGAAGTAGACCTCGCTGCCGAACAAGCCACCGGGATCGAAAGCTGCACCGCTGCTGCCCACGAACGCCACGGCGATGCCCAGCGCCACCGGCACATCCATGCCGATGCGGCGCTGCTTCAGCGCGCGCCACGCGCCTGCGAAGAAAGGCGCGGCCGAGAACCACAGCACCGGCAGCGTGAGCAGCCAGCTGCCCCAATCGAGCAGCCGCTTCTGGTCAGGCAGCAGGTCTCCCGGTGCGCTCACGTAGGCGGGCGTCGCGAGCATCATCACTTGCATGGCGCAGAACGAGGCCACGAAAAGCCGCCACAGCGCCAGGCGCGACTCCTTGCGACGCATCGCGCGCGCGGCCGCCGCGGTGTCGGGAACGGCCTCGTAGCCTGCGGCCTCGACGGCGTGCACCAGCGCGGAAGGCTGCGTGCGGCCCGGGTCCCAGCGCACGGTGGCGCACTGGGAAGCCGCGCTCACGGCCGCATCGTGCACCCCGGGCATGGCGCGCAGGGCCCGCTCGATCGTGAGGGCGCAGGCGGCGCAATGCATGCCGCCGATGCGCAGCGACGATTCCGCCCACGAGCCGCCATCAGGCTTGCGCAGCCAGCGGGTGAAGGCATCGAGCTCTGCGGGATCGTCGATGGCCAAGCCAGTCGGCCGCGTCGCCGCGGTCCCCGGACCGGCGGCCGCGGCGAGGGTGTTCATGGCGTGTAGTGCGCCCCGCTGCGTGTCACCGCACCAGCAAGACCGGCGCGGTGGTGCGGGCAATGACGCCGGTCGCCACCGAACCGAGGATCACGTTGCCCAGTGCCGAGTGGCCGTGGGTGCCCATCACGATGAGATCGGGCTTTTCCCGCTCGGCCAGGCGCGCGATCTCGTCGGGCACATGGCCCACGGAATGCAGCAGCTGCACCTTCCATCCCTTCTGCTCGACAAAGGTGCGCACCGGGCGCAGCACGTGCTCGGCCTGCTCGGCGTAATAGTCTTCAAGCGTGCACTTCTGGAGGAAGCGGGCGGCATGCGGCGGCACGGGTGGCACCACGGTGAACAGCAAGTACTCGTGGCCGGCGCCCAGCAGCTCGTCGTGGGCAGCGACATGGCTCAGCATGCGCTTCGTGTACTCGCTCCCGTCGACGGGCATCAGGATCTTCATGGCTTCTCCGCGTTCATCGGATGAATGGCGGCTATGGTGCGTGGCGACAGGCTCCACACCGTTGATCCCGGTCAAGAACGGGCACCCCACCTCAGCGGGCCTGCCTGCCCAGGGTCGCCAACCGGCGCAACCAGCCCTGCCGGTGCTTGTCGCTCATGCCTTCGACCAGGCCGATCAGCGTTTCGTGGATGGGCGCAATGCCCACGAAGCCGAGGATGTTGCGCTCCAGCGCCTTCAGGCTGTGGGCGCGGAACACCCATCGGTACACCAACGCAGGCATGCCCATGGTCACGACCACCCGCGCTGATCGGCCGGTGAGCAGTTTCTTGGGCCAACCGCCCTCGCCGGAGCGGCCCAGCGCGAAGCCCGGCCGCGCAACCTGCTCCAGGAATCCCTTGAGCAGCGCCGGCATGCCGCCCAGCCACAGCGGAAAGAAGAAGACAAGGTGCTCGGCCCAGGCGATGCCCTCCTGCGCCGGCTTCAGCGACGCAGGCAGCGGGCCGTCTTCCCACTCAGCCCGGCTGCGCAGCAGCGGGAAGTCGAGCGCGGCCAGGTCGACGCGCTGCACCTCGTGCCCCGCCTCGCGCGCAGCGTCCTCATAGGCCTGGGCCAGCGCATGGCAGAAATGGGGTTGCGAGCCATCGGGGTGGGCCTGGATGACGAGGATGCGGGTCATGCACCGCATGCTGGGGCGGCCACAGCGGCTGGGCCTTGCGATGGCTCAAGCCGCGCGGAACAACGCAACGCGTTCTGTTCCGCGCCGGGCACTCAGGTTTTCGTGCACGAACCGATGGTGGCGATAAGCACGGCACCGCAGCTCGTCTTGTGGCCTTCGTAGGCCACTGGAATGCCGTTGACGGTGCGGGTCGCCTTCGGCGATGGTGCAGTTGTCGTGACCTCGCTTGGGGCAGGTGCAGGCGTCGCCCTTGAGGGCCACGGCGATTCCGTTGATCTTGACGTGCGGCGCGCCGCTGCCGACGACCTTGCCGCCGTGGTCAGTGGGGTCGCCGAGGCGAATGATCTTGCGCATGCTCTTGTTCGGGCGAGAAGGGCATTAGGAGCGCTGCCACCAGCGGCGCTTGGCGGGCGTGCCGGCGGATGGCTGTGCAGCGTTGC
>CBINKC010000158.1:0-9709 GCA_966251135.1 uncultured Burkholderiaceae bacterium
TGCAGGCCCTTCGACAAGCTCAGGGCGAACGGCATGTGGTGGCCTCCTCATGCCCAATTCATCTCCGTTCGATGTGATGGCCTCGTCTCATGCCAATCCCATCTCCGTTCGATGTGGCCTCGTCTCATGCTCGACCCCACCCCGTTCGGGCTGAGCTTGTCGAAGCCTCGCCACCGTTGTGCAGGCCCTTCGACAAGCTCAGGGCGAACGGCATGTGGTGGCCTCCTCATGCCCGATTCATCTCCGTTCGATGTGATGGCCTCGTCTCATGCTCGACCTTACCTCCGTTCAGGCTGAGCTTGTCGAAGCCCGCCGCCGCCGTGCAGGCCCTTCGACAAGCTCAGGGCGAACGGTATGTGGTGGCGATGTGTGGTGGCGATGTGTGGTGGCGATGTGTGGTGACGATGTGTGGTGACGATGATTGAGCATGTCGGAATCATTCAGACCGTCTCAAGACGGCAAGGCCATGCGCAGCACCTCCGCCGGGTGGTGCACCCGGTGGCCGGTGGCCTGCGCGATCTGTTCGCGGCAGCTGTAGCCTCCGGCGATCACGAGCTGATCGGCCGGGGTCTCGCGCACCGCGGGCAGCAGCACGCGCTCGCCGCAGCGCATGGATACCTCGTACTTGTGCGCCTCGAAGCCGAACGAACCGGCCATGCCGCAACAGCCGGTGTCAGGCTCGTGCACATCGAGCCGAAGCCGCTTCAGCATCGCGTGCTCCGCCTCGGGGTCGAGCACCGACTTGTGATGGCAATGCAGGTGCAGCAGTGCCGGCCGGTCAAGCGGGTTCAGCGCCAGGCCGCGCGCATGCTGCTGCACGAAGTCGCTGAACAGGAAACTCTGCTCGCGCAGTCGCCTGGCCTGCTCGTCGCGCGGCAGCATCATCGGCAGCTCCTCCTTGAACACCGACAGGCAGGCCGGCTCCAGCACCACGATGGGCGTGCCCGCACGCAGCTCCAGGTCCAGCGCGGCGACGGTGCGCTGCAGGTACGCCCGTGCCTCGTCGAGGTAGCCGAACTCGTACAGCGGCCGCCCGCAGCACAAGCGCTGGCGCGGCAGCCGCACGCTGAAGCCGGCGCGCCGCAGCACCTCGGCCGCCGCCATGGCCACCTGCGGATGGAAGTGGTTGTTGAAGGTATCCGGCCACAGCAGTACCTCGTCGCGCCCACCGTTGCCGAAGGCGCCACGGTGGCAGTGCAGGAACTCGCGGCGGAAGCTGCGCGGGGCAAAGGCCGGCAGCTGCCTCTGGGGCGCGATGCCGGCTGCGCGCTTGACCAGTGCCGCGAAGGGCTGGTGCCGAAAGAAGAAGTTCGCCACACCCGGTGCCATGCTCGCCATCGCGCTCCAGCGGTCGATGAACCCGAAGGCGCGCGCGCTCATCGGGCGGTGGTGGTGCTCGTAGTAGTGCGACAGGAACTCGGCCTTGTACGAGGCCATGTCCACCCGCACCGGGCATTCGTGCTTGCAGGCCTTGCACGACAGGCACAAGTCCAGCGCCTCCTTCACCGGCTCTTCCTGCCACCCCTTGCGGAGCACCCCGTCCTCGCGCTCCCCGTTCAGCATCTCGAACAGCAGGTGCGCCCGGCCGCGCGTGGAGTGCATTTCCTCCATCGTGGCCTTGTAGCTGGGGCACATGGTGCTGTCGTGCTGCCGGCACTTGCCCACGCCCACGCAGCGCAGCATGGTGCGGCCGAAGTCGCCCTTGTCGGCCGCGAAGAACATCCGCGTGACCACCGGCTCAGGCCGGTACGAGGTGCCCAGCCGCAGGTTCTGGTCGGCACGATAGGAATGCACCACCTTCCCGGGGTTCATGCGCAGGTCCGGGTCCCAGATGGCCTTGAAGGCCTCGAAGGCGCGCACCAGCTCGTGGCCGAACATGATGGGCAGCAGCTCGGCCTTGGACTGGCCGTCACCGTGCTCACCCGAGATGGACCCGCCCAGCGAGATGGCCAACCTGGCTGCGTCGTGGATGAAGCGGCGGTACTTCTCGATGCCAGGTTCGGTCTCCAGGTCGAAGTCGATGCGGGTGTGCACGCAGCCCTGGCCGAAGTGGCCGTAGAGATCGCACTGGTAGCCGTACCGCTCGAACAGCTGCCGCAGCTTGCGCAGGTACTCGCCCAGCCGCTCGGGCGGCACCGACGAATCCTCCCAACCTTCCCAGGTGATGGGCGAATCGGGCACGTGCGCGGTGGCGCCCAGCCCGGACTCGCGCACTTTCCACACGTGCGCCGCCTCGTCGGGATCGTCCACCCGCTTCATCGCGGGGGGCTTGCCGAACTTCTTCAGCGTGTCCATCAGCGCCTGGGCCTTGGCATCGGCCTCGTCCTGGGTGTCGCCCCCGAACTCCACCAGCAGCCAGCCCTGCCCCTTGGGCATCAGGTGCAGGTACTTGGTGTGCAGGTGGGTGCGCTTCATGTCCTGTGTCAGCCGGTCGTCCAGCCCTTCGAGCGCAATGGGCCCCGAGCGCATCACTTCCGGCACGTGGTCGCCCGCCTCGTACACGCTCTCGTAGCCGAGCACGACCAGCGTGGTGTGCGGCGGCTTCGGGCACAGGCGCAGCCTGGCCTCCAGCACCACCACGCAGGTGCCCTCGCTGCCCACCAGCGCCTTCGCAAGGTCGAAGCCGTTCTCCGGCAGCAGCGACGGCAGGTTGTAGCCCGACACGCGGCGCGGGATCTGAGGAAACTTCTCGCGGATCAGCGGCGCGTGTTGCCGCGCCAGCGCCTGCAGCCGGCCGGCGATCTCCGCGGCCCGCCCGCCCATGGCGCTCAGCCGCTGCAGGTCATTGCCGCCACCTACCGTCAAGCGCAGGCCGTCGTAGGTGAGTACGTCCAGCTCGATGACGTTGTGCACCGTCTCCCCACCCATCACCGAATGCGGGCCGCAGGAGTTGTTGCCGATCATGCCGCCCAGGGTGTTGTGGCTGTGCGTGGCCGGGTCGGGCGCGAAGGTCAGGCCCAGGCGGGCGGCCTGCGTGCGCAGGTCATCCAGCACGCAGCCGGGCTGCACACGCGCGGTGCGGGCCCCGGCGTCGATTTCCAGCACGCGGTTCATGTGCTTGGAGAAGTCGATCACCACCGCCACGTTGCAGCACTGGCCGCACAGGCTGGTGCCGCCCCCGCGGGAGAGCACCGGCGCACCGTACTCGCGGCAGGCGGCCACGGTGGCGATCACGTCGTCCACGTCGCGCGGGATCACCACGCCGATCGGCACCTGCCGGTAGTTGGAGGCGTCGGTGGCATAGAGCGCCCGGCTGCCGTCGTCGAAGCGCACTTCGCCTTTCAGCCGCTCTCGCAGGGCGCGCTCGAGCGCCCGCACGTCGATGGGCATCTCGTCACGTTTCACAGGGCGTACTCCTCGGCGTCGCGGTCCTTGAACTCCAGGCCCAGGCCGGGACGCGACAGGTCGGGCGCGAGCATCCCGTCCACGGGCTGCGGCGCGCCATCGAACAGCAGACGCTCGATGCGCTGGTGGTCATGGAACCACTCCAGGTGCACCGCATTGGGCACGGCGCAGCAGGCATGCACGTGCAGCGCGGGGGCGCAGTGGCTCGACAGCGGCAGCTCGAAGGCCTGGCACAGCGCCGCCGCCCGCAAGAAGCCGGTGAGCCCGCCGCAGCGAGTGGCGTCGGCCTGCAGCACATCGACCGCATGGCCGCGCAGCAGGCTCAGGAAATCGCGCAGCTCGTAGCCGTATTCGCCTGCGCTGATGTCCATGCCGGCCGGCGCGCGGTCGCGCAGCAGGCGCAGGCCTTCGATGTCGCGGCTCGGCACCGGCTCCTCGAACCAGCTCACGTGGCAGGCCGCGTAGCGTTCCGCAAAAGCCAGGGCCTGCTTGCGCGTGTAGCCGCCATTGGCATCGACAAACAGCTCCACGCCATGGCCGACGGCGTCACGTGCGGCCTTCACGCGCTCCACGTCGTGCATGGGCTCGCGGCCCACCTTCATCTTCACGCGGGTGAAACCCTCGCTGGCCCAGCCGCCGAGCTGCCGCTGCAGCTGCTCGACGCCATAGCTGGTGAAGCCACCGCTGCCGTAAGCGGGAATCGCCTCATGCGCCGCACCGCCCAACAGCTGCAGCACGGGCTGGTGGTAGAGCCGGCCCTTCAAGTCCCACAGCGCGTTGTCCACGGCCGAGACGGCCATCATCGAAATGCCGGGCCGGCCCAGGTTGCGCAGGGCGTGCAGCATGTCGTCGTGGCGTGCCGCGGTCTGCAGCGCATCGCGGCCTTCGAGCAGGGGCGCGAGCTTGTCGCGCACGAGCGCGGCGGTGGCCGAGTCGGCATAGGTGTAGCCCAGGCCCGTGCGGCCGCCGGCAGTGAGCTGCACCAGCACCAGCGTGGTCGAGTCCCACTGCAACGTGCCGTCGGACTCAGGCGCGTCGGTGGGCACGCGGCAGGCGCGCACTTGCACCTCGCGCAGGGGGGCGCTGGAATCCGAACGCACGGCGGCCCCCTACTTCCTGCGCGTGGTGAGGCTGTCCCACACCTCGCGCATGCTGGCCATCACGACCTCCCCGGCATCGGGGTCGCCGTGCAGCAGCGCCTTCGCGTAGTGCATGGCCTGCTGGCGGGTCACGTGGGGCGGCAACGGGGGCACGTTGGCATCGGTCACCATTTCCAGCAGCACCGGGCGGTCGGCCGAGAGCGCCTTGTCCCAGGCGCTGGCGATGTCTTCCGGACGATCGACGCGGATGCCGTGCAGCCCGAGCAGGCGCGCGTACTCGGCGTAGGCAAAGGCGGGCAGGTCCTGCGAAGCGCTGAACTTGGGGTCGCCCGCGCTCACGCGCTGCTCCCAGCTCACCATGTTGAGATCGGCGTTGTGCAACACCATCACCACCAGCCGCGGGTCGCGCCATTGTTTCCAGCGGTGGGCGATGGTGATCAGGCCGTTGAGGCCCAGCATCTGCATCGCGCCGTCGCCCACCAGGGCGATCACCGGACGGTCGGGGTGGCACATCTTGGCCGCGGCGGCATACGGCACGCCGGGGCACATGGTGGCCAACCCGCCCGAGAGCGAACCCATCATGCCGCGCCGCGCCTTCAGGTCGCGCGCGTACCAGGCGGCGGCAGTGCCGGAATCGCAGGTCAGGATGGCGTTGTCGGGCAGCTTGGGCGAGAGTTCCCAGAACACGCGCTGCGGATTGATCGGCGAGGCCTCGTTCATCGCGCGCTTCTCCAGCACCTCCCACCACTGGCGCACGTCGGCCTCGATCTTCTCGCGCCAGCGCCGGTCGTCCTTGCGATTGAGCATGGGCAGCAAGGCCTGCAGGGTGCGCTTGCTGTCGCCGACGAGGTTGACCTCCATCGGGTAGCGGATCGAGACCTTGCGCGGGTCGACATCGATTTGCACGCCGCGCGCCTGGCCCTCCTTCGGCAGGAACTCCGAGTACGGGAAGCTGGAGCCCACCATCAGCAGCGTGTCGCAGCCGCTCATCAGCTCCCAGCTCGGCACCGTACCCAGCAGGCCGATCGAGCCCGTGACGTAGGGCAGGTCGTCGGGCACGGCGAACTTGCCCAGCAGCGCCTTCGCAATGCCGGCGCCCAGCTGCTCGGCCACCGCGATCAGCTCGTCGGTGGCGTGCAGGGCGCCCGCTCCGGCGAGGATGGCCACCTTCTGCCCGGCGTTGAGCACCTCGGCCGCAGCGCGCAGGTTCTCCTCCGCAGGGACCATGGGCTTGTAGGTCATACCGATGCCGGAGTGCACGGTCCCGTGCTGGCGCGGCGGCTTGTCCACCGCCTCCATCTCCTGCAGGTCGTTCGGCACGATGATGCAGGTGACGGTACGCATGTCACGCGCGATACGCAGCGCCCGGTCCACCAGGTGGCGCATCTGGGCGGGCACGGTGGCCATGTGGACGTACTCGTGCGCCACGTCCTTGAACAGGCTCACGAGATCCACTTCCTGCTGGTAGTCGCCGCCCAGCGCGGCGCGCGCCTGCTGGCCCACGATGGCCACCACCGGCTGGTGGTCGGCCTTGGCGTCGTACAGGCCATTGAGCAGGTGGATCGCGCCCGGCCCCGAGGTGGCCATGCATACGCCCACCTCGCCGGTGAACTTGGCATGCGCGGTGGCCATGAAGGCCGCCAGCTCCTCGTGCCGCGCCTGGATGAAGTGCATCTTCTCGCCGATGCGGTCGAACGCGCCCATCAGGCCGTTGATGCCGTCGCCGGGGTAGCCGTACACGCGGCGGATACCCCACTCATGCAGCCGCTGCAGCAGCTGGTCGCTCACCGTCATGGTCATGCCGTGCTCCTTGTGTGTCCAACCACGCCCGGGCCGGCAAGTTGCGTTCCCCGCCGCACTCACCGCGAGGGTCCAGCGGGAACGAGCCTTGCAGCCCGGCTCGCATGGCCGAATCGCGCATGGCGATCTACGGCGCGATCGGCGCCAACCTGGCGATCGCGGTGACCAAGTTCATGGTCGCCGGCATCACCGGCAGCTCGGCCATGCTTTCCGAAGGCATCCACTCGGCGGTGGACACCGGCAACGGCGTGCTGCTGCTGGTCGGCACGCACCTGAGCGAGCGGCCGGCGAGCCCTGAGCACCCGTTCGGCCATGGCAAGGAGCTGTACTTCTGGACCCTCATCGTCGCGGTGCTGATCTTCGGCGCAGGCGGCGGCGTCTCGTTCTACGAGGGCGTGCTGCACTGGCGCGACCCCGCGCCGCTGGAGGACGCCGAGTGGAACTACGTGGTGCTGGGCGCGGCCTCGCTGTTCGAGGGCGGCAGCCTCATCATTGCGGTGCGGCAGTTCCTGCGCGAGTCGCGCGACCAGCCGTTCTGGCAGGCGCTCCACGCCAGCAAGGATCCCACCACTTTCACCGTGATGGCCGAGGACGGCGCGGCGCTCGCGGGGCTGGCCATCGCCGCGGGCGGTGTTTGGGCCAGCCACCAGTTGAACATTCCCAGACTCGACGGCCTGGCCTCCATGCTGATCGGGCTGCTGCTGGCCGGCGTGGCCGTGCTGCTGATCTACGAGTCGCGCAGCCTGCTGGTGGGCGAAGGCATCCGCCCCGAAACGGCCCGCCGCATCCGCGAGATGGCGATGTCGCATCCCGACATCGCGCACGTGGGCAAGCCCTTGTCGATGTACCTCGGCCGCGACGCGGTGCTGCTCACCCTGGACGTGGAGTTCCGCGACGGCACTTCCGCGGAGCGCGTGGCCGGCACGGTGGCTGCCCTGGAGCGCCAGGTGCGGCAGCAGTTTCCTTTGATCCGCCACATTTACGTGGAGGCCGCCCGCATGGCCAGCCATGCCCCCCGGGGCTCGTCATAAGGATCGCGGTGGTCCCCCCCGACGAGCCTGTCGAAGCCCTCGCCCAACCTGCACAGGCCCTTCGACGAGCGCAGGGCACGGGACAGCAATCGTCCCCCATCCCGTTGCACGTGCTCCCACGAGGGTGTTCTGGCGCGATGAGCAGGTTCACACCTTCTTCAAGCCAAGCGGGAGCCGTCTTTTCTGGCCTTCCAGCGGTACAGCCACACCCTGCGCCCATCCGCGCACTGAAGCACGCTCACGGCGCTCGCGCCCGGTATCTCGAACTCCAGGCTGACCAGCCAGGCGTCTGCTCGCATCTCGCTGGCGGCCTTGGCGGCCGCACGCGGCATGCTCTCCGGGCGCTGGAAGAGATACACCAGGTCGTAGCCCGACCAGTCCTCGGCCCACAGATCCGCCTGGCGCACCTGCGCACGAGGCACGCGCCACGCGCAAACCAGGCGCAGCGGCCAGCTCCACTCCAGGCCAGTGAGGCTCGCTTGCGGGTAGGCACGGTGCAGCTCGCGCAAGCCGTCCCCGAGGCCGCACCCGGCGTCGAGCACGCGCGCACCGGGCGGCAGGGGCGCAGCCTGCGGCAAGCCCTGCAGTGCGCCCGCGGGCGTGGGAAAGAGCGGCGCATCGCGCCAGCTGCGCATCGGGTACAGCGCCGCCAGCAGCGCCATGGGCACCAGCCAGGCCCACGCCGGCACGCCGGGCAGCGCGCCCGCGGCCAGCAGCGAGAGTGGGAAACCCAGCGCAATGAACACGCGCCGCCAGGGCGTGGTGCCGGCGCAGCCGGCCATCGCGGCCAGGGCCGTGACGAACAGCAGCGCCCAGGGCGCCGGCAGCCCGATGCCCTGCGTGCCGCCGGCATAGGCGGCCCAGGCAACCGCCCATGCCACCAACGCCGGCAGGGGCCATGGCAGACGCCGTATCCAGCGCGCGGGAGCGAGCATCAGCACCAGCCAGCGCACGGCACGTGGTGGCGCGGCATGTCGGATTCGTTCACACCGGCTTCAGCCCGAACGGAGGTGGGGTTGGACATGAGACGTAGCCGCCACCTACGAACAAGGATGGGGTCGAGCGTGAGGCATGCCCACCACATACCGTTCGCCCTGAGCTTGTCGAAGGGCCCGCACGACTTTGGCGCGGCTTCGACAAGCTCAGCCCGAACGGAGACGGGGTTGGGCATGAAACCTGGCCGCCACATACGAACAACGATGGAGTCGAGCGTGAGACGTGCCCACCACATACCGTTCGCCCTGAGCTTGTCGAAGGGCCTGCACCACTTTGGCGGGGCTTCGACAAGCCAGCCCGAACGGAGACGGGGTTGCGTCTACACCTTCTCAATGCTCGCGCAGCTTGACCCGCAGGCGTGCGATCGACTGGCTGTGCAGTTGGCACACCCGCGACTCGGTCACCTTGAGCACGGCCGCGATCTCCTTGAGGTTCATGTCGTGCTCGTAGTACATGCTCATGACGTACTGCTCGCGCTCGGGCAGCGACTTGATGGCTTGGACCAGCGCCTCGCGCATGCGATGGTCCTGCAGCTGCGAGAGCGGGTTGAAGCCTTCGTCGGCGACATGGCGGTCGAGGTAGTCGCTGTCGCCCTCGTCGCCCGACATGTCCTCCAGGTACACCAACTGCGTGCCGCGCACCTTGCCGAGCAGCTCCTGGTACTCGGTCAGCGAGATGCCCATCTCGCGTGCGATCTCGCTCTCCGCGGGTGCGCGGCCCAGCTTCTGCTCCAGCCTGTGCACCGCGGCCTCGATGCTGCGCTGCTGCTTGCGCGTGCCGCGCGAGAGATAGTCGCTGCCGCGCAGCTCGTCGAGCATGGCGCCTCGGATGCGCTGAGTGGCGAAGGTCTCGAACTGCACGCCCTGCGCCGCATCGAAGCGCGACAGGGCGTCGGTGAGGCCGATCATGCCGACCTGGATCAGGTCGTCGATCTCGACGTTGGCCGGTAGCTTGGCAATCATCTGGTGCGCCAGGCGCCGGACCAGGGGGCTGTACTGCTTCAGCATCGCGTTGACGTCGAGGTGGCCTTTGGCGGTGTACATGGATCGGCTTTCTTCCGGGGCCTTTGAACGCTGTGATCGGTGAAGCGGGTCAGTTCAGTCCCATGGCATACGACGGCGAAGGCTTGCTCGCGGCAACCTCCGGCATGGCGCCCAGGCGGCTCGGCGGCTGCAGGGTTTCGCGAGCCCAGCGGCGCAGCGCGGGCGGCGGCGGGTCCCGCGCGTCGGTGGCGGGGTCGATCTGCACCCAGTCGCGCAGCACTGCGCCGAGGAAGTCGTCGGCACACGTGGCGATCTGCATGGCGATGCGTTCGGCGCGCGGCGAGGTGGGCGCGGCCGAAAGCAGCAGGTCGTGCACGACCAGGCCCGCGCGCTGGGTGAGCAGCTTCAGCGCGGCATAGGCGTGCGTCACGCTGGAGGGCCGGTCGTCGGCCAG
>CBINKC010000159.1:0-9608 GCA_966251135.1 uncultured Burkholderiaceae bacterium
GGCGCCATTTGCAGGGTACGAGCGGTCATGTCGGATTGCTTCTCAGCCTCTTCAGGTCAGAACGGCGGCATGCCGGCGGCGGACGCGGCGTTCTCGATCGGCACGGCGAAGCCGATACCGATGAAGGTGCCTTGGTCGCCGGGGTTCAGGATGGCGGTGACGATGCCGACCACCGAGCCGTCCATGGTGACCAGCGGCCCGCCCGAGTTGCCCGGGTTGGCAGCGGCGTCGAACTGGATCAGGTTGACCATGCGCTCGCCCTCCGGGGCGCGGAAGCTGCGCTTGAGCCCGGAGATGACGCCAGCCGAGGTGGAGGGGCCGATTCCGAACGGAAAGCCGACCGCGATCACTTCATCGCCGGGGATCAGGTCTCCCGTGCCGCGCATGGTCGCGGCCTGCAGATCGTCGGGAATGCTGCGTGCACGCAGCACGGCGAGATCGTTTTCAGGCTGCGCGCCGACCATGGACGCATCGGACTCGTGCCCGTCGGCAAAGGTCACCCGGATGCGCTTGGCGCCCACGACCACATGCAAGTTGGTAAGGATGGTGCCGTTGTCCACGATGACCACGCCGCTGCCGGTGGAGCGCTGGTGCGCCTTCGGGTCGTCGCCGGGCTTGGGTGGCTCATCGTTTTCGTCGTCCAGCCCCACCACGCGGACCACGGAGGGCCGTACGGCCGCATAGGCCTTCGCATAAGCCGAAGGCAGCGGCTGCTTCTCCAGCGAGTGGCGTACCGCCGCGTCGATATCTTTCTGGGTGAGTGCGGCGGCAGGTGCGGTAAGCGCGCGATCGGCCAGTCCGCCGGCCAGCACCAGCATCGCGGCCGCCAGGGCTGCCGCGAAGATGCGATGGCGACCCATGAATTCTTGCCAGCGGGAGAGGCGCGGCCGAGGCTGGGAGCCCCCTGCCGGGGTCGCCGGCGACGGGGCGGCGTTCAAGGCCGGTGCCTGGTCAGCCTTCTCCGTAGGTCGAGCAGGGGGTACCGAGCGCTGCCGGGAATGGCTGTAAAGCGGAGCCTTCTTCATCACTGCACCCCCTCGCTTCGCGCAGGGACAAGCTGGCCCAACCGTATCACGGTGTCGGGGATCCTGCATGCGCCGTTCCCCGGGGGTGCGGGCATGATTCGACGGATGCCGGCCTGGATCGATACCCATTGCCACCTCGATGCGTCCGAATTCGACGACGACCGCGACGAGGTGGTCGGCCGTGCGCGCGAGGCCGGCGTGACGCAGATGGTGCTGCCGGCGATCCACGCGGGCAACTTCAATGCCGTTCGTGATCTGGCGCACCGCCACGGTCTTGCCTACGCGCTGGGCATCCATCCGCTGTACGTCGATGGCGTGCCGGACGGGGAACTGGGCCTGCTGCGCGACGCGCTGGAGCGCTGGCGCGACGATCCCCGCCTCGTGGCCGTGGGCGAGATCGGCCTCGATCATTTCGTGCCTGCCGCCGACCCCGGCCGCCACGAGCGCTTCTATGCAGAGCAGCTGCGGCTGGCGCGCGAGTTCGGCCTGCCGGCGATCGTGCATGTGCGTCGCTCGGCCGATGTGCTGCTCAAGCACCTGCGCCGCCATCCGGTGGGTGGCATCGTGCATGCATTCAACGGCAGCGAGCAGCAGGCCCTGGCCTTTGTGAACCTGGGCTTGCGGCTGGGCTTCGGTGGCGCCATGACCTTCGATCGCGCGCTCCAGATCCGACGGCTCGCGCAGGGCCTGCCGGCCGAGGCCCTCGTGGTCGAGACCGACGCGCCCGACATTCCGCCGCACTGGCTGTACCGCACCGCAGCTCAGCGCGCGGCCGGCGAGCGGGCGCGCAACGAGCCTGCCGAGCTGCCACGCATCACGGCCGTCCTTGCCGGTCTGCGCGGCTGGTCTGTGGAGAAGACGGCGGAAATGGTTCGCGCCAACACGTTTGCTGCGCTGCCGCGACTGGGGGCTCTGGCAGACTAGCCCGCCATGTCCTCGACCACTCCGCAAAGTTCCGCCGCGACCCGCGCGCCCCTCAAGCTGGCTTCCGCCACCCTCTCCGAGGCTGACGGCGTTCGCTACCTGCACCTCGGCACGCCGTGGGTGCAGGGCGCCATGCGACTGCGCCGTCCCAACCAGATAGAGCTGGAGTACGTGCAGCGCATGATGGCGTGGATGCTGCTGCGCGAGCCCGATCAGCTCATGTCGGGGCACGCTGTCCAGCTCGGCATGGGTGCGGCGGCCATCACACGTTTTTGCCACAGCGTGCTGCGCATGCAGACCACGGTGGTGGAACTCAACCCCAGCGTGATTGCCGCGTGCCGCATGTGGTTTCGGCTGCCGCAGCAAAGCGGGCGGCTGACGGTGGTGGAGGGCGACGCAGGGCAGTGGGTGGCCGATCCTGCGCTCGCCGGGACAGTGGACGCCCTGTGCGTCGATGTGTACGACCACGATGCCGCAGCCCCGATAGCGGACACGGTGGAGTTCTATCGTCATTGCGCGCGCCTGCTGGGCGAAGGCGGTGCGATGACGACCAACCTGTTCGGCCGCAATGCCAGCTTCCACCGCAGCGCCCAGCGCATCGCCTCCGTCTTCGGCGAATCGCATGTGCGCGTGCTGCGCCCCACCCGCGAGGGCAACACCATCGTGCTGGCATGGAAGGGCGCCGAGCTGCCCGCGCGTGAGGCGCTCGAAGACCGGGCTTGCGCGATCGAGAGCCGGTTCGGGCTGCCCGCGCGCAAATGGCTGCGCATCATGCAATCGTTGCCCCTGGATGCCCTCGAGCCTGTCGAATGACCGCTGCCACTGACAAACCCACCCCTCCCAGCGCGGCTCACGGCGGCCCGCTCGATTGGCGGATCCTGCTGAAATGGCTGCGCGAGGATCAGATCGTGAGCGCCGAGGATGCCGAACGCACCCGCAAGCGCTTTGCCGCTGGCGACAGCGCGCAGCATCCGCTGGTGCGGCTGGGGGCCGCCGGCCTCGCCCGCAAGAGCAACGGCAAGGTCCTGGACACCGAGGCGCTCACCGAATGGCTCGCCGCTCGCTGCCGCCTGCCTTACCTGCGCATCGACCCCCTCAAGGCCGACGTGGGCCGCGTGAGCGACATCATGTCGATCAGCTATGCGGAACGCCGCAAGGCACTGCCGCTGCAAGTGGGCGCGAGCGAGATCACCATCGCCACCTGCGAGCCCTTCGACATCGCATGGGTTCCGGAGATCGAGGCGCATACGCGCCGCGCCGTGAAGCTCGTGCTGTCGAACCCGCTGGAGATCGGGCGCTACACGACCGAGTTCTACACGCTGTCGAAGTCGGTGCGCGCCGCGGCCAAGACGGGCGAGACCTCCGCCATCGCCAGCTTCGAACAGCTGGTGGAGCTGGGCCGGACCAACAAGCAGCTCGACGCCAACGACCAGGGCGTGGTGCAGGTGGTCGACTGGCTTTGGCAGTACGCCTTCGACCAGCGCGCCTCCGACATCCATCTCGAGCCGCGGCGCGACCTGTCGGTCATCCGCTTCCGCATCGATGGCGTGATGCATACGGTCTACCAGCTGCCGCCGGGCGTGATGAACGCGATGGTCGCCCGGGTGAAGCTGCTCGGCCGCATGGACGTGGTCGAGAAGCGGCGACCGCTGGACGGACGCATCAAGACGCGCAACCCTCAGGGCGACGAGGTCGAGATGCGGCTGTCCACGCTGCCCACGGCCTTTGGCGAGAAGATGGTCATGCGCATCTTCGACCCCGACGCGACGGTCAAGCCCCTGGAGGCGCTGGGTTTCGGCAGCCACGACGCCCAGCGCTGGCAGCACCTGATCGCGCGCCCGCACGGCATCATCCTTGTGACGGGCCCCACCGGTTCGGGCAAGACGACCACGCTGTATTCCACCCTCAGGCGGCTGGCCACCGACGAGGTGAACGTGTGCACCATCGAGGACCCGATCGAAATGATCGAGCCGGCGTTCAACCAGACGCAGGTGCAGCCCGCCCTGGACCTGGGGTTCCCCGAGGGCCTGCGCGCGCTCATGCGCCAGGACCCGGACATCATCATGGTGGGCGAGATCCGCGATCTCGAAACGGCCGAGATGGCGATCCAGGCCGCGCTCACCGGTCACCTCGTGTTCAGCACCTTGCACACCAACGACTCGGCCTCGGCCATCACGCGGCTGGTGGACCTGGGCGTGCCGCCTTATCTCATCAGTGCCACGGTCATCGGCGTGCTCGCGCAGCGGCTGGTACGTACGCTGTGCAGCAACTGCCGCCAGCCCGACGAGCAGACGAGCGCCGAGACCATCAACGACGCCCTCAAGCCATGGCGCATCAACGGCCAGGCGCGGCCCTACAAGCCGGTGGGGTGTCTGGAGTGCCGGATGACGGGTTATCGCGGTCGCGCCGGCCTGTACGAGCTGCTGGTGCTGGCCGAGGCCGCGCGGGCATGCATGATGCCCGTGCCCGATGCCACACGGCTGCGGCATCAGGCCCTCAAGGACGGGATGCGGCCTTTGCGCATGGCCGGTGCGATCAAGGTGGCACAGGGCGTGACTACGCTGGACGAAGTGCTTAGCGCCACGCCGGCGTGGGAGTGAACGGCGGTCATCGCCGCATCGAATAGGGGTGCGCGAATTGCGCCGGCAGGAACTCGTTTTTACGCCCTGCTTACGTGTAAACCACACAAAGTGCGAAGGGGGCGCTGCCTAGAATCGCCAGCCATCAAATACGACCGTCCGAGGAGACTTATCGTGAAGATCAAGAGCCAGAAGGACTTCTGGTCCGGGCTGATGTTCCTGGTGGTCGGTATCGGCTTTGCGTGGGGTGCGCTGAACTACTCGTTCGGTTCGTCCGCTCGTCCCGGGCCCGCTTACTTCCCGTTCGGTCTCGGCATCCTCCTGGCGGCCCTGGGCGCCCTGACGCTGTTCGAATCCCTCACCATCGAAACCGACGGCGGCGATCGCATCGGCCACATCGCATGGAAGCCGCTGGTCATCATCGTCGGCTCCATCGCCCTGTTCGGGCTGCTGCTGCCCCGGCTCGGGATGGTGATTTCGCTGCCGATCCTCGTGATCACGTCCGCCATGGCGGGAGACGAGTTCCATTGGGGCGAGGCCTTGGTCAACGCCGTGATCCTCACCATCGGCAGCTGGGCGGTCTTCATCTTGGGCCTGAAGCTGGTCATTCCCCTGTGGCCGGCTTTCGCAGGCTGAAGGGCGCGCCATGGACCTCATCAACAACCTCACCCTCGGCTTCTCCACGGCCCTCACGCTCCAGAACATCGCGTATGCCTTCTTCGGGTGTTTCCTGGGCACCCTGATCGGCGTGCTCCCCGGCCTCGGCCCGGTGGCCACGATCGCGATGCTGCTGCCGTCGATCTACGCGCTGGACGCCACGCCCGCGCTGATCATGCTGGCGGGCATCTACTACGGTGCCCAATACGGTGGCTCTACCACCGCCATCCTGATCAACATCCCGGGCGAATCCGCCTCGGTGGTGACCGCCATCGACGGCTACCAGATGGCGAGGCAGGGGCGTGCCGGTCCCGCGTTGGCGACCGCGGCGCTGGGCTCGTTCTTTGCCGGTTGCGTGGGCACGCTCATCATTGCCGCGTTCGCGCCACCTCTGACCGAAGTGGCCTTCAAGTTCGGCCCCGCGGAGTACTTTTCGTTGATGGTGCTCGGCCTCATCGGCGCCGTGGTGCTGGCCTCCGGGTCGCTCATCAAGGCCGTGGCCATGATCATCCTGGGCCTGCTGCTCGGGCAGATCAACACCGACGTGATCTCCGGCGTGCCGCGCTACAGCTTCGATATTCCCGAGCTCACCGACGGCATCAATTTCGTCGTGATCGCCATGGGTGTGTTCGGCTTCGGCGAGATCATCGCCAACCTCGGCCGGCCCGCCGAGCATCGCGAAGTGTTCACCAAGGAGGTGAAGCACCTGTGGCCGACCAAGGCGGACTTCGCCGACGCCTGGCCCTCGGTGCTGCGCGGCACCGCCCTCGGTTCATCGCTAGGCATCTTGCCCGGCGGCGGTGCGCTGCTGTCGTCCTTCGCGGCCTACACGCTGGAGAAGAAGCTCGTGCGAAACCCGCGCGTGCCCTTCGGCAAGGGCGCCATCCAGGGCGTCGCCGGTCCGGAGTCCGCCAACAACGCGGGCTCGCAAACCTCGTTCATTCCCATGCTCACGTTGGGCATCCCGCCCAATGCGGTGATGGCGTTGATGGTCGGTGCGATGACGATCAAGGGCATCCAGCCCGGCCCGCAGGTGATGACCAGCAACCCCGAGCTGTTCTGGGGCCTCATCGCCTCCATGTGGGTAGGCAACCTGATGCTCGTGATCCTGAACCTGCCGCTGATCGGCATCTGGATCCGGCTGCTCACGGTGCCGTACCGCTTCCTGTTCCCGGCCATCATGGTGTTTTGCGCCATCGGCCTGTACACGCTGAACAACAACAACTTCGACGTCTACATGGCGTCGGCCTTCGGCGTCGTCGGCTATGTGTTCTTCAAGCTGGGCTGCGAGCCGGCGCCGCTGCTGCTGGGCTTCATCTTGGGACCGATGATGGAAGAGAACCTGCGCCGTGCACTGCTGCTGTCGCGCGGCGACTGGACGACCTTTGTCACCCGTCCGCTGTCGGCCGGCCTGCTCATCGCCGCTGCGCTGCTGGTCTTGATAGTGGCCATGCCATCGATCAAGCGCAGGCGCGAGGACGTGTTCCAGGAGGAGCTCTGAGCCGCGCAGGGCCGTTCCTCGCGTCGCACAAGCCGCCCCCCCGGGGCGGCTTGTCGTTTTCGGGACACGTAGGGTCGTTATGCTCGCGGCACGATGACAGGCACCTACTGACCGATGCTGAAGGCGCACCCGCAGCGCGAGACGCTGCACAACGAGGTCCATGCCCGGCCTTACGAGCGACTCACCGCGCCGCTGGCGCTGTCGCACCTCGCCTGGGTGGGCGCGGAGGCCTCGCAGGCACGGGAGCACGTGGCCGCGCTGATGCGCAGCCGGCATCTGCCGCTCCCCGCCGAGGACGCCAACCACCTGAGCGCCGACCTGGGTGGCCTGCACCTGCGCTGGGAGGGGCACACCGAGTTCCATACGCTCACGTTCTGGAAGCCGCTGCACGAGGTGCCCTCGCAATTCGGCCCGACCGCGCTGGCCGACGTGCCACGCGACTGGCTCGCCGCGGTGCCGGGCCAGTGGCTCGTGGGGCTGCACATGCTCGTGCGGGGGGACACGGCCGGGCAGGACCGCGGCCAGTTGCCGCAGTGGGCGCGCCGCACGCTGCTGGAAGAATCGCTGGTGGGTGCCGCCGTGATGGGGGGCGATGCCGAGGTCTACACCGACCTGCAGCTGACGGCGGACGGGTTCACCCGCTTCCTGGTCTTCTGCGACGGCATGACGCCCCGGCGCCTCGGCCGCGCCGTGCAGCGCCTGCTGGAGATCGAGACCTACCGCATGATGGCGCTGCTGGGGCTGCCCATGGCGCGCGAGGTGACCGGGGCGCTCGCTCATGCCGAGCGCGACTTGGCGCAGGTGGCCTGGGCCATCCGCAGTGCCCAGCGCGAGCAGGAGCCCGAGCTGCTGCGCCAGCTCACCCAGCTGGCCGGCGAGGTGGAAGGCTTGTACGCGCGAACCCATGCGCGTTTTTCTGCCAGCAGCGCCTACTTCGAGCTGGTGCAGCGCCGCATCGAGGAACTGCGCGAGCAGCGGGTGGAGAGCCTGCAGATGCTCGGGGAGTTCATGGACCGGCGGCTCGTGCCGGCCATGCAGACCTGCGTATGGGCCGCGCGGCGCCAGCAGGCACTGTCCGAGCGCATCTCTCGCGCCAGCAACCTGCTGCGCACGCGGGTCGAGATCGAGCAGCAGCAAAGCAGCCAGGAGCTGCTGGACGCAATGAACCGCCGGCAGCGTGCGCAGGTGCTGCTGCAAAGCGCCGTGGAAGGCCTGTCGGTGGCGGCCGTCACCTACTACGGCGCGGGGCTGGTGGGCTACCTTGCCAAGGGCGCTCACGCCGCAGGATGGCCGGTGTCGCCCGATGTGGCGGTGGCCCTGGCCATCCCGGTGATCGGGCTGGCGGTGTGGGCAAGCATCCGGCGCCTGCACCAGCGCGTGCAGGCGCACGTCGATTGACCCCGGCCGGCTTGCCGGTCAGGGGCCTTCCTAGAATGGGCCCGGCACCCGATTCGCCGTGCGGTGCCGAGCCGAACTTCCGGGAAAGAGAGGCCACCCATGCAGCACCGCTTCGACTGGCGCGCCGGCTACCTTAGCCAGCGATTGCCCGTGTTCGGGCGCAACGTCGTGGCGACCTCGCATCCGCTGGCCGCGCAGGCGGGGCAGCGCATGCTGCTCCAGGGCGGCAATGCCGTGGACGCCGCGATCGCCACCGCGGCGGCGATGACAGTGCTGGAGCCGGTGAGCAACGGGCTGGGCTCCGACGCCTTCTGCATCCTCTGGGACGGCGAACGGCTGCATGGCCTCAACGCGGCCGGACGCGCGCCAGCGGCGTGGACGCCGGCGTACTTCCGCAGCAGGCATGGCGAGGGGGCGCGCACGCCGCCGCGCCGCGGCTGGGACAGCGTCACGGTCCCCGGGGCGGTGGCCGGCTGGGTGGCCCTGTCCGAGCGTTTCGGTCGCCTCTCCTTCGAAGACTTGCTCCAGCCCGCCATCGAAATCGCCGAGCGCGGCTATGCGGTGCCGGTCGTGGTGCAGCAGAAGTGGGCTGCGGCGGCGGCCGTGCACGAGCTGACCGTGCAGCCGGGCTTCGCGCAAGCTTTCCTGCCCTGGGGCCGCGCCCCCGAGATCGGCGAGCTGTTCCGCTTCGAGGCCGCGGCGCGCACGCTGCGGCTCATCGCCCGGAGCCAAGGCGAAGCGTTCTATCGCGGCGAGATCGCCGAGGCGGCCGGCCGGCACGCGCGCGAGCACGGTGCAGCCATGACCGCCGAGGACTTCGCCGCCTGCCGGCCCGAGTGGGTGCAGCCGCTCGCCAAGCACTACCGCGGCTACACGCTGCACGAGATCCCGCCCAGCGGGCAGGGCATCGCCGCGCAGATCGCATTGGGCATCCTCGACCGCTATGACCTGTCGGCCCTCGCTGCGGACGGCCCCGACTCGCTGCACCTGCAGATCGAGGCGATGAAGCTGGCCTTCGCCGACGTGTACCGCTACGTGGCGGAGGCCTCGTGCATGGAGGTGAGCGCCGAGCAGATGCTCGACGACGCCTACCTGGACGAGCGAGCCCGGCTCATCGACCCGAAGCGCGCCCAGGACTACAAGGCCGGCAATCCCGTGCGGGGCGGCACCATCTACCTCACCACCGCCGACGAGCGCGGCATGATGGTGAGCTTCATCCAGAGCAACTACATGGGCTTCGGCTCGGGTGTGGTGGTGCCCGGCTATGGCCTGTCGCTGCAGAACCGCGGGCATGGAGTCACGCTGGACGAGGGCAGTGCCAACGTGGTGGCGCCGGGCAAGCGGCCGTTCCACACGATCATTCCCGGGTTCCTGACGAGACCCGCCGGCCGGCAGGCCCACGCTTCGGGAGCGACGGCCTCCCACGGCGGCGAGGGGCTGGAACCGGTCATGTCCTTCGGGGTGATGGGGGCCAACATGCAGCCCCAGGGTCACGTGCAGACACTGGTGCGCATGATCGACTAC
>CBINKC010000160.1:0-9347 GCA_966251135.1 uncultured Burkholderiaceae bacterium
ACGCCGGCATCTGGACGAAGGGCCGGTTCTGGGAGCTGAGTGAGGAGACGTGGAGCCAGACCATCGACATCAACCTGACCGGCGTGTGGAAGTCGGCCAAGGCGGTGGCTCCGCACATGATCGAACGGCAGCGGGGTTCCATCGTGATCACGTCGTCGATCAATGGTCTCGAACCCGGGATGGACTACTCGCAGTACGTGGCGGCGAAGCACGGCCTCGTCGGGCTCATGAAGAACATCGCGCACTGCCGCACCCACAGGAGCACGGTGGCCAGCATCCAGGCTTCGTCTAACTTGATGGACATGGGTGAGCTCACCAAACTCACAACAGGCGGGGAATGCTCTCGATGAGCGCGCGGCTGTACGCCATCAGCTGACCCAGCATCCAGGGCCCGGCCACGGCCAGCACGACCACGGCGACGATCAGCTTCGGGATGAAGGTGAGCGACATCTCCTGGATCTGCGTGACCACCTGCAGCACGCTGACTAGCACGCCCACGAGCAGCAGCGACAGCAGCAAAGGCGCCGAGATGGAGGCGGCCTTCCACAGCAGCGACACCAGCAACTGACTCGATTGATCCGGCGACATGAACCTTCCTTCGTGGTGCACACGCGCAGCGATGCACCGCCCCCAGCTCCGGGGGCTGCTGAAATCACGTTGAAATGAAGCTGGGCACCCGGGTCGTCCGGGTGACTTCGCATGGCGGGTCTCAGGTGCCCTTAGGCACGCCCGCCATCGCGGCGTGGTGGATCAGGGCGGCGCTGCACGGATACCCGCACGCCACCCCACGCTCGCCGACTTCTGCCTACTCACGACCACCTCGTTCTCCCCTGCGATCCCGCATGCCCAAAGGGCGACATACGTGCGAAATCTCACAGGGCGAACGTTATCGGGACGCAAGGCGCTGCGGAATTACCCCGAGGTACAAGACGCCCTTTCGGGTGTAGCTACCCCTGCGGCACGCAGCGGCTCAGCTCGAAGGCCAATGCATCCACCTGCAGCGGCTTGGCCAGCACCGCGACGCCGATCTCCTGGGCTGCGGCCATGGGCTTGTCGATCTCCGCGGTCACCACCAAGGCGGGAAGCGCCTCGCCCACCGCCTCGCGCACCTGGGCGATGGCCTCCAGCCCAGTGTCCGCGGCGCTGAGGCGATAGTCCGTGATGATGAGGTCCGGCGTGCGCAGGCTTTCGTCCACCACTTGCAGGGCCGACGGCGTGGAGTGCGCGGCCAGCACCGTGCAGCCGAAGGATTCGAGCAGCATCTGCATGCTCTTGCGCACCGTCGCGTCGTCGTCGATCAGCAGCACCAGCTGCCCCGCCAGCAGTTCGGCGAGGCCCGCGGCCGCGCTCGCCTCACTGGCAGAGCCGGCCTCCAGCGGTACGACGATGCCGAACACCGACCCGCGCTGCGGGCGCGAACGCAGCGTGAGCCGATGCCCCAGCCGCTGCCCCAGGCGGTGCACGATCGACAGGCCCAGGCCCAGGCCCTGCGCACCTTCGCGTGGCGTGCGGGCCACCTGGAAGAACTCTTCGAACACGCGGTTGCGGTGTTCGCGCGAGATGCCCACGCCGGTGTCCCACACCTGCAGACACGCCTGGGCGCCGCGCACCCGGCAGCGCAACAACACACGGCCACTCGATGTGTAGCGGATCGCGTTCGACAGCAGGTTGGCCAGCATGCGCTGCAGCTGAAAGGGATCGCTCATCACGCGTGCCGGGGTGACGACCACCTGCAGATCCAGGCCCTTGGCTTGCGCCTGTGCGGTGAACTGCAACGCCAGGCGCTGAAACAAGGGCCCCAGGGCCACCGGCGCCACCTGCAGCGGCAGGTGGCCGTCATCCAGGCGGGACACCTCCAGCAACGCGCCGAGCATGTCGTCCATGGCCTGGACCGAGGTGCCGATCTGAACGACCGCATCCGCATCGGAAGCCGCCTTGCGCTGGAGCGCCGCCGACAGCAAGGCGATCGAATGCATGGGCTGGCGCAGGTCATGGCTCACCGACGCGAGAAAGCGCGTCTTCGCCAGGCTGGCTTGCTGCGCAGCCTCGCGCTGCGCTTCCAGCTCCTTCAACAATGCCACTCGCTCCTCGGCGAGCATCATGGAGCGGGTGATCAGCTCGTTCTGCACTCGTGCCAGACGGGTCATGGCCATCGTCGCCGTCAGTACACCGAGACCGATGATGATGTTCGGCAGTCCTCCGCCACAGATGAGGCTCAGGCCGGTCAGGCCGCCGCATGGCACGGACAGCCACATGGTCGCGGGACGATAGTTGACCATGGTGCTCAAGGCGCCTGCGATCACGAGAACCTCTCCGACCGCCAGATAGGGTGCAAGCTCGCGCAAATGCTCGGGAAGCATGAATCCGACCAAGCCCCACATCACCCCCTGCAAGCAAGCGAGTCGCCCTGCGCGCACTTCCCACGGCCGCAACGCGTCATCGGACGGCATCGCACGCTCGAAGTACTTCCAATGCGCGATCATCCCGGCGATGCTGACCGACAGGAGGGCCGCCCAAACGACCACCGGCCAGCCGGGAATGAAAACCCACAGGCCGATCACCCACAACACAAGACCCAGGCACGCTTCGAGCGTACCGGAGCCTTGCATCAACGTCCTGAACTGCCGGCATGCGATCTGCCGCTGCAACTCCGGCGCGCCCGCGGCCAGCCACAAGACAGGCGATCGACGGCACGGGGAACTCAGGTCGGACAGCGATTCCCGCAGGCCCGACGATAGGGCGCGCAGCCATGGCATGACGAAGACTCCTTACTGTCCTGCCCCGCAGAGGGCATCGCGGCAGACGCTCATGACGCTTGCGCCTGCAGCAGCCGGCTCAGCTCCGCCGCCAGCGCGTCCATTTGCAGCGGCTTGGGCAGCACCGATGCGCCCAGCGCTTGTGCCGCAGCGATAGGCCTGTCGACTTCCGCGGTCACCATCAAGGCGGGGATCGCTTCGCCGACTGCGTCGCGCACCCGGGTGATGGCCTGCAGGCCCGTGTCGGCCGGGCCGAGTCGATAGTCGGTGATGACGAGGTCGGGTGTGCGCAAGCTCTCGTCCACCCGCTGCAGTGCGGCTTGCGTGGAGTGGGCGGCCAGCACGTGGCAGCCGAAGGATTCGAGCAACAGCTGCATGCCCTTGCGAGCCGCGGCCTCGTCGTCGATCAACAGCACCAACTGCCCCGACAGCAAATCGCCCAGGCCCGCGCCTGCGGTGGCCTGAGCAGCGCGTGCGGCGTCGAGCGGCACGACGATACCGAACACCGTGCCTTGATGCGGCCGCGAGCGCAGCGTGACCCGATGTCCCAGCCGCTGCCCCAGGCGGTGCACGATCGCCAGCCCCAGGCCCAGGCCTTCGGCGCCCTCTCGCGGTGTGCGAGCCACCTGGTAGAACTCTTCGAACACGCGGGCCCGATGTTCACGGGCAATGCCCACACCGCTGTCCCACACCTGCAGGCAGGCTTCGTTCCCACGCACCCTGCAGCGCAGACGCACGCGGCCGCGCGGCGTGTAGCGGATCGCGTTCGCCAGCAGGTTCGCCAGCATGCGGTGCAGCTGAAAGGCATCGCTCACCACCCATGCCGGGCTGGCCACGACCTGGAGATCCAAGCCCTTCGCCTTCGCCTGTGCCGCGAACTGCAGCTCCAGGCGCTTGAACAGGGAATCCAAGGCCACCGGCGCCACCTGCAGCGGCAGGCGCCCGTCGTCCAGCCGCGAGACTTCGAGCAGCGCGCCGAGCATGTCGTCCATGGCCTGCACCGAGCTGCCGATTTGCACGAGCGCGTCGGCCGCCGCATCGACCGCCACATGCTGGCGCAACGCCCCCGACAGCAGCGCGATCGAATGCATGGGTTGGCGCAGGTCGTGGCTCACCGACGCGAGGAACCGTGTCTTGGCCTGGTTGGCCTGCTCGGCCTCCCGCCGCCGGGCTTCCAGCTCGTGCAGCAGCACCAGACGCTCATCGGCAGACACCATGGCCTGGGTCATCATCGTGTTCTGCAGGTAGGCCAGCCGCATCAGCAGCGCAACGCCCACCAGGAAACCGATGCCGAGGGCCATGTTGAGCAACCCGCCGATGGACACCAGCGCCATGCAGCTCAGCAGCCCGCACGGCACGGTGAACACGGCGATGCCGGGCCGATACGCCACGAACAGGCTCAGCGCTCCGGTGAGCACCAGCAGCAAACCGATGGCCAGGTACGGGGTGAGTTCGGCCGCATGGCCGGGGACGGTGAAAACCACGACACCCCACACGATGCCCATCGCGAAGATGCGACGACAGCATCGAGCCTCCCAGCCTTGCAGCGCCTCGTCGGGTGGCATGGCGCGCAGGAATCGCCTTCCGAAGCGGTACTGGGCGACGATGCACGACAGTGCGGCGATGGCCCATGCCAGCACCGCCGGCCCCGGGCTGTAGGCCCAGAGAACGATCACCCACAGCGCGACGGCCGCGACAGTCGCCAGCAGGCTCGCGGCAGCCTGCTGGATCAGCGTTCTGAACTGCCGGCAGGCGATGCTGCGCTGCACCCGCGCCTCGCCCGATAACGGCGCGGCGGGCAGCCCACGCCGCCAAAGGGATGCGAGATCCGCAGCCACCTCGCGCAACCCCGCATGCAGGTCACGCAGCCACGCATGGGACTGCATCTCAGTCGAGCAAGAGGCCCAGGTGCCCCACTTCGAGGATGGCACCGACGCGCGAGGTGACGTTGAGCGCCTTGAGGATGGGCTTGACGTGCGCCTTCACGGTCGACTCGGTCACGCCGAGTTCGCGGGCGATCACCTTGTTGGGCCGCCCCTGGATGATGAGCTTGAAGACCTCGCGCTGCCTTTCGGTCAGGTCCAGCTCCGACAGACGCTTGACCGCCGGTGCGCTGCGAGGCGCGGCAGGATGCTCGGCGGACTCCCAGGCGCCTTCCGGCAGGTAGATGCCACCGTCGAGCACGAGCTTCAGCGCGCTGTGCAGGGTCTCGGACGAGGTGGTCTTGGGGATGAACCCCATCGCCCCGTTTTCGAGCGCCTCGATCACCGTCTGCCGATCCGCCAGCCCGGACAGCACGACCACCGGCAAGCTGCCGTTCGCACGCCGGAACTCGGTCAACGCCGGGATGCCCGACACACCCGGCAAGCCGAGATCGAAGAGCACCAGGTCGATGTGGCCAAGCGTCCGGGCGGCTTCGAGCGCCGACGGCAGGTCACTGGCCTCGAACATCTCGATGCTCGGGTCGAGCTTGCCGAGCAACAGCTCGAGGCCATCGCGAAACAGGGTGTGGTCGTCAACGATCAGGATTCTCATGGGCGCGGCGGTTCGTGGATTCCAACGAATCGCCGCGCAGTTTAGGGGGACGGTGTAACCGCGTGCCCCGAGCCCGGAGGGGAACGCTCACCGAGGAAGCTGCGCCGAGCACCGCCCAAAGGCGGCACCGGGTTCCGGCCATGCCGCTATTCGGCAGAACGCCGCCCAATGCCTCCGACGTCGACGAATTCCCATATCTGCTCCAAGTCTTCCAGCTCAAATCCAGTTGCACTCACGAAATCCTCGATTCTTCGCTGAACAAGACTTTCAAAATCGCCGTCCTCGGACGTTGTTCTGATGGACAGCCGCTGCTCCGGGAGCTCCTCACGACCAAGAACAAGGTAGTAAACACCGCTGTCAGACCGAATCAAGCAAAGCTCGACAGATGAGATGTCGTCTCGATCCTTCAAAAAATGAAATCCATACTTCTCCTCCGCACGCAAATAAGACAACGAGGAGTCCATAAGCGACACATCGAAGTTCAGGCCGAGCGGCCAAAGTGTTCGACTCAAAACCTCAAAAGCCACGATCACGCTCCTTACTTCTTGACTCGCAGAACAATGACTGGAATCTTCACAGCATCGTAACCAGTGCTCGGATTAACGAAGCCCTGCATACCTTGTGGAAACGTGCCGTTCACATTGACACCCCAATTCACTTGCCCATTGAGTCTTGGGTTGACACCAGAACCCAATGGTGTCGGCGTAATGAATTCCAGACCCATTTGTGTTTCTGAAAGCGGCCCTCGCAGCGCACTGACAGTGGGGACGCCACCGAGCCCGTAGTTCGAATTCCCCCAAAGCTCACCAGACGCCGCAATTGCATCAATGCCTTGCGCCGGCTGACTTGGCGAGACCACTCTTCTGAAAATCTTGTGCGGATCAACAGGTCCAACAAACCCCTCGCGAAGCTCAAGATTTATCGTGGCCGCGATGGGGTCTATCTCCTGCCCCAGGTAGAACGCTCGCGTCTTCGGCACCGCAAGCTCATTGACGCCAGACGAGCGGTGGGTCAGGAGTGTGCTCTCCGCCAGCAAAACGTCATCGGAAAGAGCTTGAACACGCGGTGTCGGACTGCTCACTGACAAGCGCGGGCTCATCAGCGATGCCGGCCCTCCCAGGCCGACGAACGCGCCAGCGCCTTCGGCGATAGCCGCCAACCGCGACATCACCGCCTCATCGGTGTCGCTGGTCAAGTTGGCACGCGCGAGGTTTTGCCCCATGCGCGAAGCGTTGTTGAGCGAGTTGTACAAACCTGTGACAGGGGCTTCCAGGGCGGCCAATGGTGCGACCCCCATGCCCAGGAGGAGATTCACTCCCTTCTCGACATAGCTGGCACTCGGGCTGGTAAGGCCCGCCACAGCCATTCGATAGCGGCTTTCGAAGAAGCCTTCCAGCGGCGTGTAAAGGTTTTCCACCGGCGGCAACTGCGGGCTGACTTCCTGCACTCGCGCCGTTCGGGCGGCAGCCGCTTCGGCGTTCAGCGGGCCATAGCCTGCCGCGAGCGTTGCACGCTGTGCATTCGTCAGCGGCATGTCGGCGCCGATACCGCTGATTTCGATGTGCAGGATGCCGTTGGCATCTACGTAGTGATCCCGACTGGCACGCCGAACAGCGCCTGTCGGGCTCGCCAACTGACCGGCGCCGTCCGCATAGACGTCGCCGTAGTCCGTGACTGTGCGACCTGACGACAGCCGATCTTCTTGAGCACGGCCCAGGTACACATCGTTTCCGGCATCGGTATGGCGCGACGCCTCAGCAGCCGATGCGAACCGGTTGTTCTCCCGTGCCCGGTCCCCCGCGATCTCCTGGGCCGAGTAGGCGATGCCGGAGGTCATCGCGTCTTTGATGGACTCGCCCAACGCATTGCCGAACGCATCTGCAGCCACCTGCTGAACGCTCACGCGCCCGCCGCGCACAGCCGCCGCAGTCACTCCAGATGCAAGTCCGGTTGCGGTCCTGGCGGCGAGGTTGCCGAGCGGGGAGCCGCCCCATGCCTTGTCGAATGCGTCTCCGACGAAGCTGCCCACCCCAGCGCCCACCGCCGAGGCAGCCACGTTCTTCCACTGGAACTTGTCCTGCAGCCCGGTGACCACGCCGATGCCCTGGCTGATGGCGTTGGCCGTCGCGGCGCGCACGATCACGTTCTTGAGCCCCGTGCCGCCCAGCGAAGCCTGCACGCCCCCGGCAGCCACCCCGAGTCCGGCTGTCACGCCGGACCCTATGGCGCTCAACGCCACACCCTTCCAGCTGAACTCCTCCTGCGCGCCTATGGCGATACCCACCCCTTGGCTCACGATGGAGCCCACAGCGCCACCCACCGCCGCCGCTGCGACACCGACGGCGCCATAGCCTCCCGCAAGGGCGGTCATGCCGGTCGTCATGGTGGCGCCGACCGTGGCTCCGGCGGTTGCCGTGCCGGCTGTACCCACCGCGCCCCAGGCCCCCGCCGCCGCCCCCGCCGTATAGATCGTCACCACGATCGCCACGACGACCATGATGATCTGTCCGATCGCGCCGCACCCGCCCTTCGGCGGCGGCGGCAAGGTCGGCGTGGTGTCGCCGGTAATCTTGCTCGGGTCGTACGGCTTGAACGTGCTGCCGTCGTTGTGGATCGAGGCCGCGATGTTGGGCACCGTCAGCGACTGGCCCACCCTCAAGTCGGCATCGCTCGAAAGGCCGTTGGCCTCCGCGATGCGGAACCAGAGCTTCGCGTCGCCATACGCCCCGCGCGCAATGCTCTGCAGCGTGTCGCCCTGCTGCACGGCGTACACGCCCGGGCTCGCGCCGGGGTAGTTGCCGTTGATCGGCTGGTAGCCGAAGCTGAACTCCGCCAGCGGCGCGAAGTGCGGGGCGCCGTTGCTGCCGCGCGGCTCCAGTTCGTCCAGGCCCACACCGAAGCGCCCCAGCACCTCGCCGTTGACGATCAACTGGCGCTGCAAGTTGTCGCCCTGGTCCACCAGCAGCGCGCGGCCGCTGGCGTCGTTGACGAATGTGCGGTCGTTCGCGTCGTTGTTGTCGTCGATGCGCATGAGCTGCCCATTGACGTCGTACAGGCTTTCGGTCTTGCCTTCTCTCCCGTCGAGCGTGCCCGTGGTGCTCGTCTGCACATAGCCCTCGTAGTGGCCGAGCACGTTGGAGTACGTCGTCGTCTTGCTGGATTCCGTGAACTTGTAGCTGGTCACGTTGCCGGCGGGGTCGTAGCCGTTGCGGTAGTCGAGGTCGTACTTCGCCGCGCCATCACTTTTGAGCACCTTCTGCTGCAGCAGCCGGCCGTTGGCGTCGTAGCGGTTGCGGCGGTTCTCCAGGCCAATGGCCTCGGCCTGCGGCACGCCCTTGTTCAAGGCGCTGGCGTAGCCCTGCGGCAGGTTGCCCGGCCCGGTTTCCAGCACATGCCCGGAGGCGTCGTACTTGCGGTAGTCCACCTGCACACCGTCGCGCACCACGCTGGTCAGCTGGCCCGTGGCGTTGTAGCGGTACTGCTCCACCACGTAGCCCTGCTCGGAGGTGTACGAGAAGGGCACCCGGTAGTAGACCGCCTTGCCTTCATCGTCGTAATAGTTGATCACGTTCTGGCCGCCGTTGGTGATGACGCGGTTGCCCCAGAAGGTGTCGGTGAGCCGGTTGCCGTTCTTGTCGTAGGTGATGCGGTGCCCCTGGTGACCAATGTCCCCGTCGGCAGTCACCGCATCGACCACCACCTGCCGGTTCATGCTGTCGTACTGGAAGTAGCGCGGGCTGTCGTGCGCTTCGTCCACGCTGGGGTCGCCGGGCGTCTTGAGCACGTTGATGTGCGTGCCGACGTAGGTACGGTTGCCGTTCTTGTCGTAGTTGAAGCTGACATGCACGCGACCATCGGCGACGTCGCGCAGTTGCCCGAGCTGGTCGTAGGCGAGGTGGTTGTCCTGGTAGATCTTCCCGCCTTGCACCGTGCGCTCCAGCACATGGTTGCCCGCCTGGTCATTGCGGTTGGTGCTGGTCGTGTCCAGGGCATGGTCCCTGATCTCCTGCAGCTGGAGATCAGGGACCATGCGCTGGACAAGACCAGCACCTACCG
>CBINKC010000161.1:0-9318 GCA_966251135.1 uncultured Burkholderiaceae bacterium
CGCGATGTAGAGCACCGCGCCGACGAAGACCATCGAGCGGACGATCGCGAAGTCCTGGCCGGCGATCGCCTCGATCACGAACGCGCCCAGGCCGGGAATGCCGAAGAAGCTCTCGAACACCAGGCTGCCGAGGAACACGTATGGCAGGTAGCTGCCCGCGCTGGTGATGATGGGAATCATCGCGTTGCGTAACACATGCCGGAACATCACCACACGCTCGGCCAGTCCCTTGGCCCGCGCGGTCCTGACGTAGTCCTTGCCGATCTCCTCAAGGAACATGGCGCGGTACAGCCGGGCCTCGGTGCCCAGCCGTGCCAGCACCGACAACGCCACCGGCAACACGAGGAAGCGCACAAGGTCGAGCCCGCCCGCATAGCCCGAAATGGGCACGAGCTTGAGCACGCGGGCGAAGAGGAACTGGCCGACGATGATGTAGAAAAGCGCGGAGATCGAAAGCATCACCACGCACAGCACGACGCCTGCCAGATCGAGCCGCGTGTGGCGAAACATCACGAGCATCAGCGCGAAGGACACGCTCGCGATCACCTGCAGCACGAAGATGGGCAGCGCCAGCTGGATGCTCACCCACATGCGGTGCAGCACCTCGTCGCCGATATCGCCCGCGGCCTCCGAATCGGCCCGGCCGAATCGCAACGTGAACAACGAAGCCGAGCGCTCCCAGAAGATCGTCTCGGTGAACCTTTGCGCGCCCTGCTTTGCGTCGTTCCAGTACAGCGGCTTGTCGTAGCCTCGCTCGGCCTTCCAGCGCTCGATCAGCTCCTGCGTCACACGCTTGCCGCCGATGTTCAGGCGCGCCATGTCGTCGGGGGTGTTGACCGTGAAGAAGAGAAAGAAGGTGACGAGGTTGACCCCGATGAGCACCAGCACGCCATACAGCACGCGGCGGACGATGTAGTTGAGCATGCAGGTCCGTGGGACGTCAGGTGGTGGGCAGGATCTCGCCGCGCGCGTTCATGCGCTCGCGCCGGCTCAGCACGCCCCGGAGGTACAGAACCCCCAGCATGGCCAGCACACCCAGCGCCGCGAGAGGCCACCACACCGGGTGGTTCCATTGCGCGAGCTTGGCCGCGCGCTGCCCGGCATCGAGCCTCAGGTAGCGACCGTGGTCGCGGATCAAGATGGCCGGCTTGGTGTTGTACACCCAGCTGTGCACCGCCTGCGAGGCATAGGGGAAGAAGCCCATGCTCCACGGCGCGTCCTCCTGGACGATGCGCACCATCTTGTCGATGACCGCCTGCTTCTCGGGCCCGTCTTCCAGCGTCTTCAACTGCACGAAGAGCTTGTCGTACTCCGGGTTCTGGTAGTTGGCCGTGTTCTCGCCGTCGGACACGCTCTTGGAGTTCGGCCCGTAGAGCAGGAAGAGGAAGTTCTCCGCGTCAGGATAGTCGGCGTTCCAGCCGAGCCAGAACACCTGGTGCCGGCCCTTGCGTACCTTGTCTTGGAACTGGTTGTTGTCGGTGGCCCGCACTTCGAGCTGGATGTCGATCTTGGCGAACTGCCGCACGACCCAGTCGATCTCCGGTTTGCGCTCGGGCGTGGGTGCTGCGTAGAAGTCGTAGTTGATGACCAGCGGGCGGCCGGTTCGCGCGTCGCGGCCGTGGGGATAGCCGGCCTCGACCATCAGCCGCCTGGCGTCTTCGATCGGGCGGTGCACCCGCTGGCCGTTCACCACCTTGTGGGTGTACGGGTTGGTGCCTTCCAGCGTGGCCTCTCGGGAGCCGAAGATGCCGTCCGGCAACGGGCTCATGGCCGTGACCCCGGCCTTCTTGGGGAAGATCTTCGAGTACTCGTCCCAGTCGATGGCGATCGCCATGGCCTGGCGCAGCTTGCGGTTGCGCATGCGCTGCTCGGGCGTGTCACCCCAGCCGATGACCGGGTCAACCATGTTGAAGCCAATGATGTAGCTGTTGACGTCAGACGACTTGGGGAAGTCGAAGCCCTTGCGCTCGTACTCGGCCCGCACCTTCTCGGAGTCGAGCATCTCCACGAGGTAGCTCATGCCGGTGTCCACGCGCTCGAACGCCTCCAAGTCGTAGTAGCCATCGCGGAACTTGTTGCGCTTGGGCGTGCCCTCGCGTTCTACCGTGGCGACGATGCGATCCACAAAGGGCATCGTCTTTCCGCAGTCATCGAGCAGGCCCCGCTTGCGGTCCTCCTCGGTGCCTGCACATGGATAGAGCTCGCCGCGGTAGTTGGGGTTGCGCTCCATCACGATCTGGCGGTCCTTCTGGTAGTCGACCACCATGTAGGGCCCCGTGCCCACCGGCCAGGTATCCAACGACACGCCCCGAGCTGCGAGCCCCGGCTGCGCGTAGAAGGCATCGGCCTCCCATGGCACGGGCGCCAGGAAGGTCATCTGCATCCAGTATTTCCACTGTGGGTACTTGCCATGCAGGCGGATGCGCAACAAGTGCTTTTCCGGGGCTGTGGCGCCTGCCAGCGGCCAGCGCCGGAAGTCGAGGAAGGGCTTGTCCAGGCTGGAAGGATCGAGGCCCTCGCGCAGCTTGGCGTCCTCACGCTTGATGAGTTCCCCATACTCCTTGAGGCCGACGACGTACTCGGAGAACACGCCGAAGATGGGCGTCGTCACGCGCGTGGTGGCGTGCCGCTTGATCGCATAGACGAAGTCCTCGGCCACCAGTTCGCGCGTGCCCGTATGCTCGAAGTCCATCGGCGTGCGCTGGCCACCCAGCTCGCCGGGCCTCATGGCGTGGTAGCGATAGCGGCCGGCATCATCCTTGGCGAACGCCGGATGGGGCTGGAAGAGGATGCCCGGCCGGATCGGCACGTCGTACACGCTCTGCGCGATCTGCTCGGCGGGCGCGTCTTCGGGAAGGCGGCGGCCGTCCTTGTCGAGGTAGATCGGGCTGACAACCCGCTCGGCGGACTTCGGGACCAGCTCGAAGGGCCGCTTGAGGTAGTGGTAACCGTAGGGCGGCTCGTACACCTGGTAGGTGACCAGCGTGTCGTTGGACCAGTACGAGGCCGTGGGATCGAGGTGACGCGGCGTGCTCTCGGACATCGCCGTATAGAGCGTGTTCTCAAGCTCGGCCCCACGAGGCCACGGGCTGTTGTTGCATCCGGCCAGCATGGCGAGCAGCAGACCAATGAACAATGAGGCAGGCCACCACGATGGCCCGCGGGCACATCGGCGCTTGGCCTCGTCATGAGCAGGCATACAAGCTCTTCCTTGGCACTTGCCTCGCGCTGGATGACGCGCAAGGCGCCGAAAAACAATCGCCTCCGGAAGCGCGGGCTCATGGCCGGTGTCGCGGGAGGCAGCGGCCGATGATACGCCCGCGAGCGCGGCGGCCACTCAGAGGCGGGGAAGCAATCCGGCGTGGCCGAGCGGGCCCTGGAAATGGTGCCAATCAAGGCGCAAAGCACAGCCGTAGCTCGCGCTACGGCGAGCGTTTGCAGAGACTAGTGGCGCCATTTGCAGGGTACGAGCGGTCATGTCGGATTGCTTCTCAGCCTCTTCAGGGTTCCATAGGCTCGACTCGGCGTGCCGAGCCGCAGACAGGCATACGCGAAGACACCGGGGCTCAGTGTCCCCAGCCGATGAGCGCCTCGCGGCCTTGCACGCACAACTCCACCTTCGCGCCGACGGGCAGCGTGACCTTGGTCGGCACATGCCCGAAGGGCAAACCGGTGAGGATGGGCGTAGTCGTGCGACCACGCAGGTGCTGCACCACAGTCTTGAATGTGTAGCCCCGGTCGAGCGGCGAAGGCTTGTAGGCCGTGAACGCCCCCAGCACCACGGCCTTCTGAGCGTCCAGCACGCCCGCCTGCAGCAACTGCAGCAGCGCGCGCTCGACACGGTAAGGGTGCTCGTTCACGTCTTCCAGGAAGAGCACGCCCCCGCGTGTCACCGAGCGGGCCGGCCAATGCGGTGTACCCAGCAGCGCGTTCACCAGGCACAGGTTGCCGCCCCAGAGCGTGCCGCGCACGTGCAAACCGTCGAAGCCAGTCTCTGTGCGAAAGCCCACTGCCTCCAGCTCGCCGGACATCGCTTCAAGGAAGCATGCTTCGGTGACTTCATCGACCTGCTCGCCGCCGAAGTCCTCGCAGGCCAGTGGGCCAGCCCAGGTGATGCCGCCGGCATGCGCTAGCAGGCCCAACTGCAACGCAGTCACGTCGCTTTGCCCGACCCAGCGCGTACCGCGCTCCACGCTGCGCGCAATCAGCTGCCAGTCGATGCGGTCCAGCAGCCGGGACAGGCCATAGCCGCCCCGGCTCGCCAGCGCCACGCTGGGCGCCTCTTCGGCCACGCGGTGCAGCGCGGCCAGCCGCGTGTCGTCGTCGCCCGCGAAACGCTGGTGGCGCGCGAAAGCCGCCTCATCGATGCTCACCTCGTACTGGTGCTTCGTGAGGCGGCGCGCCGCGCGCCGCAGCGGTGCTGCTTTGGCCAGCACACCCGAAGGCGTGAACAACGTCAGGGTGCTCATCGTCGATGCAAAGGTGTTCAAGGAATCGGGGGCGGTGCCGGCGGCTCAACCTCGACCGCCTCGCCAGTGGGGATGGGTTCGTCGCCGGACACGGCATCGGGCGCAGACCCGGCACGGCGCAACCGGTACTGCTCGCGCCGCTCGGCGAAGAAGTCGCGCAGCACGCGAGCGCAATCATCGGCGAGCACGCCACCTTGCACCTGGGTATGGTGGTTCAGCCGGCGCTCGGCGAAAAGGTTCAGCACCGAACCCGCGGCCCCGGTCTTGGGATCGGCCGCGCCGAACACCACACGCTTGAAGCGCGCGTGCATCATCGCCATGGCGCACATGGCACAGGGCTCCAGGGTCACGTACAACTCACACTCTGGCAGCCGGTAGTTCGACAGCAGCGTGGCGGCATGCCGCAGCGCCACGATCTCGGCGTGCGCCGTGGGGTCGTGCCCTGTGATCGGCCGGTTGTAGCCCGTCGCGATCACCTGGCCGGCGCGCATGATCACCGCACCCACCGGAACTTCGCCCACGAGCCAGGCGTTGTGCGCCTGATCCAGCGCGATGCGCATGGCCTGCTCGTCGGCAGGGGTGATGAGGTCGTTGTCGGGTGCTGCCACGTAGTTCCCACTCAAGACGCCACATCGAGCAACGCGACGCTCCAGCCCGTGCTCTCAGCGGGCATGTCGGATTGTTCACCGTCTCACTCGCACTCAATTTTGTCAATCGTCAATCGTCGGTCGTGGCTCAGAGTGAAACCACGCCGTTTGACAGTCCGAGGACATGACGATACCGACAGGTTTACCGTCGCGATCGGGAGCAGGCCCTGCAACGCGAGGACGGTATCGACTGCGCTTCGGAACGCAGTGACGATAGTCATTATCACTTTGGCGGTATTGCGACCTTGCTAGCCGGCGCTGCCCTGGGCTCTTGGCGCTACGGCTTGACCGCCGTCACCACCCCGCCGATCGAGTACACCCGCCTCACCTTCCCCGACGGGAACACCTAAAGGCGCAGCGGCACGCCGGCGTCCTCGCCGACCACGACTTGCGTCACGCCGCCAAAGCGGGCGAGCAGCGTGCAGTTGCGGAAGGTTTCGTCGCTCATGCCCACCGTGGGCACCTCGGGCAGCTTGTCGACGCCGCAGGCCTGCTGCATCTGTTCGCCGATCTGCGTAAGCTTGGCGGCCGACACCGCGTTGTTGTGCTCGGTCTGCTCCTGGATCTTCGCGTCCTCACGGCGTCGCTGCGCCTGGAGCTCATCCCATGACAGCCGCAACCTCGGCACGTAGCGGTCGTCGGCCTGAGGCATCGATGCCGGCTTGGGCGGCGCGCGCTGCACCAGGCCCGCCCCTTGCGCCTGCAACTGGTCGAGCCTGCGCTGCAGCGCCTGGTACTGCGCCTTGCGGTCCGGCGCCTGGCCCACGGTCTTTCCCGCGCCCGGGCAGGGCCGGTCCTGGAACACCACCTCGCCGTTCACGTTGCACTTGTTCAGGGCTTGCGCCGGCCCTGCTGCCGCCAGCACTAGCGCGGCCATGTACGGTATCGAGCTCATCGACGCTCTCCTCGTCTGCTTCAGGTCTTGTCGCATCGCGCAGAAGTCTTGGCCTCGATGCGCCGCATCGCGCCGCGGTGGGTCGAGGACCACACGCCGATGAGGCTGCACGGGCGGCGCGTGGGCGGCGTCGCCACATGGGCTGCTTCTTGCACACCCCGCCCGATCTGGCGCCAGCCCTCCGCCGGGATGCTGCGCACGAACTCCACCAGCGGCAGCACCCATGGCATCAGAAAGATGCCCAGCGCGCCGTACACCACCAGCCGCACCATCAGCGACCGGCTGCCGCGCAGGCGCGGCAAGGGCATGCGCCGCAACAGCAGGTAGGCGGCCACCGTCCCGCCCAGAATGAGGATCAGGCGCTGGTGGTCCACCACCGCGCCCACCCGCGGCGCCACCATGGGGGGCTGGGTAGCGCGGCCCGCGGTGCGGTGCCGCCTGGGGTCCACCGCCACGGTCGGCGAGATGAATCGGTCGCCCTCCGGCGGCGCTTCGAAACCCGCGCAGCTGACCTTGCGTCGAAGAACCCCGCCCCCGGCTCCGGTGTGCCCTCGGCCACGCCGGCCGCGGGCTGCCAGGCGCTGCGTTGCAGCGCGTGCTGACCTTGCACGCCTACATGGATCACGCGGCCCGAGAGCAGCGCCAGAGCCTTCGGCTCAAGCAACGAGCCGGGTTCCAGCGTGCCCGCGTCGCTCCAGCGGTCGGTTGCGGCATCCCAGATGCGGGCCACCGCGGCGCCGTTGCCGAAGTCCCCCGCGAGGTGGCCCACCCGCATCAGGCGACGCTGCGGAAGTTTCGCGATCGCCGGTGTGGACTGCCACGCGGGCGCGGCGGCGTCCGGCACGGGGCCGGGCCGCCAGCGCAGCACACCGGCGGGCGTGAGTACAAGCGCGCTGCCATCGGGCCGCGCACTCATGCTGACCGGGCTGGACATCTCGCGTTCATCGGCCGGCGAGGCTTGTCCGGCCAGTTGCCATGCGGCCGACTGCGGGCTCCAGCTCCATGCCCACGGCACCGGCCCGCCATGCGCCGTCACCCAGCCGCCGCCGGCAGCCCGGCCGAGTTTCGGAAAGGCCGTAAGCTGCTGCTCATCAGACAGGCGCGTGAATCAACGTAGGGAGCAGCGCCCAGCGATCTCCTGACGATTCAGAGGCTGGGAAGTAATCCGGCGTGGCCGAGCGGGCCCTGGAAACGGTGCCAATCAAGGCGCAAAGCACAGCCATAGCCCGGGCTATGGCGAGCATTTGCAACGCCGAGTGGCGCCATTTGCAGGGTACGAGCGGTCATGTCGGATTGCTGCTCAGCCTCTCAGTCAGCGGAACGCGAGCGACAGCACCACACTGGCCGCACGCTCGAGCAACTGGATACGTCTTCGGGGCCCGCTTACGGCGCAGAGCCTCCATTCAACGCGTGTTCAGTTTTCCGGCACCGCTCTGAGACACTGTTCATTCGAGCCCCATAGCTCAGCCTGTCCCGTAGTTGCCCGTTCTCAAACTTGGTCCCCCGATGGCGAACACTCTGGAGTTCTCACTACGAGGTGAGTACATCACGCTCGATGCCCTGCTGAAGGCGACTGGCCTCGCCGCAGGGGGCGGTGACGCCAAGGCTCAGATAGCGGCGGGCGGTGTGACCGTCAACGGCGAGCCAGAGCTTCGGCGTGGCCGCAAAGTTCGTGTGGGTGACGTCGTGGTCGTTGGTGACATGCGCGTGCAAGTGCGCGGCTCCTGAAGGCTGCAACGTCCCACGGCCCACCTTCGGCGGCTGAGCCAGCCATCCGTTGTCACTCCAGACGGACCTCTTCGGCTTCATCGGTGGGCGCAGGTGGTGCACTACTTCTGCGACGACCATGAGATTCGCAGCACAGCCGGGCGCGATCGCGCTACTGGCTTCTTGAAGCAAACCGACGCCAGGTCGGTACAGCACACGGAACACTTGATCAGGTTGGCACTCGCACGTATTGGACGAGGCACGTACGCGGCACATCCGCGCCGATGTGCAAGAGTGCAACCCACAATCGAGCAAGACCATGAACACCAAGAGACCCACGCCCGCACAGCGGCGCCGTCTCACGCAGACTCCGGGCTGGAGCCCGCAAGGCGTAGGCCTCGCGCCGGAACTGTACGCGGCGGCGCTGCGCTATCTGTTCGACCGCCCGGTTCCGCAAACGCAGGAGCAGGAGTGGTTCTGGAACATCGACGAACCGGACTTCGAAGCCACCCCGTTGGAGTGGACGCGGATCCAGACCGTGCTCTTCGCCCAGGCCGGCACTGACCTCGCTGCTTACAGCGATGAGCAGGTCGGCATGGGACTGAACTACGTGATGAGCAACGCCGTCAGCAACGTGCCGTTCGCGGCCGTCCATGCGAGCGTGCCGCTCGACGAGGCCATGCGCATGATGCAGGCCATGCCTGTGCTGTGGCGGCAGTGCATCGGGCCTCGGCTGGCGCCCATGCGGTTGCCCATCGGCGCGTCGGCGGGGCGTCTGGCCTACGTCTGCTATATGTGGTTCGACGTTTGGCCCACCTTCTGGAACGTGCGGCACGAACCCCGCTGGCGAGATGCGGTGTGGCAGGTGTTGCACGAGATGCTCGCCGTGCCCTGCCGCGAGGTGCAGGTGGCTGCGCTGCATGGCATCGGCCACTGCGGGCCTTATCTCCAAAGACAGGAAGCCATCGACCGGACCGTCGAGGCCTACATCCGCTCGATCGACAAGAACGATCGGGAACTCAAGGACTATGCGGACGCTGCACGCCGAGGCTGCGTGCAGTGACGCGATGAGGGAACCATCATGGAAGCCAACCACATCCACGAAGACGTGCCCGGCGGTGTGCCGCTGAAGATGTGGACCCGCGGCGTGCCCGTCGAGGACGAGGCCAAACGCCAGCTGACGAACGCCGCGCGCCTGCCCATCGTCTTCAAGCACATCGCGGCCATGCCCGACGTGCATTTCGGCATCGGCGCCACCGTGGGCTCGGTGATCCCGACGCTGCGCGCCATCATCCCGGCCGCGGTGGGCGTGGACATCGGCTGCGGCATGATCGCCTGCAAGACCACGCTGACGGCCGAGGACCTGCCCGACAACCTGGGCCCGCTGCGCTCGGCCATCGAGCGCGCGGTGCCGCACGGCCGCCAACCGGGCAGCCGCGACCCCGGTGCGTGGCAGAAGCCGCCCGGCTCGGTGAACACCGCGTGGGCGCAGCTGGAGCCCGAGTTCACCGAGCTGTGCCGTGACTACCCGAAGCTCGCGAAAACCAACCACATCCAGCATCTGGGGACGCTGGGCACGGGCAACCACTTCATCGAGGTG
>CBINKC010000162.1:0-9052 GCA_966251135.1 uncultured Burkholderiaceae bacterium
CCTGACCTGGAATGCGGTGTCCGGTTCCAGCATCACCGGCTACCGCGTCTACTACGGGTCGTCCTCGGGCAGCTACCAGCAGTCGATCGGATCGGGCATCAAGACAGGAACCACGCCGACCTTCTCGGTGACAGGGCTGAAGCCAGGCACCCTCTACTACTTCGCAGTCACCGCGGTCGACAACGCCGGAAACGAGAGTGCGTATTCCAACGAAGTCTCGAAGCTCATCCAGTGAGCGGGCCAGGCCACAACGCACACAGGACACACCGATGAACACCATCTTCAAATGCCATCTGGCCAAGGTGCTGCAGATCGCCGCCGTGGCGTGCCTTGCGAGCACCGCACTGGAAGCCTACGCCGCCACGTACTACGTGGACCAGGGCGCCGGCAGCGACAGCAACACGGGAACGAGCCCGGGCGCCGCCTGGAAATACGCGCCCGGCATGGCGGGCTACACAGGCCGTGCCGCGCTGGCCCCCGGCGACACTGTCTACTTCAACAGCGGCTCCACCTGGAGCGTCTCCGGCACGCAGGGCCTGTACCTCACGGGTGGGGTCACCTACATCGGCAACGCATGGGGCAGCGGCACCCGGGCGACGCTGCGCGCCAGTTCGAGCATCGCCACGGCCGTCGTGCGATTTCGTGACCATTCGACGTTGCCGACCACGATCCGCGGCTTCGATGTCGATGCCAACAACATGGTCACCAACGGCATCGAGATGAACCATAGCCAGTACGCCGGGCCGCTGACCGGCGCCACCAAACGCATCGATGACGTGATCGTGCACCGCGTGTACAGCCGTCAATCGCAGGGAACGTACCGCTACGGGATCATCGTGAGCAACCACGGCGGCAGCACCGGCGAGGTCGCCAACGTGGAGATCCTCAATTCGGTCGTGCATGACATCTCGCGCGACGGCCTGCCCATCTATCCGGGCGACGAGAACGCGAACTGCATCGTGCGCAACGTGGTGGTCCGTGGCAACACGATCTACAACACCGGGCAGGACCCCGACTACGGCGCCGGCGCGGGCATCGTGGTCAAGGGCCGCGTGATCGACACGACGGTCGAGAACAACTACGTGGCCGCCACCAAGGGCGCGGGCATCTTCGTCAACGGCAACGAAAGCAACCACTTCGGGTACGGGCCGACCAACATCCACATCCGCAACAACATCGTGAACGTCAATACCGTTCACGGCTCGATCCGCCTTTACGACGGCTCCAGCGGCGGGGATCCGAAGGACATCAAGATCTACGGCAACCTCGTCTACAACAACACGCTGAACGGCGGCCTGCTCCTTGAGTCGGACCTGAAGAGCAGCAACACGCTGCGCGTCTACAACAACACCTTCTACAACGCCCCCGTGGTCGTCGCGAACTCGTCCGCGTCGTTCCCGGTCTTCGAGTTCAAGAACAACATCGTTCACTCGACGAGTCGTGTTCCGTTCACCGACAACGGCAAGCTCACCGCCCACGGCAACAACCTGTTCTACGGCGGCTCGACGCTGGTCCGGTCGAACGGCGTGAGCTACAGCGCGAGCAATTTGAGCGCCTACGAGAGCAGCGCGCTTTCGTCCGATCCGCAGTTCGCCAACACGGGCGCCTTGCCCACGGGCTTCAAGGGAACCTATGGGCAGGATCTGATGCCGAACGCCGCGGGGCTGGCGCTGCAGGCCGGATCGGCCGGCATCGACCGTGGTGTCGCACTGGCCTCGCCGTACAACCGCGGCATCAACAGCACGGCGCGTCCCGCAGGCAACGGCTTCGACATCGGCGCGTATGAGGCATCGGATGGTGCGGCGGCCGTTCTGCCCGCGCCCACCAATCTGCGCGTGCAGTAGCGGCTTGCCGCCAGTGCGGTGTTCCACGCCACGTCGAGCATCGGAGCGTCGAACACCGCACGAGTGTCATGTCACGTTGCTTACGCCGCTGCCACTGGCGCCATTGCCACTTACGTTCCTCCACAGACCCAACCCACTTCATTCACACCATGCGTCATATCGCGAAAACGCTGCGTCACCGCTACGTCGTGCCGCTGCTTCTTGCCGGCGTGTCGCTCGCTGCTGCCGGCGCGGCTTCGGCCGCCACCGTTTCCGCATCGAGCTGCGCCCAATCGGCGGTGCAGGGCGCCGTCAACGCTGCCGCCGATGGCGACATGGTGCTCGTGCCCGCCGGCACCTGCACCTGGTCGGCGGCCGTCACCATCAACAAGCCCCTCACGTTGAAGGGCGCCGGCTCCGGCTCGGGCGGCACGAAGATCATGCACGGTGGCGGCGACCACACCCTGGTCTCCATCGATCCGGGCAGCAAGACGGGCCGGGTCGATGTGTCCGGCTTCTGGTTCTACGGTGAGGCCCAGACCGCGGTGGGCACCGCGATGAGACTCGACGGTCCGAACGGGTGGAAGAACCTGCGCGTGCACCACAACGTGTTCGAGGGCAACTACCCCTGGACCATCAGCGCGGCCACGCACACGCACGGCTTGATCGACCACAACACGTTCAAGGGCCGTGCCTACGGCATCGTGCTTTTCGGCGATGGCGTCAGCGACTGGTCGAGGACGCTCACCCTCGGCACCGCGGACTTCCTCTTCATCGAGGACAACACCTTCGACTTCGACGACTTCTACGGCTCAGTCGGTTCCCCCGCGGTGGATTTGAACAACGGCGGCCGCGAGGTGTTCCGGCACAACACCGTCCGGCACAGCATGTGGGAGACCCACGACAAGGCGCGCAGCGGCCTGGTCAGCGCCAACGCCTACGAGATCTACAACAACACCTTCTCCACGACCACCGGCAAGTGGAAAGGCATCGACGTGTCCTCCGGCACGGGGGTCATCTGGAACAACAAGTTCTCCGGCAGCTACACCGTGCCCATCGGTGCGATCGACTACAAGACGTTCCAGCCGGGCAAGCTGAGGCCCTGCGACGGCACCGATCCGGCCGACCAGAACGTGGCGGGACAGTCGGGCTGGCGCTGCCAGTACCAGATCGGCACCATGGGCGAGGGCGCCACGGCCTACAGCTATCCGCTCTACGTGTGGAACAACACGGCCGACAACGGGCTGGTCGGCATGAGTTGCACCTCCGGGTGTACGCACGTGCAAAGCGGGCGCGACTACATCAACAACGGCACGACGGCCAAGAGCGGGTACGTGCCCTTCCGCTATCCGCATCCGCTGCAGGGCGGTGATGCGGCGGCACTTGCCGCACCGACGGGGTTGCGTGTGCAGTAGAGATAGACGCAAGAGGTAGACGCAAGCCGCGCGGCCCACACGGCTTGCGCAGGGCAGCGCACGGCAACCGCCCTGATCCTGTCCCCGCATCCCCCCGCCGAGACAGCCCGGCGCTAGACTGATCCGCACCAGCCCACAGGCTGGTGCGTCGGCGTCAACGGGCTGTATCGAGGGGACCTTCCGACATGAACATCACCGTGGTGGGCGGCGGGCGCATGGGCTTGCCGCTGGCGTGCATGTTCGGCAAGCACGGCGCCAACGTGACGGTGGGCGACGTGAACCCCGCGCTGGTGCGCGACATCGCGGCCGGGCGCTGTCCTTACGAGGAGCCGGGGCTCGCCGAGCTGTTGGGCCAGCTGCATAGGCAGGGGCGGCTGCATGCGACCGCCGATGTCGCGCAGGCGGCATCGGCGTGCGAGGCGGTCGTCGTCATCGTGCCGGCGCACCTGACTTCCGAGCGCGAGATCGACTATGCGCACTTGCGTGCTGCCAGTGCGCAAGTGGGCCGGGGCCTGCAGCGTGGCGCGATCGTCGTCTACGAAACCACGGTGAGCGTGGGTGGTACGCGCCGCCAGTTGATCCCCATCCTCGAAGCGGAAAGCGGCCTCACGGCGGGCCGCGACTTCCATGTGGGCTACAGCCCCGAGCGCGTCAAGGCGAACCTCGTGTTGGAGAGGCTGGAGACCACGCCCAAGGTCGTGGGTGGCCTCGATGCGATATCGCTGGCGAAGACGGCCGCGCTGTACCGCGACTTCCTCGGCGCGCCGATCGACGAAGTGGGCAGCCTGGAGGCGGCCGAGATCACCAAGCTCCTCGGCATGCTCTATCGCGACGTGAACATCGCGCTCGCCAACGAACTCGCCGCCTACTGCGAGCTGTCGGGTGTCGACTTCGATCGCGTGCGCGCTGCCGCCAATCGCGACGGCGAGGCCAACGTCTTGCTGCCGGGCATCGGCGTGGGCGGCCACTGCACGCCCGTGTACCCCTACTTCCTCACGCGAGAGTCGCGCCGGCTGGGCGTGACGCAGCGCATCTCCGAGGCGGCGCGCGAGATCAACGACCAGCAGCCGCAGCGGCAGCTGGCGCGGCTCGCCACGCGATGGCGGCCGTTGAGAGGATGCAGGGTCCGCCTGCTCGGCCTCGGGTTTCGGCCCGGGGTCAAGGTAGACACCTTCAGCCCCGCCTATGCCTTGCGCGACGAGTTGCAGCGCCAGGGCGCGATGGTCAGCATGAGCGATCCGCACTACAGCGACGACGAGCTGCGTGCCGCGGGCTTCGAGCCGGCCGTTGACGACGCGGCACAGGCCATCGTGCTCAACACGGCGCACCGCGAGTTCGCGAGTCCCGACTTCGCGGCATGGCGCGCGCAGGGCATCGAAGCCGTGCTCGACGGACGCAACTTCTGGCGCCAGGCCGATGCGGAGTCGGCCGGCTTGCTGTACCTGGGCGTCGGACGCTCGGCACGAGGCGAGCCGCGCTGATCTTGGGGGTTGGGCGGCAGAGAGCCTGTCCCGCCTGCCGCTATTCGTTTCAGGCCACGCCCTCAGACCAAGGTGTTGCACTTCAGATTTGAGGCCGCCGAGCCAAATTCGGTGGCGGCTGGTTGAGGACCAGCCAATACATCCCCAGTTGCCGCACTGACTCTGCGAACTGTACGAAGTCGACCGGTTTCACGATATAGCTATTCGCGCCCAAGGCATAGCACGCCGAAAGATCCTTGTCCTCTTTGGACGATGTCAGGATCACCACCGGAAGCAGCTTCGTTGCCTCATTTTCTCGGATTGCGCGAAGGACACCGACACCGCTAATCTTTGGAAGGTTCAGGTCCAGCAGGACAACCTGCGGGGCGTCACTCGTGTCGCGGCCAGCATGGTTGCCTTTCCCGAAAAGGAAATCGAGCGCCTCGGAACCATCCCGTGTCACGATGACTTCGTTCATGATCTTGCTCTTCCTGAGGGCTCGCAGTGTCAACTCTTCGTCGCTGGAGTTGTCCTCCACCAGCAAGATGACGTGCTCATGCATGGGCGTCACCTCCCTCATGCAACGTGAAGTAGAAGGTGGCCCCCTCTCCCACTTTGGCTTCTGCCCAAACGCGTCCGCCGTGACGCCGGATGATTCTTTGTACGGTGGCCAAACCTACCCCGGTTCCGTCGAACTCGTTCGGCACGTGCAGCCGTTGAAAGACCTCGAAGAGTTTTGGAGTGAAGGCCATGTCGAATCCAACGCCGTTGTCCCGGACGAAGAAGATGGATCTCCCGCTCTCGCGGCTGCAGCCGAATTCAATGCGCGCCTTCGGTGTGCTTCTGGAGAACTTCCAAGCGTTGTCGAGCAGGTTCTCGAGCACCACGCCGAGCAGCCGACTGTCTCCTGTGCCCGCCAAGCCCTTGGCGATGAGAAACTCGCCATCGCGTGCGGGCTGGGCGCTTCTGAGCCGTTGCGCCGTCGCACGGGCGAGCTCGCTCAAATCGACCGGCTCGCGTCGGACATCGCCCTGGTTGACGCGGGCCAGCGAGAGCAGGCTCTCGATAAGCTGAGCCATGTGCTGTGCGGATTCGCGCACCCGTCCCAGGTAGCGGCGCCCCTCGGCGTCGAGTTTCTCGGCATAGTCTTCCAGCAGCACCTGGCTGAAGCCGTCGATCCCGCGCAACGGTGCTCGCAAATCGTGCGCCACCGAATAGCTGAACGCCTCAAGCTCACGATTGGCGGTTTCGGTGGCTTCCCTCGCACGGGCCAAGGCCTCTTCTGCGTGCTTGCGGTCGGTGATGTCCCGCGCGACCTTCGAAGCGCCAATGACATTGCCTCGCGAGTCGTGAATTGGAGAAATGGTCACGGATGCGTGAATATCGTGTCCGTCCTTGCGTCGCCGCAATGTCTCGAAAGACTCCACGCGCTCGCCGTTTTTCAGCCGCTCGACAATCGCCGGCTCCTCTGCCCGTCGGCCTGGAGGCACCAGCAGCGAGATGTGCTTGCCGATCGCATCTTCGGCTGAATAGCCGAAGATGCGTTCAGCGCCCTTGTTCCAGCTCTTGATGATTCCGTCCAGGCCCTTTCCGATGATGGCGTCATCGGAGGAATCGACGATGGCCGCCAATTGTGATTTCAGCTCCTCGGCCCGCTTGCGGTCCGTTACATCGCGAATGGTGCTCGATACGAGCACCCCTTCCCCGGTGTCGAGAGGACTCAGGCTGATCTCGACGGGGAACTCTGTGCCATCTCGCCGCCGGCCATAAAGCTCGAGCCCCGAGCCCATTGAGCGAACCTTGGGACCTGCGACGTAGCCGCCACGGTGCGCCGCATGGTCACTGCGAAATCGCTGCGGGACGAGAATCTCGACCTTCTGGCCCACGAGCTCGGCGCGTGGATAGCCGAACAGATTCTCCGTTTGCGAATTAACCAGCACGATCTCACCTGCTCGGTCGACGATCACGATCGCATCGGGAGCCGCCTCCACTAGGCCACGGAACTTTGCTTCATCTTTCTTGCGAGCCGTCACATCGCGAATCGCGGCGGCCACGAACACGCCCTGCACCGTCTCGACAGGCCCGAGGCTGATCTCGGCAGGAAACTCGGTACCGTCCTTGCGCAGGCCGTAGAGGTCGCCACCGGCCCCCATGGATCGCGCCCGTGGGCAGGCAAAGTATCCGGTTCGGTGCGCGGGATGCTTCTCGCGATAGCGTGCCGGAATCAGGACTTCCACCGGCCGGCCGATGAGTTCGGTGCGTGTGTATCCGAACAACCCCGCCGCTTGTCCGTTGACCAGTTCGATGCAACCGCTTTTCCCCACGACCACCATGGCGTCGGGAGCGGCTTCGAGAAAGCTGGGAAGGTTCGCTTCGATGACCTGCTGCACGGCGCTCATGGTGCGTGGTGCCTTGGCCTTCTGGCCGGCACTGGCGTCCTTCGTCTTCGTGCGTGCGAATACAAGCGCTGCCAACACGGCCAACGCCGCCGTAGAAAAAGCCGACCGGCCTCGATGGCGCGTCTTACTGGCTTCCCAGGCAGTGATCGGAAGGCGCAACGTGTTCTCTCCCTTGCACGATGCTCACCCGGCGCGTTTCCCCTGCACATCCGGGCGCTGTCATGCGTCTGATTGCCGCATCCGCCATAACGTTGGAGCGTACGAGACATTGCACGGTATGTGCAAAGCCCTACAGCGATATGGGAGGTATCGGGGGCTGCGGCTGGCGGCCGCAGCGACGCTTCGCAAGAAGCACCGTGCACAGCGCCTGCCTGAGATCCTGAAGGAAGGCGTTGCCGAGACAGAGAACAGACTGCCACTCTACAGACGGCCTTGTTGCACCGAGCGCGTGGCGCTGAGCGGTGCGGACCCAGATGCGAACCGCTCGGCGGGGCTCCATTCCAATCGCGTGGTCGTTGCCGATCGAACGCCACCAAGGGTTAGTCGAGCTTGCCCGCCGCCGGTCTGACCTGTTCAGAACATCTTCGTTTTCACGTCTTGCAAGGAAGCTGGTTGTCGAAGGGTTGTCAGTGCTGGGGCATGTTCATGCGCCCGCCGGCTTGACACTCAGGTGGTTGGGGTCGAAGGCGTCGCCGCGCGTCATCACGGCCCACAGGATGCGTGCGTTCTTGTTGGCCAAGGCCACCACTGCTTTTTGCCATCCCGAGCGCTCGCGAAGCGCTACCACCCACTGGGAGAGTTTGTCCTGTCGTCGGTGGGCCGTCATCACCGCCGACTTCGCCCCCTGGATCAGCAAGGTTCGCAGGTAGGTGTCGCCTCGTTTGGTGATGCCGCCCAGGTTGCTCTTGCCACCGCTCGAACGCTGCCGTGGCGTCAGACCGATCCAGGCGCCGAACTGGGCGCCGTGCCAGCCCGAGGTCTGTGTAACCCGCTCATGTCGAACGTTATGCGTCAGCAAACACCCACCGTGTCCCGCGGGGCGACAAAAGGCACACACCAAGCTAGACTTCGGCCTGTGAAGCCATTCCGCTGGGGTCCAGAGAAGAACGAGCAGCTCAAGCTGGAGCGCGGCATCTCGTTCGAGCAGATGGTGGTCGCAGTCGAGTCAGGTGGTTTGCTCGACATCCTGGCCCACCCGAATCAAGCCAAGTACCCCAGACAAAGGGTACTCGTCGTCGCCAGCGATGGCTATGCGTACTTGGTGCCCTTCGTCGAGGAGGGCGACCACTACTTCCTCAAGACCGTCATCCCCAGCCGCAAGGCAACACGTGACTATCTGGGTCAAGGTGAGCAAGATGCCAAAGACTGATGCGTACGAAACCGAGTTGCTTTCAGCGTTCGAAAAGGGCACGCTGAAGTCGGTCGCCACTAAGGCCGAACTGTCCAAGTTCAGGGCGGCGGCCCGCGCCACAGCGATTAAGGACCGAAGGGTGAACATCAGACTCTCGTCCGGCGACCTTCAGGACATTCAGGTCAAGGCGCTGCAGGAAGGCATGCCGTACCAGACTCTCATCGCCAGCGTGCTGCACAAGTACGTCACGGGTAAGCTGTCCGAGCGGGAGAACATGGCTGCGCCCATCGCCTCGCGCCGTGGCAAGCCAGCGAGCCGTCGCGCAGGGAAGTGAGATGGCTTCTCCCTGTCAATAGGGTGCACCCGATCCCCTGCGGGTTGGCAGAACGTGTGATAGCCGTTGCCGGACGGGGAACGCGACGGGAGCCGATGGTTGCCCACCCGTGAAGGATGCAACTCGGCCACGAGCGTGATGGCGGCGATCAGCTTGATGCCCGCATGGCCTGCAGCGCCTGCACCAACGGGGTCAGACACCAGTCGGGCAACGCATCACGCATGGCCTGCTCCAGCCGCTCGATGCGAGCGCCTGACTCGGTGATCGAGT
>CBINKC010000163.1:0-8852 GCA_966251135.1 uncultured Burkholderiaceae bacterium
CCCCCGCAGCGGTTGCGCAGGCCTTTCGACAAGCTCAAGGCGAACGGGAGGTGGATGACCCGCCAGGCCCTTCAGGCACGACGTCCCCACCCGTTCGCGCCGAGCTTGTCGAAGCCCCCGCAGCGGTTGCGCAGGCCTTTCGACAAGCTCAAGGCGAACGGGAGGTGGATGACCCGCCAGGCCCTTCAGGCACGACGTCCCCACCCGTTCGCGCCGAGCTTGTCGAAGCCCCCGCAGCGGTTGCGCAGGCCTTTCGACAAGCTCAAGGCGAACAGGAGGTGGTGCGCCCCGGGCCCGGTCGGGCTGGGCTTTGTCGAAGCCTTGTGCCTACTGACGCGGGCCCTTCGACAAGCTCAGGGCAAACGGTACGCGGCGGCTACGTTCGGCCCGCCGTTCGGGCTGAAGAGGGTGTGGCGGAATCCCGCATACACCTTCTTCAGAGCGTCGAGCGAATCGAACGCGCGCGGCGCCCGGCGGAGGGGTGGGTCTTGGTGTCCTTGCCTTCGCCGATGCTGTCGAAGAGGCTTGCGGCCTGATCGGGGTCGACGCCGGCCTTGCGCATGAGGCGCACGGCGTAAGCGTCGGCGTCGAGCTCGGCCTGGTGCGAGATGGCCGCGAGGCCCGAGTAGACGCGGGCCCGGGCCGTGCGTTCGTCACGCGCACCCTTGATGGCCTCGGTCACGAAGCGGCTGGTCGCCGCGTGGTGCTGGAGCTGCACATGGCCCAACTCATGCGCGAGGATGAAGAAGCGCTGGGATACCGGCAGGCGCGACAGACGTGTGCTGATGACGATGGTTCGACCCTGGTGCACGAAGCCGTCGTCCGGGCAGTCGAGCACCTGGAAACGCACGTCGGCCGGCACCTCGGCAACGGTGAGGAAACGGGAGATATCGGCTTCGATCAGCTGACGCTCCGCGTTGCCTTCGGCGACGGCCGTGCAGCTCGATGGGCTGGCTTCCAGCTGATTGACGATCTTCTCGACCAGCGGGGTGGCATGGACAGCGGCACCCACGACCAGGGATGCCATTGCGGCGAGGAGGCTTCTGTAAAAACTGCGCACTCGGCGACCTCGTGTTGAAAGACACCCCACGTTCCACTGTGGTGGTGGTGGCCCCTACGAAGTCCGGAGGATAGGTGCTTTGCGCCTCAGCTATTGCGTTCCGTTGCAGTCCACTGGGCTTTGAGAGAATTTTTCCGCGATATTCGAACGGCTACGCCGGTCGCCTGCGGTGGCCTGCGGTGCCTACTCGTCGGATGTCGCCAGGGTGACGACCACCTTGCGCGACTTGCCGGCGCGCCATACCGTGAGCGAGACACGGTCGCCGGGCTGAAAGCGCTCCAGGACGGTGAGCATGTCGTCGAAGTCCTTGACGGGCTCATCGCTCACGGCGGTGATGACGTCGCCCGGAACGATTCCGCCTTCGGCACCGCGCCTGAACGGCTGCAGCCCCGCGCGCTGAGCCGGGCCGCCCGGTGTCACCCGTACCAGCGGCACACCCCGGGGCAGCTTCAACGCATCGATCATGGCTTCGGAACCGGCCGCGGCGCCGAGCGCGGGCCGAACCATGCGGCCGTCGCGGATCAGCCGGGGCACGATGCGGTTCACCTCGTCGACGGGAATCGCGAAGCCGATGCCGGCACTCGCGCCCGAAGGGCTGTAGATGGCCGTGGTCACGCCGATGAGCCGCCCCGCCGAATCGAGCAGGGGGCCGCCGGAGTTGCCGGGGTTGATGGCGGCATCGGTCTGGATGGCACCGCGGATGGTGCGGCGCGTGACCGACTCGATCTCGCGATTGAGCGCGCTCACGATGCCGGTGGTGAGCGTCTGGTCGAGGCCGAACGGGTTACCGATGGCATAGACCCGCTGGCCCACCTGGAGGTCGCGGCTGGTGCCCATGGCCAACGGTGGCAGCTTATGGCCCGGCGCGACGATCTTGAGCACGGCGAGGTCGCGGTCGGGAAAGACGCCGACGAGCTGCGCGCGATGGCTGGACTGGTCGGCGAGCGTGACGCGCGCGGCATTGGCCTCCTGGATCACGTGGAAGTTGGTGACGATGTGGCCCTTGTCGTCCCACACGAAGCCCGTGCCGGTGTCGCGCGGCTCCTGCTGCACGTTCATCGAGAAGAAGTCGCGCTCGAGGGCCAGCGCGGTGATGTTCACGACCGAGGGCGAGGCGGTCTTGAACACCGAGATGTTGTTGAGTTCCTCGACGGTCAGCGGCGGCCGCGGCGCGACAGGGCGCGGCGAGGCAACGCCACGGGCCTGCGCCTGGACGACGGTCGACAAGGCCAGGCCGAGTGCGATGAGCAGCGCCCGGGCAAGGCACTGACGAACGGTGTCACTGAGGCGGCCCATGCAATTTCCTTTCTTCCGGCAAGTCGCGGCTACTCCAATGGGCGGCGATCTTAGGGGTGGCGGACCCCACTCGCGTCCCGGTAAACGATTGACGGGCACGCCGGGGGCGCCCGAGGATGGACGCACCCAGGTTCTGAGCGTCCCCAGGGCCGGGCTGCGCCCAGCCCGCCCCCCGCGGGGGACAAGGAGGCTTGGGGTGGCCCGACATTTCCTTGAGAGGAGACGCCATGCGCCCCTTTCCCTTGCCCTGCCTGCTCGCGGCTGCATCGCTGCTGGCCTGCGCACAGACGCCCCCGGGCTCTTCGGGATCGGTCCGACCGGGCATCACGCCCGCGGGCGCGCGAACGGGCGGCGCGAGCCCCGACATGAGCTTCTTCGTCACCAGCAGCGGCAACGGCAATGGCGCGAACTACGGCGGGTTGGAAGGCGCGGATCGACACTGCCAGACGCTGGCGACGGCAGCCGGCGCGGGCGGCAAGACTTGGCGTGCTTATCTCAGCACGACCGCCACCGGAGGAGGCGCGGCCGTGCATGCACGCGACCGGATCGGCACGGGCCCATGGCGCAACGCCAAGGGCGTGGTCATCGCGCGCAACGTGGAGGACCTGCATGGCCCGGGCAACCACATCGACAAGCAGACCGCGCTCACCGAGAAGGGCGGCGTCGTAAGCGGGCGCGGGGACTCGCCGAACATGCACGACATCCTCACGGGCTCGACGCCCGACGGCCGAACGAGCGACGCGACGTGCAGCAACTGGACGTCTTCAAGCACGGAAGGCGCCGCGACGGTGGGCCACCATGACCGCATGGGGCTGGACGAGTCGGCTGCGGCGAAGTCGTGGAACTCATCGCACGACACGCGCGGGTGCAGCCAAGACGCGGTGAAGTCCACGGGAGGTGCGGGGCTGTTGTATTGCTTCGCGGTGAAGTGAGGGCAGCTGGGGCCGCGTGCTGAGGACGGTTTGGCTCGGGCGCTTCGACAGGCTCAGCGCGAACGGGGTGGGGGAGGTGCGCATAGCGTGCTCCTCACCGCGGTTTGCTCCTCTCGCCTCCGTTCGGGCCGAGCTTGTCGAAGCCCCGTACCGCACAGCGGCCCTTCGACAAGCTCAGGGCGAACGGGTGGGGGAGGTGCGCATTGCGTGCTCCCAATGCGTGCTCCTCTCGCCGCCGTTTGCTCCTCTCACCTCCGTTCGGGCTAAGAGGCTGAGCTTGTCGAAGCCCCGGCCTGCATGCAGTTCGTCGCGGTTCGTGCTGTTCAGCGCAGCGCCATCGCCGGCTGGGCTGCCAGTGTTGCGAGGGAATTGATGTGCGGCTTGTGCAGCGCACAGAGGAACCGCGCGCTGGCGTCCGACGAGGCGGCGCCCTCGCTCCACGCCTTGGCCAGTGCGCGCAGGCCGTCGCGCGTGTAGCGGGCCAGTGCGCCGCCGAGTGGGTCTTCCACGTCAGCGAGCAGCTTCTCGCAGTACAGCAGCCGGGCCTCGCGGCTGCAGGCGATCAGGTCCATCAGGGCGCGGGCGGCCGTGTCGAACTGCGCGGCGGTAAGAGCCCGCGCCGGCTCGGTCTGGGCATGCCACGCACACAGGTACTCCAGGGGCCCCAGGCTGCGCGTGCGGCCATAGGCACCAGCGAGGTTCGTCGCTGCACTGCCGCCCCATGCACTGCGCCGGCCCGCGGGGAGCCGGCCGGTGCGCAGGGCATGCACCAGGGCGCGCGCCACCGCCGCCTTGGCCGCATGGTCGCCATGCTGGCCCACCATCCACAGCACACGGATGAAGGCAGGGTAAAGCTCGTCGTCCAGCCCCCGGCACACCGCGGCCAACAGCGCCACGCGGTCTTCGTCGGTGGGGAGGTCGATGCAGCCCTCGACCAGCGCCTGTGCGGCGCCCACCCAGTTCGGTTCCTGAAGCAGCGCGCCCATGGCCGCCTCGACATCAGCCGGCGTCGCGCTCGCCGCACAGGTGCATCAGGACACGCGCGGCATGCTGCTCCACCGTGAGACCGCGCGCACAGGGACTGACCTCGCCGCTGATGCAGAGGTTCAGCGGCTGGTTCGGTCCGTCGAACCAGGTGGTGGGGTCCTGCGTGGCCGTGCGCGCATTCGGCGTCGCCGCGCGCGCGCCACCCCACGCAGTACCGGGGGGAAGCTGGGGTAGATGGATCATGGCTCGTCCTCTTGCTGTGCAGCTTAGTGCCCGCCTGCCGCCCGGGTCCACTGGGGCGCGTACCAGCTAGGGCGGGTCCTAGTGCTCTGCGCGGGACAAAGCGTCATGAAGACCGCAGCACGGGTCGCCTGCCGTTGTTGCGCCGCTTGCGCAGGGGTCCACCCTGAGCTGCGCGCCGCGCCTAGTCAGGCGACCCGTGCAGCGGTCTTCGAACCATCGGCTCGCTTCGGACAGGTCGCTGACGCTTTGTCCCACGCAGAGCACTAGCGGAGCTACGCCGTCTGCTGCAGCCGGTAGACCGCGACCAGCGCGTTCAGCCGGTCGGCCTGCGCCTTCAGGCTTTCGGCCGCTGAAGCGGATTGCTCCACCAGCCCGGCGTTCTGCTGCGTCATCTCATCGAGCTGCGCCACGGCGCCGTTGATGCGGACGAGGCCGCCCGACTGCTCGGTGGAAGCGCCGCTGATCACGTCGATGATGTCGCTGACCCGCTGCACGCTGGAGACGATCTCCTGCATGTTGGTACCCGCGTCGTGCACCAGTCGCGAGCCGGCCTGCACCTTGTCCACCGAATGGCCGATCAGCTCGGCGATCTCCTTGGCAGCAGAGGCGGAACGCTGCGCCAGGCTGCGCACCTCCCCGGCCACCACGGCGAAGCCGCGACCCTGTTCGCCGGCACGGGCCGCTTCGACGGCCGCATTGAGCGCGAGGATGTTGGTCTGGAAGGCGATGCCGTCGATGACCCCGATGATGTCGGCGATCTTGCGCGAGCTGTCGCTGATCTCGTCCATGGTCGACACGACCTGCGCGACGACGTGACCGCCTCGGCCTGCCACCGTGGCCGCGGTGGTGGCGAGGGCATGGGCCTGCTGCGCGGCCTGGGCCGACTGGCCCACATGGCCCGTGAGGTCCTGCATGGATGAAGCCGTCTGCTGCAGGCTGGAGGCAGCCTCTTCGGTACGCTGGCTGAGGTAGGCGTTGCCGTGGGCGACCTCGTCGCTCGCGACCTGGATGCTCCTGGCCGACTCGCGCACCTCGCCCACCGTGCGGCGCAGCTGGGTGACCATCTCGCTCAACCCGGCCATGAGCCGACCGATCTCGTCGGCTGCCGCGCTCGTGCGCGGCTGCACGGTGAGATCGCCCCGGGCCACGTTCTCGACCACCTGCAGCGCCTCGCCCAGCGGCCGGGAGACGACGCGACGCACCAGCGTGTACAGCACGAGCCCGAGCACCCCGAAGCCCCCCACCACCAGCGCGCCGATCCACCATGCGGACGCATCGATGGTGCGCGCCATGTCGTCGACCGGCACCACCACCTCGACGATGCCGCGCACGTCGCCGACCTTCCAGTCGGTCTTGGGCGATGAGGGATGCGAGTTGTGGCAGCTCACGCAGCCTTGCTTCATGACATCGGCGACGGCGTAGCGTACGGACAAGCGTCCATTGACCTGCTCTACGCGGTGCACCGGCGCCGTCGGGTCCTTCTCCAAAGCCGCCAGCGCCTCGGCCTCGAAGGTATCGAGGCGGCTCTGGGCTGCACGATGGGGAAAAGGGTGACGCGACAACAGCTTCACGTCGGTCCCCGGGTGCTCCTTGGCGATGCTTTCGCCCAGGGCCTTGACCAGGGTGGCCGGCAGCGGCAGCGCGCCATCCTTGTTGGCGAAGTCCCAGTCCAGGGTCATGCCCGACTTGCGCGCACGAGAGGCCACCTGCTCGGTATAGAAGCTGCGCAGCGTGACGACCTGATTCGCGACGGCGCGGCCCGTGGTGACGCCGGCCTGTTCGGTCGTAGTGCGGCGCTGATGGGACAGCACCGCGAGTATGGATGCGATGACGGCCACCGTGACCACCGCAACGGGCAGCAGGAGCCGGGTAGCGAGCTTGCGTCGCTGCGAGACGGGCATGGTTTCTCCAGGGAGCGTGACGTCCGGCGTGCTCGCCATTTCGGGCAGCGATGCGCCGCAGGCCTCTGGCTCTATTCGGCGTTCACCGCACAGCGATTGAGTCGAACCGCTCACTCCCGCCCGCCGAAAGCAGGCCGAAACCGTGAAAGAGTCGACACGGATCAGTCAGACCCTGCCGCCGAGGGCGGTCATCGCGACGTCACCTGCCGTGCATGCCGCGCGCGCTCCTGCGCCGTCTCATCGGCCTCGTCACGGCGGTTCTGGGCGACGATCTCCCACGCGGGGTTGGCCTGCGCGTGCCACACGGAGTAGGCCGACCATTCGATGCCGCGAAAGACCACGGCCGATGACAGCGGGCCCGCCGGTTCGGTGGTTCCGAGGGCGTCGCCTGCGACATCGCACTCGGCGGCGGCGGGGGGTGCGGGCAACCACTCGTATTGCGGCATGGCCGCAAACCACATGCTGAACGAGGTTTCGAAGGGGAGGAACATGTTTCTTCCTTCGGGTCGATCGTTCAACGCACGCGCCGCACGTCGCCGATCGACCGGTCAGAAGCCGTGTGTACGAGGGGCGATCGCGGCTTCGTTTACAGCTTCGTCAATGCACGGTGAGCCCGTGGGCGTCGATGCGCACGCGCTCCGGATCGACCTGCAGGAACTGCTGGAGATAGCCCTTGGCCGCGCGCTTCATGCTGGCGCGCAGTTGAGGGTCGGGCTGCTGCTGCAACCCTTCGCGCGTGAGCGCCATGTAGGTGCCGAGGATGGCGAGCTGCTCGTACATCTCCTGCTTCTCGGCACGGCTGGCACCACGCAGGGCGCCCACACCGGAAAGCGCGGCTCGCATCTGTTGCACCAGGGGCTTGAAGTGCTCGTCGGGAAACGGCTGGTCGCGCCAGGCGATGTAGTTGCCGGCCACGAACGTGGCCACCGCACCGGCGAGGTCGTAGCGGCGCAGTCCGAACTTCGACTCGATCTCGTGATAGCCCTGCAGCGTCTGCGCGAAGAAGCGCTCGGCCTGTTCGCGTGATGGCTCAGGATAGGACTGCGCGAGCTTGCGCGGCGCAATGGGCGCGCCGGCAGGCGCGAAGCGCAAGTCGGGCACTTCGGTGCGTGCCACCGACACGCTCTGAGCCCGCAGCGAAGACTTCGTACTGCTGCCCGACACACGCGCGCCGTTGGCGACCTGCTGCACCAGGTAGCTCGACGCGAGAAAGCTCGACATCGGCGCGCCGTAGGTGCCATAGCCGGGGGAATACATCTGCGCCTGGGCGCCGGCACTGGCCGCAAGTGCGGCCGCCAGTGCAGCCGTCAAGAGCCATCGGTTCTTCGTACACCACATCACGTTTCCTCCACTGCACAAGACAAGAAGAACGGGGCTGCAAGGTACTCCTTCGCAGCCCCGTTGACTACGCCTGGGTGGCCCCTAGGTCATCAGCCCTTGCGTGCCATCTGCGCCATGCCTTCGCCCAGCGCCTTGAGGGAGTTGGAGAACGCGCTTTGCAACATGTTGAACTCCTGCGAGGCGGCCTGGAACTGGGCGTTCACGACGTTCATCTCCTTGGCGGCCGCGGCCTGGGCCTTCTCGTCGCCGTCGGCGCTGGAGAGTTCCTTCAGCTTCTGGCTCAGCTCGACCATCTTGCCGGCCTTGTTGCCGGCGGCCTGGCCCATGGCGGTGGCGATGGCTTCGAGCCAGCTGCCGCCGCCCTTGGCGGCGCCGGCTCCTTCTTTGCCGCCCTTGCCGCCCTTGCAGCCTTTGCCGTCGCCCTTGTCCTGGTCCATGAGGGACTTCGCGTTCTCGAAGATCGTCTTGGTCAGGTCTTTGATGATGTCGCCGATGTCATTGCCGAAGTTCTGGCCGGCCGCTTGATCGCATTGGGGCTGCGAGGGCTGGGTCAGGTCCTTGACGACGTCCTTGACGAGGTCGCCAATCATGTTGCCCAGGAACTTGGGCATGCCGCATTCCTTGGTGAGCTGCTGCGCGGCCTGGTTGACAGCCTGGCCCACGGCCTGCGTGAGCATGTTGCCGAGGCTGGTGGCCAGGCCCAGCGGCGGGAACGCGATGCTGGCGATGTTGAGGGCGGCGCCGAGGATGTTGCCGCCACCGAAGACGCTGTTGAGTGCGCTGGACATGAGGTACTCCTATTGGGTCGGGAACGCGGCAGGTTGAAGGTGAGCTGCGTTCCCGGGTTTTCGATTTGCGGTCTCGCGTGGATGGGGGTGAACCCTGTCGCGAGGGTGGATTGCCTGCGCTTGGCTTCGTCCCTTCCACGAGCGTTGCGCTGACGTGGGGAATTAAAGGTGACGGTCGGCCATTCGGACAGTTGGTGCGTACGGCAGTTGGGAGTGGCCGTAGTTGGGAGAGGTACGGATGGGTGGGGGTGCGGTGCCGGCCCTTCGACAAGCTCAGGGCGAACGGGGGGTGGAGGTGTGTGAG
>CBINKC010000164.1:0-8814 GCA_966251135.1 uncultured Burkholderiaceae bacterium
GGCGCCATTTGCAGGGTACGAGCGGTCATGTCGGATTGCTTCTCAGCCTCTCAGGCCAGCTGCTGCCGCAACTGCCCGGGCGACGTGGCCGGCAACGCGCAACGGCCCTCGCGGCAGAGGTAGGCCTCGCCCGGCCGACGCTTCGCCAGCAGCGGCAGCGAGCCTATGGGGCCGTGCACCCGCGTGACGAGCGGGGCGTAGGCGCGTCTGGCTTCGTCCCACAGCGCCTCGCTGCCCGGCCCGGAGGGCACCGCAAGTTCGGCACCGTGCTCGACCAGCAGTTGCGCTTGCAGCAGCGCCGGCACGGCCATGGGCCTGTCCTCCATCAAGGCGCCATGACGCTCCAGCGTGGCGTGCGCCAGCGCAGCCCAGCCGGCACGGTCGAAGGGTCCGGCGAGGCGCAGCAGCAGCTCGCAAGCCGCCGCGGTGCCCGACTGCACCGGCCCGTCCTGGATCTCGCGCGCTCGCAGCGGCAACTCACCCGGGGTAGCGTCGAAGAAGCCTTCGTCGGCGTCGTGGTAGCGCTCGACCATGCGTTCGCACAGCGTGCATGCAGCCTGCAGCCAGTCGGGCTCGCCGGTGGCGGCATGCAGCTCGACCAGCCCCAGGCCCAGCTGGGCGTGGTCGGCGAGGTAGGCCTGTGGCTTGAGCGTGCCGTTGCGCCAGGCATGGTGCACCTGGCCCTCACGCACCAGCGTGTCGAGCAGGAAGTGGGCGAGGTCGCGGCCCGCCTGCACGTAGTCATCGCGCCCGAACAGCCGTCCCACCTCGGCATAGGCCCGCAGCGCGAGCCCGTTCCAGTCGGCCAGCACCTTGTCGTCGGTAAGCGGCCAGACGCGCTTCGCCCGTGCGCCATACAGGCGCTCACGCACCGAGCGCTCCCATCCGGCGAAGGCCTCTGGCTGCAGCCCCATCGCGGTGCGCGCCGCCTCCGGATCGAGACGCTGCAGCACATTGGTGCCGTGCTCCCAGTTGCCATGCTCTGTCACCCCGTACAGCCGCGCGGCATCCTCGGCGTCGACACCCAGCACTTCGCGCAGCTGATCAAGGGTCCACACGTGAAAGCGCCCTTCGATGCCTTCCGCATCGGCATCCTGCGCCGAGGCGTAGGCCGCAGACGCCGCGGCCGGGTGCATCTCGCGCTGCATCCACGCAAGCGTGTCCTCGGCCACGAAGCGCAGGCGCGGGTCGCCGGTGAGTCGCCACGCTCCGGCATACGCCCGCGCCAGCTGCGCGTTGTCGTAGAGCATCTTCTCGAAGTGCGGCACGTGCCAGCGGGCGTCGGTCGAGTAGCGCGCGAAGCCGCCGCCCACGTGGTCGTACACGCCACCTGCGGCCATGTGGTGCAGCGTCGGCAGCAGCATGCCCAGTGCCCCCTGGTCGCCCAGCGCCGCGAGCGAGAGCAGGTAATGCAGGAGCGGCGACTGCGGAAACTTCGGTGCGCTGCCGAACCCGCCGTGCATCGTGTCGAAACGCTCGGCGAGCCGTGCCAACGCACGGGCGTGCAATCGGCTGCCCGGCGTACCCGGCACAGGCGCCGTGCCCGCTTGCATGTGCGCCATGAGCGCACGTGCCTGCTCCTCGATCTCGGCTCGCCGCTGCAACCAGGCCTCGCGCACGGCGATCAGCACCTGGGCAAAGCTCGGTAGGCCGCGTCGCGGCTGCGGCGGAAAGTAGGTGCCGCCGAAGAAGGGCTCGAGCCGCGGCGTGAGGAACACGCTCATCGGCCAGCCACCCTGCCCGGTGAGCGCCTGCAGCGCACTCATGTAGACATGGTCCACGTCCGGCAGCTCCTCGCGATCGACCTTGATCGCGACGAAGCCCTCGGCGAGCTGCCGCGCGATGGCTTCGTCCTCGAAGCTCTCGCGTTCCATGACATGGCACCAGTGGCAGGTGGCATAGCCCACCGACAGGAGGATGGGCTTGTCCTGTGCGCGCGCCTTGGCGAAGGCCTCCTCCCCCCACGGGTACCAGTCCACCGGGTTGCGCGCGTGCTGCAGCAGGTATGGGCTGGTCTCGCCGGCGAGGCGGTTGGCAGGGCGGGCTTCGGCGTCAACGGTCATGGGGATCTCCTAAGCAACCTCGATGCCCGGGCGGACACGACACACCGCCTACGATGCCACGATGCAAAGGCTGCTCATCGCCATCGGGGTGCTCTTCCTGCTGGCCGGCCTGCTGTGGCCCTGGCTGTCACGCGTGCCCTGGGGACGGCTACCGGGCGACATCTTGATCGAGCGCGAGGGCTTCAGCTTCCACTTCCCGCTGATGACCTCGATCATCATCTCGGTGGCGCTATCCCTGCTGCTCTGGTGGTGGACGCGCAAGTAGCGGATTGCAGTTTGCGCGGACCCACCCGCCCACGGCCTAGCCTTCAGACGGCGGAGGTGATGCCGGGCAACTGGGGTTCGCGAACAGCACCCGGCCTGGTGGATCGAAGCCAGCTGCGCAGGACTCCTCGCGGGCGCCCGTCACACGTCAGCCATGCGCTGCCGCATGACCGAGGCCGCCGCGGCCAGCGAACTGCGGTCCAGCCCGCTCAATGCGAACCCGCTCGCATCGACTGCCGGGCCATAGTTCGCTCTAGTGGACCGGGCGTAGCAGGGATCGTAGTGATAGGTCATAACGCGCTCGAACAGCTCATCGATCGCACCTGCTTCAGCCATCGACTGCCACAAGCCCAGTTCCTCCTTGCCCACCAGCGGCTTGAGCGGCGCAAGCTTGTCCACCATGGCGACAGGATCCGCGGCGAAATGCGGGTAGTCCTCGCGCCACAGCCGCACGCGCTCAGGCATGGGCGCCGTGAGGTGGATCGAAGGCGAACGATGCATGGCCTCGTACAGCGCCACGGGGAGCTGCAAGTTGCCGATCTTCTTGCTTTCCGCCTCGACCCACACGGGGCGCCGGGGGTCGAAGCGACGCATCAAGTCGAGCACCAGCGTGTCGAAGTGCTTCTGCGTGGGCTGCGGCTGTCCAGGCAGCTCGCCGAGCAGCGAGCCGCGATGGCGAGCAAGTCCCTCCAGGTCCAGCACCTGCTCGCCTTGCCGGGCCAGTTCGTGCAGCAGCCGCGTCTTGCCGCAACCCGTCGGGCCGCACAGCACACGGTATTCGAACCGGGGCGGCAACGTCTCCAGCCCCGTGCGCACCCAGCCACGATAGCGCTTCCAACCGCCCGCGAGCACGTCGACCGGAAACCCGATGGTGCGAAGGTTGTCGGCCCACAAGCGGCTGCGCTTGCCACCGCGAAAGCAGTACACGAGGAAGCGGTCCTTCAGCGTGTAGCGCGAGATCAGGGGCTTGATGTGACTGGCGATGTTGCGCAGCGAATACTCCACCCCGATGAGGTAGGCCCCGTGCGTATCGGTCTTGTGGCGGGTTCCCACCTCGGCGTACTGCTCATCGTCGACCACGGGCAGATTGACCGCGTTCGGAAGGTGATCCTCGTCGTACTCGTGCGGTGAGCGGGCGTCGATGATCAGCGAGTAGGCCGAAAAGTCCTGCAGGCCCAGCTGCCGCGGGTGCACCGCCTCGGGGGCGTCCTCCGACGCGAGGTCCAGGGAGGAAGGGGCAGGCTCGGCTGCGGGATGTGCAATGGGATCCATGAAAACTCCGTGCCGCGACGCCTGCATGACCCTGGACGACGGGGATTGTTCCGGGGGGCTGGAGTTCCGCGCCGCACGGAGGATGTCGGAAAAAAAGGGCCCGGAGACCCTCCGAGCCCTGGTGACTGGTGGAGCCGGGGGGAATCGAACCCCCGTCCGCAAGCCATCATTGGACAGTTCTACATGCGTAGCTGACTGATTTGGATTTGAGGGCAGCGGTCGCGCAGCAGCACGCTACCGATACCCCGAGTCACTTGATTTAGCCCTGGGCTGAGTGACCCAACTCAGAGCGAGCCCATGTGAATGACTTCGCAGCCTTCGGGTTGCCCCTCAAGCCCGGCCCATCGGCCAACCGTTGCGAAGCTCGCCGGTGTTAAGCGGCGAGAGCGTACGTAGAGTCGTTCGCAGTTACTTTGATCCAGTGGATTTACGAGCTGACTGGTGCTCGGCATGCCCTGTTCCAACTCCGCGCCCACGTCGAAGCCAAGTCGGCCCCAGGAATCGCTTAGTTTAGGCCAAGCCCAAAAGGTTCAAGAGGTCGGCCGGCCGATGCGCAATGTATTCGGCGCCCCAGGCCTCGATCGGCTCCCCGATACCCAGGTAGCCCCATGCGGCCACTGCGGTGGCCATGCCGGCAGCCCGGCCGGCCTGCACGTCGCGCACATCGTCGCCCACATACAGACACCGCGAGGGGTCGGCGCCGACCTGGCGCGCGGCCTCCAGCAGCGGCGCCGGGTGCGGCTTGGAATGCGGCGTCGTGTCGCCCGCCACCACCGCCCGGGCGCGGTCATGCAAGCCCAGCGAGCGAACCAGCGGCCGCGTGAAGCGCTCGGCCTTGTTGGTGACGATGCCCCACGGTGTGTCCTCATGGTCCAGGACATCGAGCAACGGAACAACCGCCTCGAAGAGGCGCGTCTGCCGCGTCATGCGCTGTTCGTACAGGTGCAAGAACGCGTCGCGCAGGGCGATGAAGCTTTGATGCTGCGGGCCGATGTCGAACGCCACCCCCAGCATGCCGCGCGCACCGGCACCCACCATGGGACGCAGCGCTTCATACGGCAGCGCGGGCAGGCCGTGCAAGGCACGCAGTTCGTTCGCCGCCCCGGCCAGATCGGGCGCGCTGTCGATCAGCGTGCCGTCCAGATCGAACAGCACGGCCTGGTACACGGGGCCGCTCATGCGTTCTTGCGGCAGGCCACGAGGTAATTGACGCTGGTGTCATCCGACAGGTGATACCGGCGCGTCAGCGGGTTGTAGGTCATGCCCCGCGTGGCATGCAGATCCAGCCCGGTATCGCGGCACCACTGCGCCAGCTCGCTGGGGCGAATGAAGCGCGCGTACTCATGCGTCCCCTTCGGCAATAGTCGCAACAGGTGCTCGGCCCCGACGATGGCATACAGGAAGGCCTTGGGGTTGCGGTGGATGGTCGAAAAGAACACCCAGCCCCCCGGCTTGGCCAGCGTGGCGCACGCCTGCACCACGGATGCCGGCTGGGGCACGTGCTCAAGCATCTCCATGCAGGTGACGACATCGAACTGCCCGGGCACCTCGCCCGCCAGGACTTCGGCCGCGACCTCCCGATACTCGACCGACGGCGTACCGGCCTCCAGCGCATGCAACTGCGCCACCTTCAGCGCCTTGCCGGCCAGGTCGATGCCCAGCACGTCGGCACCACGCCGCGCCATGGCATCCGAAAGGATCCCGCCACCGCAGCCGACGTCGAGCACACGCCTGCCCGTGAACCGAATGTGCTGCTCAATCCATTCGAGCCGCAGCGGGTTGATCTCGTGCAGGGGTTTGAATTCGCTTTCAGCGTCCCACCACCGATGGGCCAGTTCGCTGAATTTCGCCAGTTCCTGGGGATCTGCGTTGACAGTCGAAGACATCCCAGCGATGTTACCCAATGGGATGCGGGAGGCATTCCACGCACGGGCACAGAGCGTGGACGGAGCGTGAAAAGAGAAAACCCCGCCTTCGCGGGGTTTCCTATGGCCAATGTGGATCTGGCTTACTGCTGGGCCGAGCGGGTACGGGTGCCGACCACTTCAATCTCCACGCGGCGGTTCTTCGCGCGGCCCTCGGCGGATGTGTTGTCGGCCACAGGCTGCTTTTCGCCCTTGCCTTCCGTGTACACCCGGTTGCGCTCGATGCCTTTGCTCACCATGTACTCCTTCACCGCTTCTGCGCGACGCACGGAGAGCTTCTGGTTGTACGCATCGCCACCGATGGCATCGGTATGGCCAACAGCGATGATGACCTCAAGGTTGACGCCCTGCATCTTGCTCGCCAGGTCGTCGAGCTTGGCGCGGCCCTCGGGCTTGAGCGTGTCACGGTTGAAATCGAAGAAGGCATCCGCTGCGAAGGTGACCTTCTCGCTCACCGGCGCGGGCGGCGCCACCGCCACGACCGGAGGCGGGACGGCTGCCTGGGGTGGCGGAGGCGGCGGTGGAGGCGGCGGCGGCGGGGGAGGTGGCTGCGGTGGCGGGGGCAGTGGTTTCAGCGCGCCATCGCAGTCGGGATTTGCCGTGGCCTGTGTCCAGGTCGCACTGCGCCAGCACAGCTCATTGGTACCGTTTCTCCAGGGCTGGCCGCTCGCATTAACCCAGTTGTCGACGGACTTCTGCGCGGTAACCTGGGCAAGTACGCTCGATGCCGAAACGGCAAGCGTGGCGGATGCGAAGAGCGAAGCCACCTTGTTCAGTTTCTTCATGATTCTCCTCTTGAGGGAAGGTGCAGGTTGATTCTGCAGACGCCCAAACAGAACGTTGGACGCGCTGGGCAACCTTCGCTTGCACGAACGGTGTACCACCCAAACGATTGTGCCAGCGAGGCCCAGGTTTACACCCTATGGACCGGGCATCACGAGGCATTGTTGCTCTCGTACTACAGCGCACGGCACTTAGAATCCGAAGCTTCGCCCTCCTTCTGGGGCGTGCCCGCTGTTGCCCTCGTCGTCCATGACCCAATTCGCCAAGGAAACCCTGCCCATCAGCCTCGAAGAGGAGATGCGGCGCTCCTACCTCGACTACGCCATGAGCGTGATCGTGGGGCGCGCATTGCCGGACGCACGCGATGGGCTGAAGCCCGTGCATCGTCGGGTGCTGTTCGCCATGCACGAGCTCAACAACGACTGGAACCGGCCCTACAAGAAGTCGGCGCGCATCGTGGGTGACGTGATCGGTAAGTACCACCCTCATGGCGACAGTGCGGTATACGACACCATCGTGCGTATGGCGCAGGACTTCTCCCTGCGCCATATGCTGGTCGACGGCCAGGGCAACTTCGGCTCGGTCGATGGCGACAACGCCGCGGCCATGCGATACACCGAGATCCGCCTGGCCAAGATCGCCCACGAGATGCTGGCCGACATCGACAAGGAGACGGTCGATTTCGGGCCCAACTACGACGGCAGCGAAAAGGAACCCCTGGTCCTGCCAACCCGACTGCCGAACCTGCTGGTCAACGGCTCGGCGGGCATCGCGGTCGGCATGGCCACCAACATCCCGCCGCACAACCTGAACGAAGTTGTCGATGCCTGCCAGCATCTGCTCAAGAACCCGGGTGCCACCATCGACGAACTGATGGAGATCATTCCCGCACCCGACTTCCCGACCGCCGGCATCATCTATGGCCTGTCGGGTGTGCGAGAGGGCTACCGCACCGGCCGCGGCAAGGTGGTAATGCGCGCCAAGTGCCACTTCGAAGACATCGACCGCGGGCAGCGCCAAGCCATCATCGTCGACGAGATCCCCTACCAGGTGAACAAGAAGAACCTGCTCGAGCGCATGGCCGAGCTGGTTCACGAGAAGAAGCTCGAAGGCATCAGCCACATCCAGGACGAGTCCGACAAGTCGGGCATGCGGGTGGTCATCGAGCTCAAGCGCGGCGAAGTGCCAGAGGTGGTGCTGAACAACCTGTACAAGCAGACGCAGCTGCAGGATACGTTCGGCATCAACATGGTGGCGCTGATCGACAACCAGCCGAAACTGTGCAACCTCAAGGATCTCATCGAGATCTTCCTGGAGCACCGCCGCGAGGTTGTCACCCGCCGGACCATCTACCAGCTGCGCAAGGCACGCGAGCGCGGCCACGTGCTGGAAGGCCTGGCAGTCGCGCTGGCCAACATCGACCAGTTCATCGAGACCATCAAGACCTCGCCCACGCCGCCGGTGGCCAAGGCGGCGCTGATGAGCAAGAGCTGGGACTCCTCCCTCGTGCGCGAGATGCTCTCGCGCGCTGAAGCCGACACGCCGGGCGGTCGCGATGCCTACCGCCCCGAGAACCTGGAGCGCGAGTACGGACTCCAGCCGGATGGCCTGTATCGCCTGTCGGAAACGCAGGCCAACGAGATCCTGCAGATGCGCCTGCAGCGCCTCACTGGCCTGGAGCAGGACAAGATCATCGGCGAGTACAAGGACGTCATGGCCGAGATCGCCGACCTGCTCGACATCCTGGCCACGCCAGCGCGGGTGACGACCATCATCTCGGAGGAGCTGGCAGCCATCAAGCATGAGTTCGGTCAGACCAAGCTGGGCGCGCGCCGCAGCGTGATCGAGCACAACGCGCAAGACCTCGCCACCGAAGACCTCATCACGCCCACCGACATGGTGGTCACGCTCTCGCACACCGGCTACATCAAGAGCCAGGCGCTGTCGGAGTACCGCGCGCAGCGCCGGGGCGGTCGCGGCAAGCAGGCCACGCAGACGCGCGAGGACGACTGGATCGACCAGCTGTTCATCGCCAACACGCACGACTACATCCTGTGCTTCACCAACCGCGGCCGCGTCTACTGGCTCAAGGTGTGGGAGGTGCCGCAGGGCTCGCGCAACTCGCGCGGCAGGCCCATCGTCAACATGTTCCCGCTGCAGTCCGGCGAGAAGGTCAACGTGGTACTGCCGCTCACCAACGGCTTCCGCAGCTTCCCGCCTGACCACTACGTCTTCATGGCCACCGCGCAGGGCACCGTGAAGAAGACGGCACTGGACGAGTTCAGCAACCCGCGCAAGGCGGGCATCATCGCGGTCGACCTCGATGAAGGCGATTACCTCGTTGGCGCCGCGCTCACCGACGGCCAGCATGACGTGATGCTGTTTTCCGACGGCGGCAAGGCAGTACGCTTCAACGAGGAAGACGTGCGCCCCATGGGCCGCAATGCCCGCGGCGTGCGCGGCATGGCGCTGGACGAGGGCCAGAGCGTGATCGCCATGCTGGTGGC
>CBINKC010000165.1:0-8749 GCA_966251135.1 uncultured Burkholderiaceae bacterium
TGCTCCCTCTTCTGCGACGACAGGTTGTGGATCGCTTCGATGGAATCGCGCTTCATGCTGTATTCAAACGACTGGAAACTCGTGATCAGGCGGAAGGACCACTGCGACCTATCGCAGGGCCCGCTTCCAACTCACGACATTAGAGGTCCGGCATGCCGAACAGATCGAGGAAGATGCCGAACGTCAGCACGATCATCAGCAGGTCGCTGTCGAACGGAAGATTGAGCTTGAAGCCGGGCTTCACGTAGAGCTGTTTGAGCCTTTCCACGGTGTGTGGATTGAAGTAGCCCTGGCGCTTGATCTTCTCGAAGGACAGCAGATCGTTGATCCACTCGATGTTCTGGCTGAGCAGCGCCGGGCTGCCCGGTGCCACGAAGTGGAACTTCTCCCGCGCCGCGATGGCGCCGGGCAGGTACCTGTGGGCCACCTGCCGGACGATGTACTTCTCCACCAGGTCATTGAGCTTCAGTGCCGGCGGCAGCCTGCGCGCGAAATCGACGATGCGGATGTCGAGGAACGGGTAGCGTGCCTCGATGGAGTTGGCATAGGCCACCCGGTCGCCGTGGTCGGCCAGCAGGTGGTCTGACAGGCGCAGCTTGAAGTCCACATAGGAGCGTTGATGGACGACGTGACGCCCGCGCAGCCGGGCCTTGTTGACCAACGGACCCGAAGCCGGGTCGAACTTGGCCATCTGCGCCACCGCGGCGGGGCCGTACAGGTCGGCCTTCAGCGACCGCAGCGCGTAGTAGTCCTTCTCGTAGAAGAAGTCGCGGTTGCCCCACAGCTTCTGCCGCTCTTCGGCTTCGAACGCTTCGTCCGGATCGGTCGAGTTCGCGCCGCCCGAGCGCAGCGAATCGAACCGGTACCCGACATAGCCGGCGAAGAGCTCGTCGGCGCCTTCGCCGGTGAGGATGACCTTCACGCCGCTCGCCCGCACGGCCGCCGACAGCGCCAGCGAGCAGGTGTTGTAGGACTCTTTCAGCGGCGATTCGGAGTAGTAGACGGCGCGCTGGAGGTCGTCGGCCACGTGCTGCCAGTCGAAAGCGATTTCATGATGGACCGAGGGCAGGTGTTCGCCGTACAGGCGTTGATAGGTGCGCTCGTCATGATCGCGGTCGGCGAATGCGATGGAAAACGACGGGCGCTGTGGATCGGGCTGCACCTGCTGCGCCACGCTGCCGATGAGCGATGAATCGAGCCCGCCGCTCAGGTAGTAGCCCACCGGCACGTCGGCATTGAGGCGATCCTTCACGGCGCTGCGCAACAGTGCATCGAACTCGTCGACGTAGTCCTGCTCGGAACGCCCCTGCGGCGAGCGCAGCGGGTAGTCGAGGTCCCAGTATTCCTTCTCCTCCAGCCTGCCGTTCTTGACGACCAGTTGATGGCCGGGGCGCAAGGCATGGATGCCCTCGAACATGGTCGTGGGGCTGACCATGCCGGGAAAGCTCAGGATCTGATCGAGCCCGCGCAGGTTGACCTTGCGCGTGATGTCGGGATGCTTCAGGACCGCCTTGACCTCGGAGCCGAACACGAGCGTGTCGCCGGCCACCGTGTAGAACAGCGGGCAGATGCCGACATGGTCGCGCACGAGCAGCAGCTGCTTCTTCGTGTCATCGAAGATGGCAAATGCAAACTGCCCGTTGAGCTTGTTGACGAAGTCGTTGCCGTACTCCTTGTACAGCGGGATCAGGACTTCCACATCGCACTCGGTGCGGAAGCGATGGCCCTTGGCCTGCAGCTCGCGGCGCAGTTCGCGGTAATTGAAGATCTCGCCGTTGCACACCGAGACGATGCTGCCGGTCTCGTCGTAGAACGGCTGGTTGCCATGCGCCAGGTCGATGATGGACAAGCGCCGGAAGGCGAAGCCCGCTTCGTTCTTGATGCAGTAGCCGGCATCGTCCGGCCCACGGTGCACCAACTGATCCGCCATGGCGGTGAGTACCGGCTGGGAGGCCGAACGCCGGCTCCCGAGATCAAATGTTCCTGCTATGCCACACATGGGTGTGCGTCGTCCTCATGTTTCAAAAGACTGATGCAGCGAGTTCTGCATCGCGATTCTCAAGGCCTCCACGCGTGCGGGAGACCCGTGCTTGCGAGATCGCCGCGCCCAATACCCCGATATGGGTGGGGTCGACGATCGACCAGTGCGTGCCCGGCAGCTCCACCACATCGAGCCCGTGCTGCGCGATCTCGTTCCAGCCGAGCCGCGGATCGGGCCGGCCCTCGTCGGCGGCGGTGTAGACCGTGAGCGGCACGGCGATGGGCTGCGGCCGGTAGTGCCCCAGCGACAAGGCAATGGCGTACCGCACGGCCAGATGCCGGCGCAACGTCGCCCGCTCGATCGCGGCGTCGATGGCGCCGTTGCGTTGGCACAGGTCGAGCATCGCGTCGATATCGTCGCGCCCGACATACGCGATCAGCTGATCGGCGAGCTCGTCACCGAACTCACCACGCGCAAACGTCTCGAAGAACTGCGCTTCGGTCGGCCCTTCGCCGCGGCTTCCGAGGATCGACGCGTAGTTGCTCAGGGTGTCGATCACGCCGACGAATGACACCGATTCCCCCGCGGCCAGCAGCTGGGCCGCGATTTCGTACGCAATCATGCCGCCGGCCGACCAGCCCAGCACCTGGTATGGGCCGTACGGTTGCACGCTGCGCATCGCTTGCAGGTACGAAGCGGCCATCGCTTGCACGCTCGACAACGGCATCTCGCCTTCGGCGAAACCGATCGCGGCCAGCGCGTACACCGGATGTTGCTCGGGCAGATGCGGTGCCAGATCGAAGGCATAGCCCACCTCGCCATCGCCGGCATGGATGATGAACAGCGGCGAAGCGCTGCCTGACTTGCGGACCGTGACCCGGTTGCGGAACTCCTCAGCGGTATCGATTTCGCTGATGCGCCGGGCCAGCGCGGTCACGGTCGGGTTCGCGAACAGCAGATGCACCGGCACTTCGCGCCCCAGCCGCCGGCTCAGTCGCGACATCACCTGCAGCGCGAGCAGGGAATGTCCACCCAGATCGAAGAAGCTGTCCTGCACACCCACACGCTTGACACCGAGCGCCGCGGACCAGATGCCGCACAGGAGTTCCTCGATCTCCGTGCGCGCAGCCACGTAGCCTGTGTCATCGAGATCGCCTTCCGGCACCGGCAAGGCTTTGCGGTCGATCTTGCCGTTGGGCGTGAGCGGAAGGCGCGGCACGCAAACGACATGCGCGGGCACCATGTAGGGAGGCAAGGTTTGCGCGAGCGCGTCGCGCACGTCGCGCAGCGGGGGCATCTGTGCCCCCGGCTGTTGCACCACGTAGGCGACGAGACGGCTCTGGTGGTCCGACGCCTCGCGCACGGTGACCAGCGCTTCGCGCACCCACGGCAGCCGGGCGAGCACCGCCCGGATCTCTTCCGGTTCGACGCGGAAGCCACGCAGCTTCACCTGGTCATCGAAACGGCCCAGGTACTCGATCGAGCCGTCGTCGCGATAGCGCGCGCGGTCTCCCGTCCGGTACATGCGTGCGCCTGGCGTCGGGTCGAACGGATCGGGCACGAAGCGCTCGGCCGTCAGATCGGGACGATTGCGGTAGCCGCGCGCGACTTGCCCACCTCCGATGCACAGTTCGCCGGGCGCGCCAGGGGGAACAGCCAGGTTGCGAGCGTCGAGGATGTACGCCGTCGTGCCGGCAATCGGCCGACCGATGTGAACGGGACGGCTCCCCGATGCCCGAGCGAGCGTGGCGATCACCGTCGCCTCGGTGGGACCGTACGTGTTGAGCCACTCGACGCCATCGCCGACGGCCGCGTGCCATTCGCGATAGCGCTGCTCCAGCACGCGCTCGCCACCCACGACGACGAGACGCAGGGACCGTACGGCGAGTGAGTCCATGCCGCGCAGCTCCGCCGCCCATTCGTGCCAGTACGCCGTCGGCAGGCTGAGCATCGTGAGCTGCGCGCGCTCGACCGTGCGGTGAAACTCGGCGATCGACGGCAAGCTCGCCCATGGCGCCAACACCAACGTCGCACCGCCGCCGAGCGTGGCGAAAATCTCTTCCACCGAAAGATCGAAGTTCAAGGAACTGAACTGCAGAACCCGGTCGGAAGGCTGCAATGCGTAGGCACCGATCGCTGCCTCGACGTAGCTCGCCAGGTTGCCGTGGGTCACCTGCACCCCCTTCGGCACACCGGTGGACCCCGACGTGTAGATCGCGTAGGCGACGTGCTGCGGCAGGGCCTGCCCAGGGTCATCATCGGCGTGTCGGCCAGCCCCTTGCCGAGGCACATCGCCAGCGACATCGACGACCCGCAGATTCCCGGCGATGGATCGCGCGGCCTGTGACGTGGCGGGCATGGCGAGCACCATGGCCGGCCCGCTGTCCTTCACGATGTACGCCAGCCGCTCCGGCGGATAGGCGGGGTCGAGCGGCACATACGCACCACCGGCTTTCAGGATGGCCAGCAGGCCCACGATCATGTGGATCGAACGCTCGACGCAGATGCCGACCTGCACCTCTGGACCCACACCTTCGGCACGCAGATGACCGGCCAGCCGTTCGGCACGGGCATCGAGTTCCGCGTAACTCAAACGCTGCCCCTGGTGCTCGACCGCGATCTGCTCGGGCATGCGCCGCGCGTGCGCCGCGATGCGCCGGTGGATCAATTGGCAGCTGTGCGGCACACCGGCGGCACTCCACTTCGCGATCAGCGCGCGCTCCTCGGGCGGCAACACATCCAACGCCGCCAGTGGCATCTGTGCCGCGTTTTCGAGGGCATCGACCAGGTGCTCGAGCACCGATTCCGTGTAGTCGTAGACACGGCGCGGGTCGATGGCCGCGCTCGTGCACGCATTCAGCAGGAATCCATCGCCCATGTCATCGACCATGAGCGTGAACGGATAGTGGTTGCGTTCGTCGACCTGCTGCATATCCAGGTCCATCTCAAGCTGCTCGCCGGTCGTCGCATAGTCGCCATGCCGATAGTTCAGGACCGCCGAGAACAGCAACTTCGGCGGCTGCACCCCGCTGCACCGCAGCGCGAGCGGCAGCGGCGCGTGCTCGTGGCGCACCAACTGCGTGAGCAGCGCATGGGCTTCGCGCGCGGCGTCCGCGACGCCTTGGCCCCCGACAGGGATGCAAATCGGCAGGATGTTGATGAACATGCCGGGCATGCGATCGGCCCCTGCCCCACCCTGCAGCCGCCCGAACATGAACGTGCCGAACACGACCTCGTCGCGACCGGCTGCCGAAGACAACAGCCGCGCCCAGGCCAGATGGAACAGACTGGCCACGCTGACCTTGAGCTCACGCGCCTGCCTGCGCAACCGTTCTCCGAGCGCCATGGGCAGGCGGATCTTTCCGCTGTGCCGGATGTCGGTACGCGCTTCAGGCACGTTGAGCAGGCCGAATGGCGCAGTGGGCTCATCCACGTGAGACAGCATGTCGCGGAAGAAGGCCTCGTGCTCCTCGCGACGCACGCCGAGCCTTGCCTGCGCCACCAGGTTGCGGAACGGCGGCACCGGCTCCAGCGGCTGCCCATGCAGGATCGCGTGGACCTCTTCGATCAGGATATTGATCGCGCGGTGATCGCTGATCAGATGATGCAGAACGATCTGCAGCCTCCAGCGCTCGCCCGCCGCGTCATGCGCGATGAAAGCGCGCAACAGGGGCGGCCGCGTCACGTCCAGCCAGTAGCCGAGCAGCCCGTGGCGCTCCATCATTTGCGCGTCGGCGCTGCCATCTTCCGCCCGTAGGCTCAGCTCTTCGACGGGCAAACGCGCGCTGCGATAAACCACCTGCACCGGCTCGGCCAGACCGTCCCAGTGCATGGCGGTGCGCAGGATGTCGTGACGATCGATCAGCGCCTGCAGTGCCACGACGAACTGGTCCAGCTTGTCGCGGGCGTCGAAACTAAGCATCGTCGTCCAGAGGTAGTCTCCCGCCTCTTCGCGCATCAGGTGCAGGAACAGGATCCCTTCCTGCAGCGGCGCCAGCGGATAGATGTCCTGGATGTTGGCGGCACCACCCGGCGCTGCCTCGACGATGGCGGCGATCTCCTCCTCGCTGAGATTGACCAGCGTGAGCATGTCCGGCGTGATGGCGGTGCAGCCGGGCGGAATGCGGTTCGGCGGAACCTCCAGCACACGCCCTGGCATCGCCTGCGCCGCAAGCGCCTGGAGCGTGGGGGCCGCGAACACCGCGCGCACATCGATCCCCAACCCCGCTTCACGCATACGCTCGATCAACGTGATGGCAAGGAACGAATGACCACCCAGCTCGAAGAAGTTGTCGCGCCGGCCGACGCGCTCGAGACCGAACAGCTCGCCCCAAATGGTCGCCAGCAGCACTTCCACTTCGCCTTCGGGTGCCTCCCAGTCGCGGCTGACGAACGATCCGGCGTCGGGAGCCGGCAGGCGGGCCACATCGAGTTTGCCGTTGACCGTCAGGGGGAAGACATCGACCCGGACGTAGGCGGCCGGCACCATGTGCTCGGGAAGGCTGGCCGACAAGGCATCGCGCAATGCCGGCAGCGATAGCGGCTCGTCGCTCGCGTAGTAGGCCACCAGTCGCCGGTCCCCGGGGCCGAACTCCCGCGCTACGACCCGCCCCTCTCGCACGCCCGCAACCGCAAGCAGGCGGGCTTCGATTTCGCCCAGCTCGATGCGAAAGCCGCGGATCTTCACCTGGTGATCGTTGCGTCCCAGGTACTCCAGGGACCCGTCCGCACGCAGGCGCGCGAGGTCGCCGCTCTTGTACATGCGCTCGCCGGGCCGTTCGCAGAACGGATCGGGCACGAATCGCTCAGCTGTCAAATCAGGGCGGTTCAGATAACCGCGTGCCAAACCGTTGCCGGCCACGTGCAGCTCACCGGCCACCCCGATCGGCACCGGCGCACCGCAGGGGTCGAGCACATAGGCACGCAGGCCCGCAATGGGCACGCCGATGGGACTCGGCCCGAGCACCTTGGTGTCCTGCAGTCGTATCGGCCGGTACGTCACGTGAACGGTGGTCTCCGTGATGCCGTACATGTTGACGAGCTGCGGCGCGAGCGGATCGTTACGCGCGAACCAGGGCTTCAGCGCCGAAATGTCCAGCGCCTCGCCGCCGAAGATCACATAGCGCACCGTGTGGGCCTGCGCGCTCTCGGCCTGCGCATGCATCAACTGCAGGAATGCGCTCGGCGTTTGATTGAGCACCGTCACGCGCTGCTCACACAGCAACGCATAGAAGTCCTGCGGCGATTGCGCAACCCGACGCGGCACGATCACGACCCGGCCACCGTGCACGAGTGCGCCCCACAGCTCCCACACCGAAAAGTCGAAGGCAAACGAGTGGAACAGCGTCCAGACGTCGTCGGCACCAAAACGGAACCACGGGTCGCAGGCCCTGAACAGGCTGGCGACGTTGGCGTGCGTGACCATCACCCCTTTGGGCGTGCCCGTCGAACCGGACGTGTAGATCACATAGGCGAGCCCGCTCGCGTCCGTCTTCGGCGGCAAGTTACTGGCCGACATGTGCAGCCATGCAGCCGGCTCGTCGAGGTCCAGCATGCAACCACAACCTGCCGCACCCGCACCGAGCGCGGCACGTGTGGCCGCCTGCGTCAACACCACACGCGGCCGGCAGTCTTCGATCATGAAGGTCAAGCGCTCGGCCGGGTAGTCGGGATCGAGCGGCACATACGCCGCGCCCGCCTTCAAGACCGCCACCAGCGCGACCACCATCGACAGGCCCCGCGCCACGCAGACAGCCACGCGGTCGTCCGGCCCGACGCCCAGACTGCGCAGATGGTGCGCCAGCCGGTTGGCCTGCTCATTCAGCTCGGCGTAACTCAGCGTGCCTTCCTCGAAGACAGCCGCGATCGCCTGTGGCGCCCGCTCGACGTGCGCTTCGATCATCTGATGCAGGCACTGTGGTTCGTGCGCCAGCGCCGTGTCGTCGAACCGATGCACGATCGCGTCGCGCTGCGCCGCGTCGAGCATCTCCAGCTGCTGGAGCGGCGCCTGCGGCTCGGCCAAGCCGTGCCGGAGCAAGCGCTCGAAGTGCCCCGCCATGCGTTCGATCGTGGCGGCGTCGAAAAGGTCGCTGTTGAACTCCCACTTGGCCGTGAATCCTTGCGGCGACTCCTCCAGGCTCAGCGTCAGGTCGAACTGGCTGGCCTCGTGGGCCGTGTCATGCGCCTGCCAACGCGTGCCCGTGCCTGGGTCTTCGTCTTGCCGCTGCGCCGTGAGGCTCAGCAGCGAGAACATCACCTGGAACAGCGGTGAGTGACTCGTGCTGCGCGGCACCTGCAGCAGCTCCACCAGGTGCTCGAAGGGCAGGTCCTGGTGGGCTTGCGCCGCCATCGTGGTCTGGCGTACCTGCGCCAGCAAGTCAGAAAACGTCTGTGTGGGTTCAACCCGGCTACGCAACGCCAGCGTATTGGCGAACATGCCAATGAGCTGCTCCAGTCCGGGATGATGGCGATTGGCCACCGGGGCTCCCACGACGACGTCCGTCTGCCCGCTGTAGCGATACAGCAAGACGTTGAACGTGCTCAACAACACCATGAACGGTGTCAGCTGTTGGCTCTGTGCAAACGCACGCAGCCGCTCGGCCAGCTCGCCCTCGATGCGGCGATGCAGCCTGGACCCGCGGAAGCTCTGCATCACGGGGCGCGGCCGGTCGATCGGCAATGCCAGAAGCACGGGCGCGTCGGCCAATTGCCCCGTCCAGTACCGCTGCTGCCGCTGCAGCACCTCGCCTTGCAGGTAGCGGCGCTGCC
>CBINKC010000166.1:0-8587 GCA_966251135.1 uncultured Burkholderiaceae bacterium
CAAGCGGCGCAACAACGGCAGGCGACCCGTGCTGCGGTCTTCATGACGCTTTGTTTCGCGCAGAGCACTAGACAGCCCTCGTCCAGTGCGCCAGGGCGACGGGGAATCGACTCACGCGATTCCTCTGCTCACTGGGCCAGCCCCAGGAACTGCTGCTGAACATCGACGCTCGAGCGCACGCCCACATCCGGCCGGTGCCGTTCCAGCCAATCCTGGGCCGCGGCTCGCCCCAGATCGCGCAACCTGAGCAGGAAATCCCAGTTCGTGTCCAGCTTGCTTTGCGCTGGCAACTGGGCGAGTTCCTTCTCGTCGGCAATCATGTGGATGCGCAGATCCTTGTAGCGGCCTCGCTCGATGCGCTCTTCCTGAAGCAGGCGCTTCACGAACGCAATGGCCCGCATTTCTCCGATCAGGGCCGAGTTGAAGCTGATTTCCGCGGCGCGCTCGGCGATCTCGAATGCCGTTCGGGGCGTGGTCGGGCGCTGCATGGGCTGGATCTTCACCAGCAGCAGGTCCGCCTCCGCGGTCTCGTAGATCAGCGGCCACAGCGCCGGGTTGCCGCTATAGCCGCCATCCCAGTACGGCTCGCCGTCGATCTCCACGGCCTGGAAGAGGTACGGCAGGCAGGCCGAGGCGAGCAAGGCATCGAGGGACATGTCCGCCGCCGTGAACACGCGCGGGCGGCCGGTGTGGACCGAGGTGGCCACCGTGAAGAGGCACGGCCGCTCGCACGCCTGCACGGCCGCCACATCCACGTGGCGCTTCAGCACGTCCTTGAGCGGGTTGAGTCCGAGCGGGTTGAGCTGGTAGGGGCTGAGCGCGCGCGCCCAGTGCGACCAGGCTTCGGCGATGGGCGCGGTCCACGCGTCCCACAGGGGCGCCACGCCGCCACGCCGATGCGCGAACAAGGGATCGAAGGCACTGTGCGTGCGCGACACGTCGCGCCAGAAGTCGTGAAGGGCCTGGCGCGCGCCTTCGCGGCCACCATGGACGAGGCCGGTCACTAGCACGGCGCCGTTCAATGCGCCGGCGCTGGTGCCTGAGATGCCTGCGAAATCGATCGTTGCGTCTTCGAGCAGCTTGTCGAGCGTCCCCCAGGTGAAGGCGCCATGGCTGCCGCCGCCCTGCAAGGCAAGGTCGACCGAAGAAGTGGCGTTTTTCATGTGGCCTCCCGGGTCAAGGGCCCCATTCTCGCGGCACGGCGCCGCGCGACGGCGACAGGCCTTCGCCTCCCACACCCTCTCATAACCCGACGGGCTGCAGACCTCCGAGGATCACCGAGCGCAGCACCTCGCTCTCGAACTGCGCCTGGGGCATCGGGCGGCCGTAGCGATAGCCCTGCGCGTGCCGGCAACCATGCGCCAGCAGGAAGGCCGCTTGCTCGTCGGTCTCGATGCCCTCGGCCACCGTGGAAAGGTTCAGTGCCGACGCCATCGCGACGAAGGCCTTCACCAACTCGCCGTCGCGACTGCTACGCCCGATGGCCTGGACGAAGCTCTTGTCGATCTTCATGCAGTCGACATGGAAGCGCCCCAGGTAGTTGAGTGCTGAATAGCCCGTGCCGAAGTCGTCGATCGCGACCTGCATGCCGCGCATGCGGAACGCCTCCAGGGCCTGCTGCACGAGGTGGGAATCTTCCAGCAGCGCGCTCTCGGTGATCTCGATGGACAGCCAGCGTGGGTCGCAGCCGGTGCGCGCCAGTACCTCGTCCACCGCACTGGGCAGGTGGTCGAGCATGAACTGCCGCGTCGAAACGTTGACCGAAATGCACAGCGGATCGCTGAGCTCGCTGTTCCAGCGCACCGCGGTACGCGCGGCGGCTTCGAGCACCCAGCGGCCCATGGGCACGATCATCCCGGACTCCTCGGCCAGGTGGATGAAGGCGTCGGGCGTGAGCATGCCCAGCGCAGGGTGGTGCCAGCGCAGCAGCGCCTCGGCACCCACCGGTCGGTCGGGCCGCTGCAGGCTGACCTGGGGCTGGAAGAACAGCGCCAGCCCCTCACCCGTGCAGGCCTCGCGCATGGATTCTTCGATCAGCAGGCGCCGCTGCACGGCCTCGCTCAGTTCGGTGCGGTAGTACTCCGTGCGGCCGCGGCCCTGGCGCTTGGCGTGGTACATGGCGCTGTCCGCATGGGCGAGGATCTCCTCCAGGCCCGCCCCGTCATGCGGGTAGACGGCCACACCGACACTCGCGCTGACACGCACTTCGCGCCGCGCCAGCGTGAGCGGCTTCGACAGCGCACCGTGCACCTTGGCCGCGATAGCAGCCAACGAGCGCGCATCCGCCACGTCGGGCGCAAGGATGACGAACTCGTCGCCGCCCAGCCGCACCAGGAGGTCGTTCACCCGCAGGCAGCCGTTCAGCCGCCGGGCCACCTCGCACAGCAGGTCGTCGCCAGCGCTGTGCCCCATGCCGTCGTTGATGGCCTTGAACTGGTCGAGGTCCAGCACCATGATGCCCACGCCTGTGCCGCGCCGTGCTGCTGCGGCAAAGGCCACCGGGGCGCGCTCGTGCAGCGCCTGCCGGTTGGCCAGGCGGGTCAGCGAGTCCGTGCGCACGAGCGATTCGATGAGCTCCAACTGCGCGATCTGCTCGGTGATGTCGCGCCCGATCCCGAGCACGCTGCACACCTTGCCCTCTTCGTCGCGCTCAGGCACGAGGCGGATCTCGTGCACCTGCTGCTCTTGGCCGTCGCCCGGCGCAGGCATGCGCAACTGCAGCATCCGCGGATGGCCTTCATGCGCGACGCGCCGCACGGCGTGGTCGATGGCGTAGAAGCGGTGGTCTGGTCCCGCCCGGCCCGCCGCCTTGCCCAGCACGTGCTCGGCCGACACGCCGAGCACTTTCAACATGGCCGGATTGAGATAGCGCACGCACCCCTCGGTGTCCCAGCGCACGATGTTGTCGCCAGCGTTCTCCGCCAGCGAGCGGAACTCGCGCTCCTTCTCCGCCAGGGCCTGCCGGATGCGGACCTGCTCGGTCACGTCACGCCCGACGGCCAGCGCACCGCAGATCTCGCCGTGGGCATTGCGCTCGGCCGTGATGACGACACTGTGCACGCGGATCTCGCCGCTCGGGTGCGGCACCTGCAGTTCCACCGTACCGCGCTCCCCGGTGGCCAGGGTGCGCCACACCTGCTGTTCGTAGGCCTCGCAGCCCACCATGCCGGGCGGAGCCGCTTCGCACGGCATGCGGCCCACGATGCGCTGCGCCGATACGGTGACGCGCTCCTCGATCTCGCGGTTGCAGTAGACCGCTCGGCCGTCCATGCCGTAGCGGATGATGTTGTCGGGCGAGTTCTCGGCGAGCGTGCGGAACTCGCGCTCGCGCAGGCGCAGGTCCTGCTCGATGCGCCGGTGGTCGGTGATGTCCTGCGCGCGCAGGAGCACACTGCCCCGCGCCTCTCCCGGCAGGCGTTGGGCCACGATGCGGATGTCGTAGATGCGCGGCCCGACCTCACCGCGATCCCACTCCACTTCGAAACGTACCGATCCGCGGGCGTCCAGCGCCTGGGCCAGCCGCTCGTGCACCCTCCGGGCGTGTGCGCCGAACAGTGCGGCGTCCACGACCGTGAGGCCGAGCAACCCGGCGGCTGAACGGCCGATGGTTCGCTCCACTCCCGGGCTGACAAAGGTGAGCCGAAGATCCTGGTTCAGCGCGACGATGAGATCGTCCGTCTGGTCGAGCAATGCGCCCAGCAGCCACTGGTCGACGCTGTCGTCTCCATACACGACGGTGTCCCCTCCTCCGTTCGCCGGCAGATCGGCCGTTGGCCGGCACTCTTGAACCCGGCACGCGCCCATTCGCGAAAAAGTGCGCGCATGGTCCACGAGACCCGGCGCCGAGACACCAGGCCGGGCGCATGCGGCGGCAGTGGGGGGTGGAGTGTTTGACGCGATGTGGAACTTGATGTGGAACTCAGGAACGCCGATGCTGAAGGTTCCGCCCCCAGCTTCGGAGTCGATCATGACGATCTCAGTGGTGCGCGATGGGTCGCGCCGGATGAAGCACGTGGTTCATGTGCGCCAGCATGCGTTCACTGTCGACGAGCCGCCCGACAACGGCGGCGAAGACCTGGGGGTGACGGCGCACGAGCTCTACGACAGTGCGCTGGGTACCTGCAAAGCCATGACGGTGCTGTGGTACGCGCAGCGCAAGCAGATCCCGGTGGAAGACATCCGCGTCACGGTGGACCGTGACGACAGTCAGGAGCGCCAGGGGCTGTATCGGCTGCACGTGACGCTGCACCTGACGGGCGAGCTGACGGCCGCGCAACGCGAGCAGTTGCTCGCAGTGGCCGAGAAATGCCCGCTGCACAAGCTCATGTCGCAGGTGCGCACCGAGATCAGCACCGTGCTCGCGCCGCCGGGCTGAGCGCTCATGCAGGGCGGGCCGGGGCGCATGCGGCGCATGCCGATGGCTGCTCCGACAATCCCGCCATGAGCCCCCCTACCACTCCCCCGAATGCCGACGAGTTCGGCAAGCCCGAAAGCGGCTGGCGGCGCGACCTCTACCGCATCGTGTTCGAGTCGGACACGCGCAGCGGGCAACTGTTCGATGTGGTCGTGATCGTCGCCATCCTGCTGAGCGTGGCGGTCGTCATCGCCGACAGCATGCTCGCCGCACGGTACGGCAAGGCCCTGACGGGCGCCGAATGGGGCTTCACCCTTCTGTTCACGGTGGAGTACATCGCACGGCTCATGAGCGTGCGGCGGCCGCTGGCCTACGTGTTCAGCTTCTACGGGATCATCGACCTGCTCTCGGTCCTGCCGACCTACCTGGCGCTGGTGTGGCCCGAGAGCCATCTGCTCATCGACGTGCGGATCTTGCGGCTGCTACGGGTGTTCCGGATCTTCCGGCTCACCGAGTACATGGCGGAGTACATGCAGCTGGCGCGAGCGCTCGCCGCAAGCCGGCGCAAGATCCTCGTCTTCCTGTCCTTCGTGCTGATGGTGGTGCTGGTGATGGGCACCCTGATGTACGTGGTCGAAGGGCCGGAAAACGGCTTCAGGAACATCCCCGTGGCCATGTACTGGGCGATCACCACCATGACCACGGTGGGCTTCGGCGACATCACGCCGAGAACCGACATCGGCCGGCTCATCGCGTCAGTCATGATGCTGCTGGGCTGGGGTGTGCTGGCCGTGCCGACGGGGATCGTCACGGCGGAGATGACCGCGCAGCGGCGGCTGGGGCTGACGGTCACCCCGATCCGGCGCTGCCCGGCTTGCAGGGCCGACGGGCATGTCGAGGCGGCCCGCTTCTGCTGGCACTGCGGCACGACTCTAGAAGAGGCGAGTCCAGGCGGCCACTGAGAGGCTGAGCCCGCATTCGCTCACACCTTCTTTCAGCGGTAGTACGCCTCGACCTTGCCCTTGAGCTTGATGAGCATGGGGCGGCCGCGGCGGTCGAGCGTGCGGCCGGCGGGCACCCTCACCCAGCCTTCGCTGACGCAATACTCCTCGACATCGGAGCGCTCCTTGCCGTTGAAGCGTATGCCGATGTCGCGCTCGAACACGGCCGCCATGTGGTAAGGGCTGGCCGGGTCGACCGACAGTCGATCGGGCAGGGCCGGCGCTTCGGGGGTAGGGGTGTCGTTCATCAGGAACCTCGAATCGGATCTGTAGGCAGGAAGGGCGGTGATTCTCGCGAAAGACGGGCAGGCCGCGACCGCCTCGTCTTCTAGTGCGGACGGTGGTCAGTGACGCGCCGCCGCCCGCTGGGTCTGCAAGGCCGCGAGCACCTCGCGGATGCGCTCGCCAGCGTAGATCTGCGGATTGGAGTAGCCGTCGGTCTTGCCGGCCTCCTGCTCGCGCTGCTCGATGACCGTGCGCGCCCGCGCGTGGGCCTCCTCGAAGGACCAGGTCGTGCGCAGGTTCTCGTGGTACATGGCGCGGCCGAAGTAGGTGAGTTCCGAGCCGCGACCGCACCCGTAGGAGGTGTGATCGGCATCGGCGGCCGTCATCACGAGCGTGTCGGGCGTGGACAGCGGGGCGATCCAGCTGCCGGAGTAGCACGCCGAGATCGAGAGGATGCGGTGTCGGATGCCCGCCGCATCCAGCCATTGTTTGAGCAGCTGCGGCGTCACGGGCTCCACCTCCATCGGCCAGAACGAAGCGGCCAGGGCGCCGTTGCGCGCGCCGTGCGAGGTGAGGTGGATGAAGAGCACGTCTTCATCGCGGTCCATCAGCTGGCCCATGCGCTCGATGGCGCGCTGCAGGTTCAGGCGCGTGGCCCACGGGTGGCTTTCGAGCGTGTGCGGGTGGTTGACCAGCTGCAGGGTGCGGCCCTCGGCGCCGTAACGGGTCTGCATGACGCCGGCCACCATCTCGCTCTCGCGCCGGAACACGTCTTCCTCGGCGTAGGGCGCGAAGGTGATGGCGTACACGTCGATCACGCCGGAACGCTGGCGCGACAGCGATTGCAGCGATTGCCGCAGCACCTGCGACTGCGCTTCCATCACCTCCTGGGTGAGCCCCCACTCGGCAGCGTCGCCTTCTTCCGCATCTTCCTCGTCGGGAACCGGATACCAGTGCTGCGCCGGCAGGAGATGGTTGTTCAGCAGCACCATGGCGGCCACGAGGGCAACCGATGCGAGACGCGCGGCCATGCGTGGCGCGGATGAGCGCCACATCAGCACTGCTTGCGCCAGGAAGAGCCAGCCGAGGCCGGCCACCCAGGCCACGCGAGCGATCGCGCTTGCCGGGTCCTCGGATGGCGTGAAGTAGCCGTCACGCGCCATGGGCACGAGCACCACCGACACCGTGATCAGCAGCGGCAGAGACTGCGCCAGCAGCATGGCAAAGAGCATGACGGCACTGCGCGGGGGCGTCGCCCCCTCTGCAGCGTCGCGCATCAGCAGCCAGCAGGCCCAGAGCATCACGAGCGCGCTCATCCAGCCCATGCCCAGCCCCGGCCAGTAGAAAAGGGCCGGACCGTCGATATACAGCCGCTCCATCAGGATGCCGGCGATCGAAGGCACGAGAAACAGGCAGGCCACGATGGCGGGCGTGGCGTGCAGGCCGGTCCAGTTTGGCCTCATGAAGAGGACCGTGCGTGTGCCCTGCCACCACCAAGCCCCGAGGGCTCCTCGGGGCAGGCCACGTGCTGGCCCGGGCATGGCGGCTTGGCCGGTCTGGGCCTCTTCGGCATCTTCGTCTTTGACGCGCTGATCGAGCATGCGTGATCCTTTGTGCGGCGGGAATCTACACCGAGGCGCTCGAAGAACCTTTCCTGCAAGTAGTTTGATTCGCGCGTTCTAGCGGCCGCCGCGCTACGCTGCACGCCTGTGGACGTGCGTGACGGCTTCATCGAGACGGTGGGCAACACCCCGCTCATCAGGCTGCGCAAACCCTCCGAGCTGACCGGCTGCCGGATCCTCGGCAAGGCCGAGTTCATGAATCCCGGCGGCTCGGTGAAGGATCGCGCGGCGCTGTACATCGTGCTCGATGCCGAGGCCCGCGGCGAGCTGCGGCCCGGCGGCGTCATCGTGGAAGGCACGGCGGGCAACACCGGCATCGGCCTGGCGTTGGTAGGCAACGCCCGCGGCTACCGCACGGTGGTGGTGATTCCCGAAACGCAGAGCCAGGAGAAGAAGGACGCCCTGCGCCTGTGCGGCGCCGAGTTGCGCGAAGTGCCGGCTGTTCCGTACAGCGACCCGAACCACTACGTGCACGTGGCCGAACGGCTGGCGCGCGAGCTTGCACAAGACGAGCCCCGGGGCGTGCTCTATGCGAACCAGTGGGACAACCTCTCGAACCGCGACGGGCATGTGCGCTCGACCGGGCCCGAGATCTGGCAGCAGACGGACGGGCAGGTCGACGGCTTCGTCTGCGCCATCGGCACCGGCGGCACGCTCGCCGGCGTGGGCCTGTACCTGAAGGATCGCAAACCGCACGTGGTCATCGCCGCTGCCGACCCGATGGGCGCGGCCATGTACCACTACATCAGGCACGGCGAGCTGCGCGGCGACGGAAGCTCCATCACCGAAGGCATCGGCCAGAGCCGCATCACGCTCAACCTGCGCGGCGCGCCGATCGACGACGCGTTCCAGATCCCGGATACGGAGGCGCTGCCGGTGCTGTTCGATCTGCTGCGCGAGGAGGGCCTGTGCCTGGGCGGCTCCAGTGGCATCAACGTGGCCGGCGCCATGCATCTGGCGCGCGAGCTGGGGCCCGGGCACACTGTGGTGACCATCCTGGCCGATTCGGGAACGCGCTACCAGTCCAAGCTCTACAACCCGGCGTTCCTGCGCGAGAAGAACCTGCCGGTTCCGCGCTGGCTCGATGACTGACGTGAGGAGTTGCGATGCAAGTCACCGCCCAGCCTCCTGTGTCCCGCGCAGATGCTGCCGCGTGGGGCGAGCACGATGCCGACGCGGTGGCCAAGGCGCCCCGATGGCCAGACTACGATGGCCGGCTGTCGGTGGTCGTTCCCGTGCGCGACGAGGCCGACAACATCGTGCCCCTGGTCGAGGAGATCCATGCCGCCCTCGACGGCATCGCCGACTTCGAGGTCATCTATGTCGACGACGCGAGCGGCGATGGCACGGACCAGCGCCTCGCGCAGGCCGCCGAGCGCTATGCG
>CBINKC010000167.1:0-8540 GCA_966251135.1 uncultured Burkholderiaceae bacterium
CAGCGTCGGCAGCGTCGGCAGCGTCGGCAGCGTCGGCAGCGTCGGCAGCGTCGGCGGCGTCGGCGGCGTCGGCGGCGTCGGCAGCGTCGGCAGCGTCGGCGGCGTCGGCGGCATCGGCGGCATCGGCGGCATCGGCGGCATCGGCGTCGCAGGCAGCTTCGGCTCCCGAGGCTGTCGCTTCCGAGCCCGAGCATCCGATCGACCGGCTGCAGCGGCGCCTGGCCGAGGCGCTGGGCGGCGAAGCCCGGCTGGAGACGGGCAGTGGCGAGCTCACGGTGATGGCGGGTCGTGGCGCGCCGCGGGCGGCAAGCAGGGCTTCCGGCGTGACCGGCCGGACATCAGGGCACGAGGCGGGCCGGCGCACGGCCCATGCCGCACTGGAGCCCGCGTCGGCGGCGTTGCAGGTCAGGGGTGGCGCCAAGAATCACGGGGTGCCCCACTGGTCTTATGCCGGTGAAGGGGGGCCGCAGGAGTGGCATCGGCTGAAGCCCGAGTTTGCGAAATGCGGCATCGGCACACGTCAAAGTCCCATTGATATCCGCGACGAGCTGGCATTGGAGATGGAGCCGATTCGCTTCGACTATCGGCCCAGTGGTTTCCGGGTGATCGACAACGGCCACACGGTGCAGGTGAACTTGGCGCCAGGCAACTTCATCCAGGTGGCGGGCCGGCGCTATGCGCTGCGCCAGTTCCATTTCCACCGGCCGTCGGAAGAGCGGGTGCACGGGCGGCAGTTCGACATGGACGTGCACCTTGTGCATGAGGACGAGCAGGGCCGCGCGGCCGTGGTGGCCGTGCTGCTGGAGCGGGGGGCGGCGCATCCCGTGGTGCAGGCGGTGTGGAACAGCCTGCCGCTGGAAAGGGACGAGGAGGAGCCCGGGCCCGGCGAACTGGATCTGCAGCAGCTGCTGCCGCCCGATCGTGGCTACTACATGTACATGGGTTCGTTCACCACGCCCCCTTGCACCGAAGGCGTGTTGTGGCTGGTGCTCAAGCAGCCGGTGGCGTTGTCGGGCGAGCAGCTCGCGATTTTCGAGCGGCTGTATCCGATGAATGCGCGGCCGGTGCAGCCTTCGGGGGGACGGCTGATCAAGGCCACCGACTGAAAGAAGGTGTGAACGAATCCGACATGCCCGCTCATCACGCCGGATTCATTCGCGCGTCTTGAGTCTGCCTACAACCCGCATTGCGTTTCCTGCCGTGCGAACTAGTGTTGGTAACCCGGGCCCAGGCCCGATCACTTCCCGTTCGCATCCAGTTTCGCGATGGAGGGTTACATCATGGCCACTTACGTCGTCCTCGCGACCTTCACCGATCAGGGGATCCGCAATGTCAAGCAGACCACCGAGCGCGCCGAGGCGGCGCGGGGGATGGCCCAGAAGCTGGGTGTGACCATGCGGGAGATCTACTGGACCCTGGGGCAGTACGACCTCGTCACGATCATCGATGCACCGGATGAGGCAGCGCTCACGGCCTTCGGCCTCAGCCTCGGTTCGGCCGGCAACGTCAGGTCGCAGACGCTGCGCGCGTTCAACAAGGACGAGATGGGACGGATCCTCGCGAAGATGGGTTGACCCCAGGCTGGTACGGCACGCCGTTGACGCACCGCCAGCCGCTGTCGACACTCTCGCCCTTTGCGCGGCACGTTGCCGGGCAATGGAGGAGCGTGATGCTGTGGCTGGTGGCGGGCTTGGTGCTGTTTTTCGGCGTGCATTCGGTGTCCATCGTCTCGCCGCAGTGGCGCGACGCGCAGGTTGCGCTGCGTGGCGAGAGGGCGTGGAAGGGGCTGTACTCCCTCGTCTCGTTCGCCGGCTTGGTGCTGCTGATCGTGGGCTACGGTGCGGCGCGCCAGTCGCCGGTGGTGCTGTATCAGCCGCCGGTGTGGATGCGCCATCTCGCCTTGCTGTTAATGGTGCCGGTGTTCCCGCTGCTGCTTGCGACCTATATGCCCGGGCGCATCAAGGCCACGGTGAAGCATCCCATGCTGGCGGCGGTGAAGCTGTGGGCCTTCGCCCACCTGCTGGCCAACGGCATGGTGCATGACGTGCTGCTGTTCGGCGGCTTCCTCGTGTGGGCAGTGGCCGACCGCATCTCCATGAAACAGCGCACGCAGCGCCCGCTGCCTGGCGCGCCGGCCCGGCCGGTCAACGATCTCATCGTGGTCGTGGCCGGCCTTGTGCTGTACGGTGTGTTCGTCACCTGGCTGCATGGCCGGCTGTTCGGGGTGACGCCGCTGCCCTGAACCTTCTCAAGCCGTGGACGACCCGCTGCCCGGCATGCCGGGGGGTGTCTGCACCGTCATGAGCAGCGAGCTGTCCTTCGAGGCCTGCAGCGCGTACTCGGCCAGTGCCGGCAGCAGCACCAGTTGCCAGGGGCGCATCTTGCAGGCCCCGTTGCCGGCCACCTCCAGCGAGACCGCGCCCTCGATGCACAGCAAGGTCATCTCTCCGTAGACCTTGTGCGGCTTCAGGCTCTGGCCCGCGCGCAGCACGATGCGCATGAGCTCCAGCGAGTGCGTCTTGAGGATCGCGTGCGACGCCGAGCGCGCAAGGGTCTCGCCGAGCGGCGAGATGTCTGCGGGCTGGGTGGGTCGGGCGTGTTCGATGGCCATGGCTGCTCCTGAGGGTGCCGTTTGCCTGGCGTGTCGGAGCGAATGGCGTGCCCGGGCGCCGTCATCGCGCGTCGGTGCGTCCCGTGCGATACGCGGCGCGAACCTTGTGTCGGGGGATGGACCGCCCCAACGCGGATCGGAACGATCAGCGCCACGACGACCCTGCGCGCCGCATGCGCCGGGCGTCCGCAGGGAGGTGGCCAGCATCCACGACGCATAAGGAGGTGCCACCTTGGTCACGGTCACGATCACGATCGCATCGTGCCGGCAACGCTTGCTCACTGCGCTGCATGCCGCAGTGGCACGGGCGCCGCAGGCGCGCGTGACGGGCTGCGTGTCGGAGCCCACCGTTTTGCTTTCGCACCTGGCGCAACAGCCGCCTTCGGTGCTCGTCATCGACAAGCTGCTGCTGGACGCGCTCGAACCTTGCCCGGCGCGCGCCATTCGCGAGGCGGCCTGCAGCATGCGCGTGCTGATGGTGTGCGACGACGTGCATCCGGCCGTGGGCGACGACGTGCTGCGCGACCGGTTCCATGGCTTCGTGTCGAGCGAAAGCCGGCCCGAGACCTGGGTGAAGGCCATTGGCGCGGTGAGCCGTGGCGAACTGTGGCTGCCGCGCGCCGTGCTGCAGAAGGCACTGTCCGAGGCACGGCAGCAAGGCAGCGGCGGCACGGCGGCCGAAGCCGAGGAGCCCGCGCCGGCGGGCCTCACGCCGCGGGAAACGCAGATCGTCGAGCAGCTGCGCCGGGGGCTGACCAACAAGGAGATCGCGAGCCGGCTGGGCATCCGGGAGGACACGGTGAAGAAGCACCTGCACAGCGTGTTCGGCAAGCTCGGTGTGCGACGCCGCACGCTGCTCGCACTGGGCCATCGACTGGCACAAGCGCGTGTGCCGCTCTGACGTGCCGGGCTGTGCGTAAGGCACCCCCTAACCCGCGCGGCCTTCCCCTTTCGTGGAATGGCCCGGCGTTGCCCGCGCTGACATCGTGGCGGTGTCTTCCTTCCGTTCCGAAGACAGATCCGTACTGCAAGTAGTGCAGGTTTCGGCCGGGCCGGGAGCACCGGGCCGGGGGGAACTGCTGGCCCTCCGACCCCCGCTCCCGTGTCCCGTGCCGATCCTGAAGCCCCGGGCTCCCATGAAGCTGGAGGGCGCCATGAAATGCGCCAGCCCCGGGAATTGCGTGTCGGGTTCCGCGGCGTGCTTCGCGACGCCCTTACCGTGTCTCCATGACCTGCCGGCCCGCCGGACGGGGCAGCGGGGCGCCGGCCGAGCCCGACTGCCACGCGCGCAGCCGCCTCGTCATCGCGGCAGCACTGATCGGCCTGCCGAACAGGTAGCCCTGGGCCTCGTCGCACCCCATCTCGCGCAACAGGCGCGCTTGCGCCTCGGTTTCCACGCCCTCGGCCACCACGCGCAGGCCGAGCACATGCCCCATCGAGACGATGGCGCGGGCGATGGCGGCGTCGTCGCTGTCGTCGTCCGAAAGATCGCGGATGAAGGAACGGTCGATCTTGAGCAGGCTGAACGGAAAGCGCTTCAGGCAGGCCAGGCTGGAGTAGCCGGTGCCGAAGTCGTCGATGGCGATGCGCACACCCAGCCGGCCGAGCGCGGCCAGCATCTCGCGCAGGCGCTCGGGCTCGTGCATCACCACGCTTTCGGTCAGCTCGATCTCCAGGCGGTGCCCGGGCAGGCCGTACCAGTCCAGGGCGCTCTGTACCTGCGCCAGCAAGTCTTCCGCACACCGCGTCTGCCGACCCGAGACGTTCACCGCCACCGGCACGGTGGGCAGGCCGTCGTCCTGCCAGGCGCGAGCCTGCCGGCAGGCCGCGTCGATCGCCCACTCGCCCATCGGCACGATCAGGCCGTTGTCCTCGGCCGCCGGGATGAATTCGCTGGGCGGCACGAGCCCGCGCGTGGGGTGGCGCCAGCGCAGCAGGGCCTCCATGCCCACGAGCGAGCGGGTGGCGAGATCCATGCGGGGCTGGTAGTACAGCTCGAACTCGCTGCGCGTGAGGGCCAGCCGCAGTGCGCTGGCGAACTCCAGCTGCCGGCGCGCGTGCTCGCTCATGTCCGTGGCGTAGTAGCGCACGATGTTGCCGCCCTCGTCCTTGGCGCGGTACATCGCGGCATCGGCGTTCTTCAGCAGGCTGACCAGGTCGTGGCCGTCATCGGGAAAAAGTGCGGCACCGGCACTGGCGGTCACGAAGAGGGTCTTGTCGCCGATGACCATCGGCTGCTCGATGCACTGCAGGAGCTTCGAGATGGCCGCGTTGGCTGCGTTCATGTCGGCCAAGCCGCCCAGCAGCACGACGAATTCGTCACCACCCAGCCGCGTGACCGTGTCGGTGTCGCGCACCGTCTGCTGCAGCCGCATCGCGACGATCTTCAGCAACTCGTCGCCCAGTCCGTGGCCGAAGCTGTCGTTGATGTGCTTGAAGCGGTCCAGGTCGAGGAACAGCAGGGCGAGCATCTGCCCTTCCCGCCGGGCGTGCGCGATGACGTACTTGACGCGCTCGGCAAGCAGCACGCGGTTGGGCAGGCCGGTCAGCGCGTCGTGCGTGGCGAGGAATTCGATGCGCGCGGTGTGTTCTTCCAGGCGCTCGCGGTATTCGATGCTGGCCATCGCCTGGCGTGTGAGCGGCGCGAAGCGCTCCAGCATGTCGATGTGCTGCTTGTCGAAGAAGGCGCGCTGCGCATGGGTGAGCACCAGCATGGAGCAGCGATCGGTCGTGTGCAGCGGCACGTGCAGCGCCGAGCACACGCCCTGGATGTGGCCGGACCAGGCCTGCCATTCGGGGACATCGGCGATGTCGAAGGCCGGCACGATCCGGCCGGAGGCCACCCGCTCGTACAGGCTGCCGCGCGCCCAGCGCAGGCCTTCGAAGGCCGCGCTGGTGGACTGGGTGACCTCCAGCAGGCCGTCGGCGGCCTCGAGCGGGACGAACCGCCGCAGGACGGACAGCAGTTCCACGAACAGGTCGCGCGTGTTCTGGGCCTGCGTGAGCACGCGCAGGCCTTCCAGCAGCGTCTCCGTCTGCAGGCGCATCTGGCGCTCATGTTCGCGCGCCCGGTCCAGGTCGATCAGCGCCTCACGCAGCTCCTCGGCGGAGCGCCTGTCCTTCATGCCCGGCCACGCGAGAAGACCAGTGAGGAGATCATGAGGTTGCCGTGGATGCTCTGGCGACCGGCCACGCAACCCTGCTCCCCGAAGGTGAACGCGGCGAAGAAGGGCCTGCCGCCGAACGCCTTCTTCAGGCTGTCGGCCACCTTGGGCATCTGCGCCTGCACGGTCAGCATGCAGCCCGCGCAATACACCACCAGGCCGCCGAGGATGTCATCACGTTGCACCCGTTCGAACTCGAGCGCCGCCTCGGTGACGCGCGCGGCGCGGGTGAGCAGGGTGCGCGGCGAGCCGCTCATGAGCACGAGATCCTCGCCCACCTCCACCTCGGTGAACAGGCTCAGCGCCCCGCCGGGGAGCACTTCGTGCGGGTGCGACAGCTTGTAGCAGGCCATGCGGCCCACCTTGCCCGCCTCGCGCCCCAGCGGGCTGAGCGAGGTGATCGGCAGGATCAGTCCGCCGTTGAGCGCACCGGCGATCAGGCCGTCGGTCCACTCGTTGTAGACCTGTGCGGCCGGCCGGCCGTCGATGCTGACCAGCGTGCGGCCGCGGGCCTCGGTGATGCGGCCGTGCAGTCCGGTGGGCGAGTAGCCGCTCTGGAACGACGATGCCGTGTCGAACGCGGTGTAGACGACGGTGACGACGACGCCGGTGGAAAGGCGATCCTCGCGGGTGAACAGACTCCATCGGCCGAGGGCCCCGTTGTCGGCGGCGCTGCCGCCCACGACCGGAACCGTGGCCCCGAGTACCTCCTGGATGCCGCGCAGGATCTGCTCCTCGAAGCCGGGCGAGGCGGTGATCCACACGAGGTCGGGCGATTCGCCCGGGCGCCCGGCCCGTGACAGGGCCTGCTGCAGTGCCTGCATGCCCGCGGCCTGGGCATCGTCCTCGAAGGGCGCCATGCCGACGCCGACCGAGGCGGCGGGGTCCGCGATGCCCCACAGGCCGAGTGCGCGGCCGTCTTCGCTGCAAAAGCCTTCCTCGGTCATCACGCCGCGGCACACCGACGATCCGTGGACCTGCACGCTCCCCGGCAGGGCCTGGGTCGCGGCCTGCAGTGCCTCGGCGGGGTAGGCGTCGGTGTGGAACGCCAGGAGCAGCGTCGGGTCGTCGCCGAGCCGGGAGCGCAGCCGTTCATAGGCGGCGTCGAAGGCGGCGCCGGGATCGGCAAGTGTGCTGGATGCGGTGGCGATGCTCATGGGGAATCGCGTCTTTCGGGCGGCAAACGGCGTGGGCCGCGATGGTGCGTTTATCGGTACCGGGACGGGTCTTGCTGAGGCTCGCACGCACGTTTCATACGCAGGAAGAGAAATTTGGCGCGAACGGCGTGAATCTTTGGGACGAGGTCATGGCGCCGGGTGCCGCCCGCACGCCGATTGCATCGCGGTCAGGCAGGCGGCGCGCCGGGGTGCCGCAGCGGACCGCAAAGGACATCGCCATGCAGCTTCAAGGATCGTGTCACTGCGGCAGCGTGACCTTCCGAGTGGAATCGGCGCAGCCGGTGCCGTTCATGCGCTGCTACTGCTCGATCTGCCGCAAGACCGCGGGCACCGGCGGCTATGCCATCAACCTGGGTGCCGATTACCGCACGCTCGAAGTCCGCGGCAAGCGGTACCTGCGCGTATACCGGGCGCTGTGGCGCGAAGGCGGTCAGGTGCGCGAGAGCACCGGCCAGCGTCACTTCTGCGGCCGCTGCGGCACCGCGCTTTGGCTGTATGACCCGACCTGGCCGGAGCTGGTCCATCCGCACGCCGGGGCGATCGATACGCCTTTGCCCCTGCCGCCCGAGCACGTGCACCTCATGCTGGGCTCGCGCGCCAACTGGGCCGAGCCCGAAGGCCGGCCCGGCGATCCGCACTATGACGAGTACCCGGACCTGTCGCTGGCTGAATGGCACGAGCGGCATGGGCTGACGTCGGCCTCGGGGTGAGGGCAAGCCACGTGCGCGCCGGCTCCCTAGCTCATGGTCTGGCAGGCTCTCCCTGGGCGTGGGAGTCTGCGGCTAGTCACGGGGGCGGTCGGGTATCTGAGGAGTCCGAGATGATGCGTACCCTTGTGGCCGCTGGTGCGGCCGTCTCCCTGTGCGTTTTCGCCGTGGCCCCCGCGCACGCCGTGGTGGTGGTCGGGCAGATCGACACTTTCGAGGCCTCGATAGAGGGCTGGTTCGCCGGTGGGGGCCCGCAGGCAGAGGAGCCGCCCACGCCGCCGCAGGTGGTGGCCAGCGGCGGACCCGGCGGGGTCGATGACGCCTTCCTGCTGATCACCAGCACCGGCGAGGAAGGCGAGGAAGGCGGCCGGCCGGTGGCGATGAACGCCACCCGGTGGGCGGGCGATTACCGCTCGCAAGGCATCAACGGCATCGCCATGGACCTGCGCAACCTGGGCGACGTGGACCTCACCGTGCGCCTGTACTTCGAAGACCCGATTCCCGGGCCGCCGCAGAACGAGGCGATCACTCAAGGCCTGCTGTTGCCCGCGGGCGGGGATTGGACCCATGCGCTGTTTTCGATCTCGCCTGCGCAGATGACCGCGCTCCAGGGTGATGTGGAGACGGTGCTGTCCGCAACGACGGTGCTGCGTATCTTCCACGGCGAGGCGCCCGACTTCCCGGGCGAGGCCGTGGCCGCGCAACTGGGCGTCGACAACATCACCGCCGTGCCCGAGCCGGGCACCATGGCCTTGATGCTGGCCGGCCTCGGCGCCCTCGGGGCGCGGGTGCGGCGCCGGGTGCGCTGAGAAGGTGTGAACGAATCCGACATGCCCGCTCATCACGCCGGAACGCGCCCACTCAGCGTTGCAAATGCTCG
>CBINKC010000168.1:0-8504 GCA_966251135.1 uncultured Burkholderiaceae bacterium
CCGGGGCGGAGAACAGCACGGGCAGGCAGTCGGCCACCTGTACGGCGCAGGCCACGCCTGGCTCGGTGGTGATGCTGGCGTCAGCCTGATGGATGCGCGCGCCGGGCCGGGTGTCCTCGATCGTGAGCCGAACGACGACAGCTCCGTGCACCTGGTCCAGGTAAACCGGCGCCGCCCCGATGACCCGCGCCAGCAGGGCCTGGTTGCGGCGCACGGCTTCGTCGTTGTCACCCAGCCCCGCGCGCAGGTTCATGCTCTCGAAGGGGGCCGCGCTGAAACCGCCGCGCCGCGTCGTCATGACAGCGCCGGCGTGAGGCGCGACCCAATCGGGAACCAGCCAGTCAGGATGCATCAGGGCAGGCGGACGGTTGCGTGGAGGAGAACGCGTCGAGCTGCATGCAGGCCTCGAACACGCGCATGACAGTGGGCGCATGGTGCAGCCGGCAGTCCACGCGCTGCGCATTGAAGATCTGGGGCACCAGCACCACATCGGCCAGCGTAGGCGTATCGCCATGGCTGTAGCGCCCGGTAGCCGGGTGGCCGGCGAGCTGGCGTTCTAGGGCTTCGAGGCCCGTTTCCACCCAGTGACGATACCAGCGGTTCTTGTCTTCCTCGGACACCTTCATCTCGCGCACGAGGTAGCGCAGCACCCGCAGGTTGTTGAGCGGGTGGATCTCGCAGGCGATGTCCAGCGCCAGCGCCCGCACTCTCGCCCGGCCCATGGCGTCGGCAGGCAGCAGCGGGGGATGGGGATAGATCTCCTCCAGGTACTCGACGATGGCCAGCGACTGGGTGAGCAGATGCCCATCGTCGTCCTTGAGCAGGGGCACGAGGCGGGTCGGCGACAAGTCTGCGTAGGCTGCGGCAAGTTGCTCGCTCTTGAGCAAATGCACCGGCACGTAGTGGTACTCCAGCCCTTTGAGCGCCAGGGCGATGCGCACGCGATAGGAGGCCGAGGAGCGGAAGTAGTTGTACAGCTCCATGATCCGTTCTCCGGCGTTCAGCCGCCCGTCACCTGGACTTCGAGCTTGCCCACGCCCTCGACCCGCGCCTGCAGCGTATCGCCGGGTTGAACCTCGGCCACGCCTTCGGGCGTGCCGGTGAAGATCAGGTCGCCGGGCGCAAGCTCCCACGCGGCGGAGATGTGTTCAATGATTTCCGCCACGCTCCAGATCATCTTGCCGATGCGGCTGGACTGGCGCGGCTGCCCGTTCACGAGCAGCTCGATCGCCGAGTCGGGCCCGACGCTGCATTTCGCCAAGGGCACGATGGCACTGACCGGCGCAGAAAGGTCGAAGCCCTTGGCGATGCACCATGGGCGGGCCTGCTTCTTCATGTCGGCCTGGAGGTCGCGGCGGGTCATGTCCAGGCCCACGGCGTAGCCCCACACATGTTCCATCGCCCGGGCAGCGGGGATGTTGCGGCCGCCGCGACCAATGGCGACGACCAGTTCCACCTCGTGGTGCAGGCTTTTCGTGAGGCTGGGGTACGGCATGCGCGCCGCAGCCCCTTCGAAAGCAGGTAGGACCGCGTCGGCCGGCTTCATGAAGAAGAACGGCGGCTCGCGACCGCTGGCCCCCATCTCGAGCGCGTGCTCGACGTAATTGCGGCCCACGCAGTAGATGCGGTGAATGGGAAACTCATCGCCGGCTGCCGCGCCTCGCACAGGCACCGCAGCCACGCGTGGCGCGGGAACGACGTAAGCCATGAACAATGCCTCCAAACGACGGCCGGCATGATGCCACGCACGGGGTGCCCCCTCGAAGGCGGCGGCTAAACTCTTTGGATGTTCCAAGCGCGCAGCATCAAGTATTGCAAGGCCTGCGGCGGCGAGGCACCTTACAGCGTCCCGCCGGACGACAACCGCGAGCGGGCGATCTGCAAAGTGTGCGGAACGATCCATTACGAGAACCCGCTCAACGTGGTCGGCACCGTGCCGGCATGGAACGACAAGGTCCTGCTGTGCCGGCGCAACATCGAACCGCGTTATGGCTTTTGGACGCTGCCGGCCGGCTTCATGGAACTGGGCGAAACCACGTCGGAAGGCGCGCTGCGCGAGACCGAGGAGGAAGCCGGAGCGCGCGTGGACCTGCTCGGCCTGTACGCCGTGCTGAACGTCGTGGCCGTGGGGCAGGTGCATCTTTTCTACCGAGCGAACCTGCGCGACACCGATTTCGCACCCGGCCCTGAAACGATCGAGGCGCGGCTGTTCCGCGAGGACGAAGTGCCCTGGGAGGAACTGGCGTTTCGCACGGTGCGCGAAACGCTGCGCTACTACTTCGAAGACCGCCAGCGCGGCCGCTTCGAAGTGCGCTGCGCGGACATCCGCTGACGCCGCAGCATGGATGCCTCGACCACGCGCGTCGCCGAAGCGCCGCCAGCGGGCAGCGTGCAGCGCCTGCGCGAGGATCTCGTCCACCCCGACCCCCTGCTCGATTGCCTGGTGGAGGTGTGCCGGCTGCACGGCCAGCCCGCCTCGCGCGCCTCGCTGAGCGCAGGGCTGCCGCTGGATGCACAGAGCCAGGGCCGGCTCACTCTGGAACTGGCTGAGCGCGCGGCCACCCGCGCCGGCATGGCGGCGCGAGTGCAGCGGGTGGCATTGGCTCAGATCGACACCGCCACGCTGCCCGTCATCCTGGTCCTGCGCGACCACGCCGCTTGCGTGCTGCTGGGCTGGGAGGAAGACCAAGCCGGCGCCCGGCAGGCGCGCGTGCTGCTGCCCGAGACGGGCCAAGGCTCGATGACCCTGTCTTGCGGGGAGATCAGCAGCCGCTACGCGGGCGTGACACTGTTCGTGCGCCCGCATTTCCGCTTCGATGCCCGCACGCCCGAGGTGCGCCGGCCGGCAGCACACCACTGGTTCTGGAGCGCGATCCTGACGCAGCGCCTGGTCTACCGTGACGTGCTGTGGGCTGCGCTGCTGGTGAACTTGTTTGCGCTGGCCTTCCCGCTGTTCTCGATGAACGTGTACGACCGCGTGGTGCCGAACCACGCGGTGGAAACGCTCTGGACGCTGGCAGTGGGGGTGCTGCTCGTTCTAAGCAGCGACCTCTTCATGCGGATCCTGCGGGGCCGCTTCATTGATGAGGCGAGCGCGCGCATCGACGTGCAGATCTCCGCCACGCTCATGGAACGCGTGCTCGGCATGCGGCTGGAGCACCGGCCCGAGTCGGTCGGCTCGTTCGCGGCCAACCTGCGCGGCTTCGAGCAGGTGCGCGATTTCATCGCCTCGTCCACGGTCACCGCGCTGGTGGACCTGCCCTTCGCGCTGCTGTTCGTCGGCGTGATGGCATGGATCTCCCCCTGGCTGGCGGTGCCCGTGGTCGCGGCCTTCGGCCTGATCGTGTTGCTGGGCGGCGTGCTGCAGCACAGGCTGCACGAGCTGTCGGAGACCACGCACAAGGCGGGGGCACTGCGCAATGCCACGCTGGTGGAGAGCCTGGCGGGCATCGAAACGATCAAGTCGCAGGGCGCCGAGAGCCTGGTGCAGGCCCGATGGGAGCGGACCAACGCCTTCCTCGCCCGCACGAATGTGAAGATGCGCGCCTTGTCGGCCTCAGCGATGTACGGCACCGCCACGCTCACGCAGATCGTGTCGGTGACCATCATCCTGGTGGGCGTCTACCTCATCGCGCAACGCGAGCTGACCATGGGCGCGCTCATCGCGGCCACGATGCTCGGGTCGCGCGCCCTCGCGCCGGCCGGACAGATCGTCGGCCTGCTCATGCAATACCAGGGCGCACGCACAGCGCTCGAATCGCTGAACAAGATCATGGAGCGGCCGGTGGAGCGCCCCGAGGGGGACACCTTCATCCACCGTGCCCAGCTGCGCGGCGACATCGAGTTCCGCAACGTCAGGTTCGCCTACCCGAACCGGTCCGACAACGTGATCGACGGCATCAGCTTCAAGATCGCCCCGGGCGAGCGGGTCGCGATCATCGGGCGCGTGGGCTCGGGCAAGTCGACGGCATTGCGGCTCATCATGGGCCTGTACCAGCCGACCGAAGGCGCGGTGCTGATCGACGGCATCGACCTGCGCCAGCTCGACCCGGCCGACGTGCGGCGCAACTGCGCACAGGTGTCGCAGGACGTGACGCTGTTCTACGGCACGCTGCGCGAGAACATCGCGCTGGGCATGCCCTACGCCGACGATTCCGCCATCGTGGCCGCTGCCGAGGTGGCAGGCATGACCGAATTCGTGAACCGGCATCCGCGCGGGTTCGACATGCCGGTGGGCGAACGCGGCGAGTTACTTTCCGGCGGCCAGCGGCAGGCGGTGGGCATTGCGCGGGCAGTGCTGCACAACGCCCCCATCCTGCTGCTCGACGAGCCCACGAGCGCGATGGATTTCTCCACCGAGGCGCAGATCACCGCACGTATGGCCGCCTTCGCGCACGACAAGACAGTGGTGCTGGTGACGCATCGCACGTCCATGCTGGCCATGGTGAGTCGAGTGATCGTGGTCGACGGCGGCAAGGTGGTGGCCGACGGTCCGCGCGACCGCATCATGGAAGCGCTGGCGAACGGCCGCATCGCGCGCGCTGCCTGAACCTTGGCCCACATGCGTGCATTACTGCAACCCCTGTCGCGCCTGCTGTTCGGCCCGCCGGCGGGCGAAGACGCATCGCCACCCGGCCTGCGCAGCTACGAGCAGGAGGCCCATGCGGTGCTGTCGGGCAGCGGCGTGCCGCAAAGCGCCCGAGCCATCGTGCGCGGGGCCGTCGTGGTGGTGCTCCTGCTCATCGTGTGGGCGTCTTTCGCCAAGGTAGAGGAAGTCACGCGCGGCGAGGGCAAGGTGATTCCTTCCCGGCAACTGCAGGTGGTGCAGTCGCTCGACGGCGGCGTGGTTTCCGAGATCCTGGTGCAGGAAGGCCAGGTCGTGGAGCCCGGTCAGCTGCTGCTGCGCATCGACGAGACGCGAGCGACATCGGGCGTGCGCGAGAGCGCCGCACAGGGCTTCGCGCTTCGTGCCCGGCAGGCCCGGTTGCGCGCACTGGCCGAGGGCACGGCCTTCCGGCCACCAGCCATGCGCGCCGGCGACGCCGAAGAGCAGCGCATCGTCCAGGAGGAGCAGCGCCTGTACGAGAGCCGCCTGTCGGAACTGCGCACCCTGCTGGCCATCAACGAGCAGCAGAAGCAGCAGCGACAGCAGGAGCTTTTCGAAGTGCAGGCCCGACGCGCCTCGGCCGAGCGGCAGCTGGAACTCGCGCAGCAGGAGCTCGCGAAGACAAAGCCGCTGCTCGCCACCGGTGCGGTATCGGAGGTCGACATCCTCCGGCTGGAGCGTGACATGAGCCGCTCGCGCGGCGAAGTGGAACAGGCCGGTGCCCAGATCGCCCGCGTGCGGGCCGCCATCGGTGAAGCCGAGCGCAAGGTCCAGGAGACTGAGATCACCTTCCGCAACGAGGCGCGCCGCGACCTGGCCGATACGATGGGCAAGCTCAACGCACTCACGGAAGGTGCCGTGGCGCTGGCCGACCGGGTGGACAAGGCGCAGGTCAAGAGCCCTGTGCGGGGCCGTGTGCAACGGCTGCTGGCCAATACGGTGGGCGGCGTAGTGCAGCCGGGCAAGGACATCGTGGAGATCGTGCCGTTGGACGATCGCCTGGTTGTGGAAGCGCGGGTGCAGCCGAAGGACATCGCCTTCATCCACCCCGGCCAGGACGCCACGGTGAAGTTCACCGCCTACGACTTCTCGGTCTACGGCGGCCTGCAGGCCAAGGTGGAGAACATCAGCCCGGACACCGTGGTCGACGAGCGCGGGAACGCCTACTACCTGGTGCGCGTGCGCACCACCGAGGCGGGCTTCAGCGAGCAGCTGCCCGTGATCCCCGGCATGACCGCCGAGGTGGACGTGCTGACGGGCAAGAAGACGGTGATGTCCTACCTGCTCAAGCCGGTCTTGAAAGCCAAGGCCTACGCGCTGCGCGAGCGCTGACGGCGTTCCTCCCTCTCGACCCTCGCCCCCCTTCTTGACGACCTCGGCCCGGCGTGTGGCGCGGCGGGCCGCTGCGCGCGCCGCCCGCAATCGCCGAGGCACCCCTGCCCTCGCGTCGACGGGGCCACGGCTTATCGCCGCACAACCGGCAGGCTTCGGTGACCCTGTTCACGAAGACACCCGCGTGCTGCGCTCATAAGGCCAGCTTCCGAACTTACGCTGCTGCCCAGGCGCGCCGGAGCCTGGCGCGCGTTCGCCTGCCTGCTTGAAAGCCGCGTTCCATGCCCATCCTCGCCCAGACCCGTGCCGGCAAAGTCGTCTCCCTGTGGGGCAAGGCGCTCATCCGTGGAACCGACGGCAAGATGCGCGCGCTCCAGGTGGGCGATATGGTCCAGCGCGGGGACGTGATCCTGACCTCGCAGGACGGCATCGTCGAGGTATCGCCGCAGCAGGAGCCCCGCCGCGTGGCCGCGGTACCGGCCGGCGACGAGGTGGACCGCGTCATCGCGGAACTGGAAAACAACGAGCCCACCGCCGCCACAGCGGCCACGGCCAGCGGTGACGGCGGCGGCGCCATGGGTCCCGGCCTGCGCGTCGATCGGATCCAGGAAGCCGTGACCTACGAGGCCAACCTGCTGAGCAGCGGGCCGGTCGCGTCGATCGTGCAGCAGGACCGCACGGCGCCTGACGCCACGGCGGACGCCACGCAGAACGAACCGTCGCCGTCGTCGTCGCCTTCGTCGCCCTCCGAAGACACCGGCACCGTCACACTGCCTGCACCGGTATTCACGACCAGCGTCATCTCGGTCACGGAAGAAGGCCCGGCCACGGAACTCGAGCTTGCTGCGGCGGCGGACGCGGTGGTGCTCATTACCCAGGTGCCGGCCATCGGCGAAATCCTAACGGCCGAGGGCACGCTGGTGGCGGCAGGCGACACGCTGAGTGCCGATACGCTCGCCGGCCTGCGCTACGTGCCCCCCTCGGATTACGACGGAAGCACACCTGTCGGCGAACTGGTCTACGCCGTGAGCCACAACGGCTCGGTCATCGAGAACGGCACGACACGCATCGAACTGGCCGCGGTGAACGACGCACCGGTCGCCCCGGCCGGAAGCGCCACGGGGATCGAGGACCAGACCCTGCCGATCACGCTCGGCGGCGCGGACGTGGACGGGCAGGTGGCGGGCGTCACCATCGTGTCCATTCCCGCGGGCAGCCGCTTGTGGCTGGCCGACGGCAGCACCCCGGTGGTGGCTGGGCAGACTCTGACACCGGCGCAGGCGGCGCAACTGCTCTTCCAGCCCGCGGCCGATTTCAACGGCGACGCGGACATCACGTATACGGTCACCGACAACGCCGGCCAGCCCTCGGCGCCGGCCACGTGGGGCCTCGTCATCACCGCCGTAAACGATGCACCAGCGAGCATCGCCAACGTTGCGGTCACGCCGATCAACACGGCACTCACGATCGACGTGCTGTCCCACGCACACGACGTGGACGGCGATGCGCTGGACGTCAGCGCCGCAGAGCTGGCGGACCCGGCACTGGGCAACGTGTCAGTCAACCCCGACGGCACGCTGCATTTCACGCCGGCCACCAACGTGACGGGGCCGGTGGAGATCCGATACACGGTGAGCGACGGCCAGGGCGGCAGCGCCACTGCGATCGTCACCGTGCAGGTGGGCGACAACACGGCGCCGCATGGCACCGACGGCACCGTGTCGCTGGATGAAGACACGAGCCGGGCGCTGCTCGTGTCCGACTTCGGATTCGCTGACGGAGATGCCGGCCAGACCCTGGCGCAGGTGCGCATCGACACGCCTCCGGGCGCGGGTGCACTGCTGCTCGACGGTAGCCCGGTGACAGCCGGCCAGGTGGTGAGCGTGGCCGATGTCGCGGCCGGGCGCCTGGTGTTCGTACCGGAGGCTGACGCCCATGGCGGCGGCTATGCATCACTGGCCTTCAGCGTGCAAGACGACGCAGGCGCCTTCGACCCGACGCCCCGCACGCTAGCGTTCGACGTGCATGCCGTGGCGGATGCCGCGGTGGTCGGCGGGCAGTCCAGCGGCGGTGTCCTGGAAGACGGCCTCACGACGGTGACGGGAACACTCACCGTATCGGACCCAGATGCGGGCGAAGCGGCCTTCGTCGCCCAGGCCGACGTGCCGGGCGCGCACGGCCGCTTCAGCATCGAATCCTCTGGTGCGTGGCGCTACACGCTGAACGATGGCGACCCGCAGGTGCAGGCGTTGGCCTCGGGGAACAGCCTGCCGGCCGAGGTGTTCACGGTCACCACCCTCGATGGAACGACGCAACAGGTCACCGTGACGATCACCGGCAGCGACGATGCCGCGATGCTGTCGGCTGCGACGGTGTCGCTGATCGAGACCGATGCCGTGCTGTCGACCGGGGGTGTCCTGCCGATCTCGGATGTGGATTCGCCGGCGAGTTTCGTGGCCCAGTCGGGGACGGCGGGCAGCTACGGCTCCTTCTCCATCGACGCTTCCGGCGCCTGGAGCTACACCGCCAACGCTGCCCACGACGAGTTCGCCGCCGGCACCACCTA
>CBINKC010000169.1:0-8460 GCA_966251135.1 uncultured Burkholderiaceae bacterium
GCGCACATCGAAGAACTGCGCGCTGCCGGCAACGAGGGGCGCCTCGACGCCAGCGCGCGGGGTGTGCCGCGCCGCCTGCGGCGCGCCATACGGCGGCTGGCCCGCGCCAGAGGGCCGGATCGTCATAGCCGCCTGCTTCCACGAAGTCGAGGAACCGGCCGGTGCTCACGGGGTGCGCGTCGATCTCGAAGTCGTCCACCTCCACGCACCGGGCGGGAAGCTCGTTGTCGAATGCAAAACCCGGCCGCTCGGGCGCGCGCCCCAGCGTGACCGCGCCGCCGCTCACGCGGATGGCCGGCCGGTCGACCAGCGCGGGGAGCGCCAGGCCCGCGGGGCAGGCATAGCGCAACGCAGCGCGCAGCCAGGCGAAGGCCTCGGCGTGCATGTCTTCATGGAAGAGCGCAAGCCGGTGGAAGTAGAGCTCGCCGTCGTCATCGGTGTCCGGTATCGCCTCGATGCAGGCCTGCAACTGCAGGTCGAGCAGCCGCCGAACCTCCAGGCGGCCGGGCAGCGCCGCCTCCCAGCGCAGGGCATGCGGCAGGCGAGCCGAATCGAGCAGCTCGTCGGGGCCGGCGATGCGAGGGGGCCGCGCCGCGTACACGAAGCCGTTGTCGCCCAGGCGATGCGGGCCGCGCAGGATCCAGAACTCCCCGAACCAGGCCACATGCGCCAGCTCCCACGCGATGGGGTTCACGCCCGCCTGCCGCGGCACGCGCCACTGGGCATCGGCGAGGTCATCCACCCGCGAGCAGGTGAGTGCGCGGCTGTCTTGCAGCGCTTCGGCCAAAGCGGCCCCCGCGAGGCGCCGGGGATCGTTCAATGTTCTTTCCTCCTGCATGCCAAGATCGACCCATGACCCGCTCCCGCCCCCGCATCTGCATCGTCTCGCCCGCGCTCGCCGATGCGAACAACGGCAACTGGCATACGGCCTCCCGATGGCGGCGGCAACTGTCGTCGCTGGCACGAGTCAACATCACATCGCAGTGGCAAGGCCAGCCCGTGGATGCCCTCATTGCACTGCACGCCAGGCGCTCGGCGGCCAGCGTGGCGGACTATGCCGCCCGGCACCCGGGCCGGCCGCTGGTGGTCGTGCTGACCGGCACCGACCTCTACCGCGACCTGCCCGCCGGCAACGCGGCTGCCGCGCGCTCGATCGAGCTTGCCACTGCAGTGGTCGTGCTGCAGGACGAGGCGCTGCACGCGTTGCCGCCGCCCGTGCGGGCCAAGGCCCATGTGATCGTGCAGTCGGCACCGAAGCGCGTTCGCCGGGACAAGGCCAGCCGCACCTTCGACATGGTGGCCGTGGGTCACCTACGCCCCGAAAAGGATCCGTTGACGCTCATGCAGGCCGTCCGCTTGCTGCCCGCGGGATCGAACGTGCGCGTGCTGCACGTCGGCGGCGCGCTGGACCCGGCGCTGGGCCAGGCCGCCGAAGCGACCATGGCCGAGTGCCCGCGCTACCGCTGGCTGGGCCGCCTGCCCGCTCCGGCCGCCCGGCGCTGGATCGCGCGCAGCCATGCACTGGTCCACATGAGCCGGCTCGAAGGCGGAGCCAACGTGGTGATCGAGGCCGTGCGCTCGGAGGTGCCGGTGCTGGCCAGCCGCATCCCGGGCAATGTGGGCCTGCTCGGCCGCGAGTACGAAGGCTACTTCGCGCCCGGCGATGCGCCGGGGCTGGCTGCGCTGATGCAGCGCTACGCTGGAGACACCCGCTTTGCCGCGCGGCTGGCCGCACAGTGCGCCGCTGTGGAACCACGCTACGCGCCCGAGGCCGAGGCGGCTGCGGTGCGCGGGCTCATCGGCAGCCTGCTCTCGCCCGCCCAAGCGGCTGAGAAAATTTCCGCTTTCCCGACCGAGACCCTCCCATGACGGATACCGCCCTACCCTCCTCGCCCGTGCGCCTGACCAGCTTTTCTCACGGCGGCGGCTGCGGCTGCAAGATCGCACCGGGGGTGCTGTCGCAGATCCTGCGCGCCAGCGGCGGCGGGTTGATTCCGCCGGAGCTGATGGTCGGCATCGAGACCGCCGACGACGCGGCCGTGTACCGCCTCAACGACGAGCAGGCGCTGGTCGCGACTACCGATTTCTTCATGCCGATCGTCGACGATCCGTTCGACTTCGGCCGCATCGCCGCCACCAACGCCATCAGCGATGTCTATGCCATGGGCGGGCGTCCCATCATGGCGCTCGCACTGGTCGCCATGCCGGTGAACCAGCTACCGGTCGAGGTCATCGGCGAGGTCATCCGCGGCGGCGAAGCGGTGTGCCGAGCGGCAGGTATCCCGATCGCTGGCGGGCACACCATCGACTCGGTAGAGCCTATCTACGGGCTGGTGGCGATGGGCCTGGTGCACCCGGCCAAGGTGCGCCGCAACGCCGACGCGAAGCCCGGCGACCTGCTCGTGCTGGGCAAGCCGCTCGGCGTGGGCGTGCTCTCCGCGGCGCTGAAGAAGGGCAAGCTCGACGCGGCCGGCTATGCGCGCCTCATCGACACCACCACGCAGCTGAACAAGCCCGGCATGGCCCTGGCCGAGCTGCCCGGCGTGCACGCCATCACCGACATCACCGGCTTCGGCCTGGCCGGCCATGCGCTGGAACTGGCGCGCGGCGCCGGTCTCGCAGCCACGCTGGAGTGGTCGCGGGTGCCCGTGCTCGAAGGCGTGGCCGCCATGGCCGCCCACGGCTTCGTGACCGGTGCGTCGGCCCGCAACTGGGCCGGCTACGGCGACGAGGTCACGCTGGATGCAGCACTGCCGCCCGTCGCGCGGGATCTGCTGACCGATCCGCAGACCTCCGGCGGGCTGCTGGTCAGCTGCGACGAGGCGACGGTGGAACAGGTGCTGGGCATCTTCCGCAACGGTGGGTTCGACGATGCCGCCGTGATCGGGCGGGTGGAGCCGGGCTCCGGGCTGCGCGTGCGAAGCTGAAACGGGTCTGCGCGCGGGCGTGTCATGCACGCGGGCGTGGCAATTGCTCCATAGGGCCGTGCGATTCCTTGCACTGCGGAGAACGCCATGGCACTGAAGACCCTCACCCTCGCCCTCGTCTTGACCGGTCTGGCCGCCGGCGTTTATGCCAACCGTCGCCGGCGAGGGCCGTGGGCTCGTGCGGGCCGCCGCGGCCTGGGCAGCGCGACCGCCACCACGCCCTCGTCCGGTACGGCCTCCCCGATGGCGCCCGAGCGCATGCCGATGGGAGGAGCGGCCGCCGCGACGCGCACGGGCGACAGCGGCTGGGCAGCCGGCAGCGAGGGGGGTGACCTCTTCTCCTCGTCGTCCCAGCAAAGTGAGCGGCCGGCGGGCACAGGCCTTCCCGATTTCACACGGGGAGCCTGAGCCGGCCGGCCGGCCGCAGCGCAGACACGTCAGCCTCAGCGCAGCCCGTCGGTGTACTTCTTCATGATTCGCGCGCGCAGGTCCTCGGCGGTGGGGCCCGCCGAAGCGGAAGTCCGCTTGGCGCTTTCCGCCACCGGCTCCGCGGCTGCGGCCGCGGCCTTGGCCGGCATGGGCGAGGCACTTGCGATGCGCGGTCCTAGCAAGCGGGTTTGAACCAGCCGCGCGTACTCCTGCAGGCGCGTGTCCTTGCTGCGCAGTGCTTCGTCCAGAACTTCACGGGCGTAGACCACGTCATGCAGGAACTGACCCACGTCGAGCTGCCGGCCGAACTCGCGGCGCATGGGGACCACCATGCGCACCACGTAGTTCATGATCTGGCTGTCGGTTTCCATGGCGAATCCTGAAGCGCTACTCACGTTTCACTCGCCGCTCAGGCGTTGGGCGCCAACATCTCGCCATGCTGCGCGATGTCGAGGCCGACCTTCTCCTCCTCGGTATCCACGCGCAGCCGCACGAACATGCCGATGAACCGGAGGATGAGCCAGGTCATCGCGCCACCGTAGGCGATCACCGCCAGCCCGCCGACGCTGTTGCTCCACCAGCTCGCCGTCACCGGCGCGATGCTGGTGGTCGCGAAGATGGGCGTGAGGACGGTGCCTACGATGCCACCCACGCCATGCAGCGCGAAGACGTCGAGCGAGTCATCGATGCCGGTGAGCGCCTTGAAGCGCACCACCGCGAAGAAGCACACCACCCCGGCGGTCGCCCCGATGGCCAGCGCGCCGTTGACACCCACGAAACCCGAGGCCGGCGTCACGGCGATGAGCCCTGCGATTGCGCCCGTCATGCTGCCCAGCACGCTCCACTGTCCGCGGCGCATGAACTCGCAGGCGCCCCAGAGCATGGCCCCGGAGCACGCCGCCACCTGCGTGGCCAGGAGGGCACCGGCCGCACGGCTGCTGGCCTCGAACGCCGAGCCTGCGTTGAAGCCGAACCAGCCGGCCCACAGCAGGCCCGCGCCGAGCACGGTGATGAGCAGGTTGTGCGGAACCATGGGCTCCTTGCCAAAGCCGCGCCGCGGCCCCAGCACCCAGGCGGCCACCAACCCGCTGATGCCAGAGGCGATGTGCACCACGGTGCCGCCGGCAAAGTCCATGTGGCCCATCTTGGCCAGCCATCCGGTGGGGTGCCACACCCAGTGCGCCACCGGCGCGTACACGAACACCGACCACAGGGCGGCGAAGATCATGGTCACGCCCAGGCGCATGCGTTCCGCCGTGGCACCCAGCACCAGCGCGAACGTGATGATGGCGAACGACAGCTGGAAGAGGAAGAACACCGATTCGGGAATCGTGGGCGCTGCCGGATGCGCGCCCACGTACTTGCCGATGAGGCCCTCGCTGAACGCGCGGTTGAGTCCGCCCAGCCACTCACTACCGCTCGTGAAAGCCAGCGAGTAGCCCACGATCGCCCAGGTCAGGGTGATCACGGCCGCAGCCGCCACCGTGTGCGCCACGATGGACAGCGCGTTCTTGGTGCGCAGCATGCCGCTGTAGAAAAGAATGATCCCGGGCATCGTCATCAGCAGCACGAGCACCGTGCTGATGAGCATCCACGCCGTGTCCGCCCCGCTGAAGGCCGGCGGAGCCGTGCCCTGCGCGAGAGCGGCAGCCGGAACCGCTGCCCCGACCAGCACCACAGCGCCAGCCATTCTCCGGATCGATTGCTTCATCGCCACCCCTCCTTCAGCCGATACATGAGGACACACTCACGGCATGGTATCGGCCGGTGGCCGCTGTACTCAATGCGGCGCATTGCGAAAAATTTGTGCGGTTGGCGTATGGCGTGACTTGTTGGCATCCCTTGAGCGGGGGATAAAGGTGCAGCCTGTGTGATGACACCAAGGAGGTCCCAAGGGGGCACCAAGGGGAGACATCGGCAGGCACACCGAGTGCTGCTGCCGGAAACGACTACCGGGAAGCAGGAGCATGCGATTCGACCGTGTAACGACCGCCATCCACGGCCACGTGAGCGAACCGCGCTGGAGACCCTTGCGTGTCGGCCTGCATGCCGGACGGCGCTGGATGGATGCCGGCGGTCCGCAGCTCGGCGCGGCGATCGCCTTCCACACCATGTTCGCGCTCGCGCCACTGCTGGTCGTGGCCATCTCGGTGGCGGGGGCGGTGTTCGGGGCGGAAGCGGCGCGCGGCCACATCGTGGGCCAGATCGAGGGGCTCGTGGGCCCGGCCGCCGCACGCAGCATCGAGGCGATGATCGAGTCGGCATGGCGCAGCCCGCACGGCGCCCTGGCAGCGATCCTCGGCGTGGTTGCCCTGCTGATGGGTGCGAGCGGGGCGTTCTCCTCCTTGCGACAGGCGATCAACGCCATGACCGGCACCGTAGCGACCTCATCGGTCATCGGCGTGCTCGTGCGTGCCCGGCTGATCGCGTTTGCGCTGGTGCTGGGCGTCGGTTTCCTCGCCATCGCCTCACTGCTGATGTCGGCCGCGCTGGCGGCGCTGGGCGAATTCCTCGCCCGGTACTACACGGGCCTGGCGCCGCTCGTCGCGCTGCTGGACGTGGCCGTGTCCACGGTGGTGATCGCCGTGGCCTTCTCCGCGCTGCTGCGCTGGCTGCCCGATGTGCCGCCCAGCCGGCGCGCAGTGTGGATTGGCGGGTTCTGCAGCGCGCTGCTGTTCGCGATTGGAAAGCACCTCATCGGGCTGTATCTGGCGCGTGCCAGCGTCGCCTCCAGCTATGGCGCAGCGGGCTCCTTCGTGATCGTCATGCTGTGGGTGTACTACTCGGCGCAGATCCTGCTGTACGGCGCGGCGCTGGCGGCCGTTCTCGACTCGGGTGATGGCGGTGCGTCGCCACGCCACGATAACGGCTCATCGGCCAGGCACGGCGCGAGCCCCCCGATCTCCCTGGCTGAGGCACGTGCCCGTCGCGCTTGGTCCGCGCCTGTCACTCCCCTGCCGCGAGCGCCTGTCCAGATTCTGCGATTTGCACCCAAGCACATGCACAGGGCCAAACGCCGGCCGGCCGGCACGCCCTGATTCGTCGCCCACAGCAAACAGTCACGCGACGACGCGCGCGTACAAATCGACCACGCCTTCCATGATCCGAAGCATGTGTTCGCTGGAAGAGAAATCGTTCTCGATGGTTTTCGGCGAGCCCGGCGGAGAACTCGGCGGATGGCGTTGTCTTGCCTCCCGCACCGACCCGCGACAGTGAAACACATCACGCCGCGGCGGCCGCAGTGTCAGACGGCCCCCCGCGGTCGCTGGATCAGTGCCGGCGGGGCCGGTCGGCGCGCTCCTGCCCCGCCGCGATCTCGTGTTCTTCGACGAGTGGCATGGGTCCGGTGACCTCGGCCTCGCGCTGTCGATCCTTTTCGGCGTAGTGCTCCAGCCGGTTGTAGAGCGTCTTCAGGCTGATGCCCAGGATGCGCGCTGCCGTGCGCTTGACACCGCCGCACTGTTCGAGCGTGGCCATGGTGACACGGCGTTCCACCTCCTCCAGCGGCGTGCCCACGCGCACCACGACGATGCCGCTCTGGTCCTCGGCGGCAATGGGTGAGTCCTGCACCGGCTCGCCGCCCTCCACCACGTTGTCGGCCAGGATGTACGCACGCTGCACGTAGTTCTTCAGCTCGCGCACGTTGCCCGGCCAGCTCATCTCGTAGAGCTTCGCGAGCGCCTGGGGCGAGAAAACCTTGTTCGTGTTCTCCGCGCGGTTGAGCTCGCGCAGGAACTGCTGCGCCAGCATTTCGATGTCCGTGCCACGCTCGCGCAGCGGCGGCAGTTGGATGGGGAACACGTTGAGGCGGTGATAGAGGTCGTCGCGGAACTTCCCTTCGGACACGGCGCGCTCCGGCGAACGGTTGGTGGCCGCGATGATCCGTACGTCGGCCGTCAAGGGTTCGGTGGTGCCTACGCGGGTGAAGGTGCCGGTCTCCAGCACGCGCAGCAGCTTGACCTGGAGGTCCAGCGGCATCTCCGTGACTTCGTCGAGGAAGATGGTGCCGCCCCTGGCCTGCTCGAAGAAGCCGCGGTGCTCGCGGTCGGCGCCGGTGAAGCTGCCCTTCGCATGGCCGAACAGTTCGCTCTCGATCAGGTTGGGCGAGATCGCGCCGCAGTTGATGGCAAGGAACGGAAACTTCCTGCGCCGCGAAAGGTCGTGGATGGTCCGCGCGGCCAGCTCCTTGCCCGTGCCGCTCTCGCCGGTGAGCAGCACGGTGGCCGCAGTGGGCGCCACGCGGCCGAGCTTGTCGTACAGCGCCTGCATGGGCGGCGAGTCGCCGAACATGTGGCCGAAGCGTCCCACGCGCCTCAGCTCGTCGCGCAGTTCGCCGATCTCGCTCTTGAGCTCGGTCGTCTTGGGTTGGCGGCGCAAGATGCCGCGCAGGCGCTCCACGTCCACGGGCTTGATGAGGTAATCGGTTGCGCCGATGCGCACCGCCTCGATCGCGCTGTCGACGGACGCATGGCCGGTGATGACCACCACTTCGGTCTGCCCCGGCGACTCCAGGTCGCGCACGAGATCCGTGCCTCGGCCGTCGGGCAGCTGCAGGTCGGTCAGCAGCACGTCGGGGATCTGCCGCACGAGTTGCGCGCGCGCGTTGCGAAGTGAATCGCCCGTGGCCACGGTATAGCCCTCGGCCTGGACCACCTCCGACATCCACGCGACCACATCCGGTTCATCGTCGACGATCAATGCGTGCGGCATGGCCTGCCTCCTGATGTCCTGTCCCGCAAGGAACGTGGCATTTCGACGGGCCGGCTACGAGAGACCCGCGAGGTCGAGCAGCGTTTGCTGGCGACTTGTACAAATTGCCGGCCTCGCAACGGCCTCGTCCCGAGGACGCGGCTTCCATGGCGCCACGGAGCAACCGGCAAGCCCGAGGGATTCGTTCACACCCTCTGAGCTTGTCGAAGCCCCGCACCGCACAGCGGCCCTTCGACAAGCTCAGGGCGAACGGATGGAGGAGATGGGCATAGCGTGCTCCTTACCAACGTTGTTCCCCTCACCTCCGTTCGGGCTGAGCTTGTCGAAGCCCCGCACCGACACAGCGGCCCTTCGACAAGCTCAGGGCGAACGGATGGAGGAGATGGGCATAGCG
>CBINKC010000170.1:0-8414 GCA_966251135.1 uncultured Burkholderiaceae bacterium
CGCCTAGTCAGGCGACCCGTGCTGCGGTCTTCGAACCGTCGGCCCGCTTCGGACAGGTCGCTGACGCCTTGTCCCGCGCAGAGCACTAGGTCGTGCATGTCCCGATACCACTGCGCCAGCACAGGACTGAACTCCCGCAGGATCGCGTCGATGCGCTCCCAAGTGGCGTGACGGCCAACCGTCCCTTCGCTCACCGACGTGAAGCGCCAGCGAAGTTGCCGGGCGTCCCGCAGCTTGTAGACCATTAGACCGAACCGACGGCCTTCCACGGCCCGGGTCTGCCGCGCCAGGTCGTCCATCTGGCGGTACATCGCCGCAAGGCGGTCCTCAGCCTCCCTCCGCCACTGCGCCAGGGCTCCGCCCTTACCCTTTAAGGGCACTTTAGGGTCAATCATCTGGTCGACCATCATTCCAACTGTCATCGTTTCAAACCGTTCTACCCCTGGGACAGGACACCACTCGACTCCTGCGCAGTTCCTCGGCCGAGACATCCCGCTGGCGGCGCGAGTGGCGGGGTGCCACCGTCCCGTTGAAGACCTCGCGCAGCAGCGCCCCGAAGATTCCAACCGCTGCAGCCACCCGCTTCTTGGCATCGTCTGGCGCAGTCGGCAGCCAGTCGACGCGCGAGAGCGTGCGCAGATCCTCTTTCAGCAGGTACCGCTGAAGCCAGATGACGCGCTCGAAAACACTGCGCACCTTGTGCGTGAACGCATAGATGGCCGAATACCCATCCTTCTCGGACATCATGTCCTTGCGAACGAGGGTTTTGACCATTCGAACGTGCGGGCCTTGACTGCAGCCGGGTCAGCGTAGCTTCTTGCGTTCGGCGTTCACAGGCACAGTTGGGCCGATCTGAATGTTGCTGTTGCCCCGCGTTTGCCGAAACAGTTGCCGAGAAAGACGCCTGCACCTTCGATCAGCGCATTGACCGAGGTGTTCTCCTTGACCGCGGGTCCATGTCGCGGCAGTCCACGGTGGCTCCTGGCTGCCTGCAGAAGGACGCAGGCTTCTTGCATCGCCCCCTACGCTCCCCCCAGCAACTGCTTCAACACCCCCATCGCTACCCCACCGCGCGACAGCAAGTCGTCCTGCATCAACTGAATGAGCGTGACCAGCTGGATCCAGATGATCCAGGTGGCCGCCACTGCCTTCAGCGACATCGCGAGCGAGAACACATTGAGCTGTTGCGCAAAGCGGTTGACCAGCCCCAGCACGCCTTCCACCACATACAGCAGCACGATGCCCGGGGCGGCGACGAGCAGGGTGAGCAGCATGATGCGGCCCAGCTCGCCTTCGAACACGCGCACGCCGCTGGCCGCCAGCTCGGGCAGGCCGGCGCGCACGGGCCACAGGGCAAAGCTTTCCAGCAGCGCGCCGATCATCACCATGAAGCCGCCCATCGACATGAACACCCAGCTCGCCAGGCGGCCGAACAGCGCGCCGTTGAGCGAGGTCTGGTGACCCGACAGCGGGTCCATCACCTGGGCCTGCGTGGCGCCGACCTTGTTGTCGATGAGCTGGCCCGCGGCCTCGAAAGCCCACATCACGCCCGCGAAGAGCAGGCCGATGGTGCCGCCGATGAAGGCCTCCTTGGCGAACATCACGGCCCACTGCCAGCCATTGAGCACCAGCGGCTCGGCGGAAGGCTGCAGCGCGAGGGCGAGCAGGGCGATGGCCAGGAAGATGGCGTTGCGCACCATCGCCGGCACCAGCTCCGCCGTGAACAGCGGAACCAGCAGGAAGGCCACCGCCACGCGCGTGGCCGACAGGCCCAGCAGCAAGGCGGTGTCGCCCAGCGGGCCGAAGATCGAGAGCGCTTCCATGGACACGCGCCTCGGGCGATCAGCGCCGCACCATGCCGGCGAAACCGGTGAACACGCGGTCGCCGAACTGGTATAGGCCACCGCCCAGCAGCGAGGCCGTGATGAAGATGGTGGCGACGATGGCGAAGAACTTTGCCACGTACTGCAGCGTCTGTTCCTGCAGCTGCGTGGCCGCCTGCACGAAGGCGATGACGAGCCCCACGGCCGCGGCCACGAGGATGGGCGGCGCCGACAGCAACAGCACGAACCACAGCGCCTGTTGGGTCAGCTGGATCACGTCTCCAGGATTCATGGCGTACCTCGTTCAGACATAGGTGAGGATGAGCCCGTGCGTGAGCTTCACCCAGCCGTCGATCAGCACGAACAGCAAGAGCTTGAACGGCATCGAGACGGTGGTGGGCGAGAGCATCATCATCCCCATGGCCATCAGGATGTTGGAGATGACGAGGTCGATCACGATGAAGGGCAGGAAGATCAGGAAGCCGATCTCGAAGGCCACGGCCAGCTCGCTCACCACGAAGGCGGGCACCACGACGAGGAAGTCGCGGTCGGTGAGGCCGGCCGATTGGTCGGGCTTGAGCGCGCGCTGCGCCGTCTTGAGGAAGAAGCCGCGCTCGACCGGCCGGCTGTGCTTGTGCAGGAACTCGCGCAGCGGTTCCTTGGCAGCATCCGCGGCCTGCAGCATGCTCTTGGTGCTGCCGCCGATCTGATCCAGGCCCTCGATGCGGCGGCCCATTTCGCTGCCGACCGGGTACATGACGTACAGGCTCAGCACGAGCGCCAGGCCGTTGAGCACCACGTTGGGCGGCACCTGCTGCAAGCCCAGGGCGTTGCGCAGCAGGCTCAGCACCACCACCAGCTTGGTGAATGACGTGACCATCACGGCAACGAAGGGCGCGAGCGCCAGCACGACGACCGTGATGAGCGCGGAGGAAGGGGTGAACTGGGTGAGGTCCATGGAAGGTTCGTTTCCGGTCAGCGGCCGGGTGCGGCCAGCGTGGACGCGACGGCCGCATCGCACAGCATGTCGAGAGCCAGCGCCCAGCCGTCGCCCCAGGGCATGAGGCGGCCTTGGGCCAGGCAGGCGGCGGGGCCGCGCGGGCCTTCGGTGCGCCACAGGCTGGCCTGATCGCCGGCGGCGAGTGGACGGCCGACGTGCCAGCCGGCGAGCGTGGCCACCGGCAGCGGGCCGGGCAGGGCGAGGCGCACTTCGCAGTCGATGCCCGCGGGCTGCGGGGGGGAGGGTTCGTGGCTCGGCGAGGCCAGCCTCGGTGAGGCGGGGCACGACAGGTCTACCGGCACGCCTGCGCCCGGCGCCTCGGCCTGCATGCGCAGGCGCCCGGACCAGGGCGGGGTGAAGGACGGGCGCAGCAGCACCGCGCCGCCGGGTTCGAGCTGGGCCAACTCCTGGGCATCGAACTGCAGCGCGGCCACGCTCAGCATGGCATTGACCTCCTGCGACGACAGGCATTCGGCGAGCAGGCCCTCGGGGGCCGGCAGCGCGCGCAGCAGCGCCCACGGCAGGAACAGGGCCCCAGCCTCGCTGCCTGACGTCAGGGCGGCGCGCACGGTCGGCGGGCGCGTGGCCTCCGGGTCGGCAGGCAGCTGCCAGGGCATACGCAGGTGCGAGGCGCTGAGATTCGTGCCGGCCTGATCCCCCCAGCGCCAGGGCAGCGGCAGGCGGGTCCAGCACTGCAGTGCCCACAGCAGCGCCTCGGCGCGCAGCAGTGCCAGCGCGGCATCGGCGGCGTGGCGCACGCGCACCTGGTCGATTTCGAGGCGCAGCGGGCCGGCGGGCGTGGTGGCCTCGTAGCAGGCAGCGGGCGCGAGATGCGCGCTGCGCTCCAGGCGCACCGTGCGGTCGTGGTCCTGCTCGCCGGCCCGCGATACCTCGTCGTCCAGGCGCGGTGGCGCAGCGACGGGGTGACCTCCGAACAAAGACGTGATGCCGCCCATGCTCAGGCCCGCCGGCTCACCATCATGCGCGTGAGCTCGGCCACCGAGCGCGCCTTCATCTTGGCCATGCCGCGCGCGCGGTACAGCTCTACCGTCTTGATCGACAGGCCGATGCGGTCGGCAATGTTCTTGTTGTAGGTGCCCTGGATCACGTGGCCCAGCACCTCGCGCTCGCGCGGGGTGAGCGAAGCCTCGCGAGTGCGAAAGCGCACCAGGGCTTCGGCGTCTGCGGGGTCGGTGACGACGGCTTCGCTCGGCGAAGCGACAGGTGCGGCGCTCGGGCCGGCGGGGGCGAAGGCGGTCTCCAGGGCGGCGGCCAGCGTCTCGTCGTCGAACGGCTTTTCGAGCAACGTGACGGCGCCCTTGCGCATGGCCTGCACGGCCAGCGGAACGTCGGCATGGCCGCTCATGTAGATCACGGGCAGCTGCGCGCCGCGTTGCAGCAGCGCGTCGTGCACGTCCAGCCCCGAAAGCTGCGGCATGCGCACGTCGAGCATGAGGCAGGCGCGCTCGTGGCGGTCGCGCCGCGAGAGCGCGTCGATGGCCGCCATCGGGTCGCCCCAGGCCTGCACGGCGTAGCCGGCGCCGCTCAGCCAGAAGCAGGTGGAATCGCGGAACTCGGGGTTGTCGTCGAGGATGTAGATGGTGCGGTCGGTCATGCGTCGATACCTTTTTCGATACCCGTGTCGGTACCCGTGGAAGCCGAGGGCGCGGTGGCCACCGGCAGGCTCAGATGGAAGGTCACGCCGCGGTCTTCATTGCGGCTGAACCACAGCCGGCCCTGGTGCAGCTCCACGAAGGAGCGGCAGATGGACAGGCCGATGCCCATGCCCGAAGGCTTGGTGGAGGCAAAGGGAACGAACAGCCGCGCCTGCGCCTCGTCGCTCAGGCCGCAGCCGTTGTCATGCACCTGCGCGTGGACCTCGCCAGGCCGCAGGGCTAGGCGCAGGGTCACGCAGGGGTCGGCGGGCGGAGCGGCGCGCAGGGCGTCGAGCGCGTTGCGCATGAGGTTGACGACGACCTGCTGCAGCATCACCTCGTCGCCGCGCACCGTGACGGGTGCGTCGGGCAGTTCGAGCGCGAGGCGGGCGCGGCTGCGCTGCACATCCCAGTCGAGCAGCGAGGCGCTCTCGCGCATCAAGGCCGCGAGGTCGAGTCGCGTGTGTCGCGGCTGGTGCGTGTGGGTGAACTCGCGAATGCGCCCGATCACGCGCGAGGCGAACATCACCTGCTCGATGGCGCGGTCCAGCGCCTGCGCCTCGCTGGCATCGAGCCGCCCGCTGCTGCGCCGGGCCAGGCGCGAGCGCAGGCCGCGCAGCAGGTTGGCGGTGGCGCCGATGGGCTGGTTGATCTCGTGCGCGAGCGTGGTGGCCATCTCGCCGACCGAGATGACGCGGGAGGTGAAGAGCAGCTGCTCGCGGTCGTCGAGCTGGCGCTGCAGCGCACGGCCCTGCTCGCGGCGGTCGGCCACACGCAGCAGGCGGTGGCTGGGGTCGAGGCGGGCGATCTGCGCCTCCCACTGCTGGTGCTCGCCGAGCCACAGTCGCGCGTCGGCGGTGTGGCCTTCGTCGGCCACATGCGCCTGGGCGAGGCCGGGCAGGGCGGCTTCCAGCGCGTGCAAGGTGGTCCCTTCGGGCAGATGCGGCAACAGGCGCAGCCACGCGGGGCTCGTCCAGCACAGCCGCTGCTCGCGCACATCGACCAGCGCGGCGGCATCGCCCATGGCCGCGAGCGCGGCGCAGGCGTTCGCGGCTGGGGCGGCTTCCCTGCCCAGCGGGGCGTGGGCCTGCGGCGTGGTATGCACGTGCTGCGCGGCGCTCAGCATGGAACGTTCTCCACCAGGATGGGGCTGCCGGCCAAGGGCAGCGAACACACGACGAGATGCACGCTCCACTGGTCGCCGAGGGCAGCCCAGAGCCTGCGCACCGCGTGGATGCGCAGGCGGGCCTCGCAGGGCCGGCGGCGCTCGATGAGCACAGGCCCGAGCTGCACTTCGCACGGCACGGTGGGGGCCTGCGCGTTCATCGGCAGGAGCTGGCGGCCGTGGCGCGGATGGTGTTCCTTCACGAGCCGTACATGGCACCAGCGCTCGCCGTGCGGGGTGACCCTCCATTGCAGGTGTGCCTCGACGCGGCGGCCCCACAGCGTGGGCACGGCCGTCCTGAGCGCGGGGGTGCATCGCGGCCACAGCACGAAGGCCCAGGCGGGGCCGTCGGGCGTGGCGGACTGCGGGCAGGCGAGCACCACGCAGCGGCCGCGCTGCCACTGATCGGCCGCGGCGAGCAGCGCGGAGGGTGGCGTCGCGACGGCGAGGCTGGCTTGCAGCACGCGGGCGAGGGCCTCGCAACCTTCATCGTTCTCCGCGGCGTCTTCGACCCGCGTGCCGGAGTCGGCGGCAGGCTCGCTGTCGGTGGCCGCGTCGTGAGCTTCTGGCTGCGCGGACGGGTCTTGGCGTGGCGTGTGGCGCGCGTCGTCCTCATCGTCTTCAATCGCGGGACGGGCGGCGGGCAGGGGCGTCGTGGGCTGCGGCAGCGTCCAGATCCAGGCCGGCTCGACCTGCAGGCCGATGAGCGTGGTGGGCACGAGCTGCGAGGCCGGCACGGCGAACTCGCTCAACGCATGCAAGGCCGAAGGGAGCGCGGTGTCGGCCTTGCCCGGGGTGGCATCGGGCTGGGGCTGCGGCCGCGCGTAGGTCTGCGCGGTGCCGGTTTCGGCACCCGGGTCGGCCGCTGCCGTCGGCACGTGCGCGGGCTCGGCAGCGGTGTGCGGCTGTGCCTGGCTCAGCATGCGCTCGCCCAGGTCGGCACCCGTCGACAGCGGCGTGGCGATGGGCTCGCCAGCCTCGGCGCCGGGGACGAGCGTGGTGCCGGTGGCCTCCCCGGCGTCCGGGGTTTCGGTCAGGGCCGCGAGCGCATCGAGCGTGTCGAGCGCGACGGGCGAGGCGATGGGCCCGATCTCCATGGGGCTTCAGGCTTCGGGGGTGCGCAGTGCGAGGCCGGCGTCGCTGAGGGTGAGCCGGTCGGGATCGATGCCGAGCAGCTCGCGCAGGTACTGGCGCGCCGCGCGCTGCACATGGGCGATGGCGGCGGGGCCCTGGCGCATGGCCTGCACGGCGCTCTCGCCGATCAGCACGCCCAGGACGGCCATCTTCTCGAAGTAGAGCTGGCGGTCACGTGCGTGGGCCTGCGACCAGGCGGCGCTGGCGCGCACGATGCCCACGAGCTGGCGCTCCAACCGCAGCCGCATGGCGGGTGTGGCCTCGGTGCCGTGCAGGGCCTGTATGTTGGCGGCGACGAAGTCGGCCACGGCGGCGCCGACGTCATCGACGCCGGCATCGGCCTGCCCGGTGCGGCGCAGGCGGCGGTAGTGCGCGAGGCAGCGGTGGTAGAGCGCGCGCATCTCCTGGCGCGCGGCGGCATTGCCCGGGCACGACGCGGCGAGCAGCGCCGGGGCGATGGGCTGGCGGGCGCGCTCGACGGTGAGCGCCGGTTCGTCGCTGGCGGTTCGGCCGCCCAGGGGGATGAGGGCGTCGGACAGGGCCTCGCGAAGCTGCTGCGACAGCCCGGCCGCCGTGATCGTCATGGTCGTCGTGGCCGGCTGTGCGGCAATGCCGGCGTGCCGGTGTTCGTGGGGCATCTTCTTCATGCGCGTGCTTCTCCGTGCAGGGGGTGGGGGCGCAGTGCGCGGCGCAGCTTCAGGCGTCGCGGGGTGGCGTCTTGCGTCTGCCACGCCTGGGCGTCGAGGCGCCAATGGCTGGCATGGTGGCCGTCGTACATCGCCAGGCCCAGGGCCTCGAAGCCCAGTGCGCGCAGCACCGCCCGCGCGCTGCGGTTGGCGGGGTGGCACACGCCCCAGACATGCGGTGCGTGCAGGGTGTGGAACGCGTGTTTCAGCAGCTGCTCGCAGCCTTCCATGGCGAGGCCGAGGCCCCAGGCATGGGGCAGCAGGCGCGCGCCCAGCTCCACCTGGCCTTCGTGCCTGGCCATGGGCATGAGGCTGAACCAGCCGGCGAAGCGCGGCTCGGGTTGCAGCCGCGTGGCATGCCAGATGCCGAGGCCTTCGTGAGCGCGGTAGAGCTGTGCGATGCGCTGGAGGAAGAGCCTGGCGATGGCGGGCTGGTGCAGGGGGTAGTCGTCGATGAGGTGTTCGCGCAGGCGGGGCTCGCGATGCATCTCGATGAGGGTGTCGTGGTCGGCTTCGGTGAATTCGCGCAGTGCCAGGCGGGGCGTGCGCGCCCAGGGCGTGGGGGCGGGCGCGGTGTCGGTGGCGGTTCGCTCGGTGGTCTCGCTCATCGCGGTTCCTCGTCGTTCTCGATGCGTACCGGCTCGTGCGGGAGCTGTCGGGAGCTCAGCCGCTCGTCCAGTCTCGATGAGTAGCGACGCAGCGCCGAGGGGTTCAAGTTCACCGACGAGATGGAGAGGGACCAGCGCGCCGTGGCGTGACTTTCTCCCGCTTGCACGGGGCGTGTGGCGAGCAATTCGAGTTCGACGCCGAGGGGTTGCTTGACGCAGACCTCGAAGGCGCGTGCGGTGTCGGCGATGGGGGGTGTGCTGAGCTGCAGGTTCAGCTGGGCGGCGGCGGGGTGGTCGATCGGTGTGGGGGCGCAGGACGGGGCGAGGTGGGTGATGGGTGTGG
>CBINKC010000171.1:0-8389 GCA_966251135.1 uncultured Burkholderiaceae bacterium
TCCTCGCCCTGCAGCGTGGCAGCCAGCTGTCCCATGAAGTGCCTGCGATTGGACAGCCCGGTGAGCGGATCCGAAAGCGCCTCGCGTCGCAGGGACTCGACCTGCTCCGCCTGGGCATCGAAGACGACCTTGAGCCGCGCAACCATGGTGTTCATCGCGCGGGTGAGCCGCGCCAGCTCGGGCACGCGCGGCTCCGGCACGCTGACGAAATAGCCGTTCACCAGCGATTGAGCCTGCTGCACGGCTTGGTCGAGCGGGCGGCGAATCCGAGCCACAACGGCATGCGCGATGAACGCCGCCACCAGCCCGATGAGCGTCAGTGCGCCCGCCGCGCGCAACGTGCCCTCCCAAAGCTCGTCATAGGCATACGCGGTGTGGCTTTCCACCTCGACCGCGCCCAGGGCACGCCAGCCGTCGGACACCTGCGCCATGCCCGCCGGCGCATCGATCGGCAGCATGGCCGAGAACCAGGCCGGTGCCTCGGTGCGCGCCTTCGCAGCCTCGCGCACGAAGCTCACATGCCCCTGAGCGTCGGTGTAGCGGATGCGGCGATAAAACCCGGTGTCGAACTGGGCCGCCATCAGCAGTTCCATCAGCTGCGGATCGCCACGCTGCTGCGACAGCGCGAGCGCCAGCGCCGCCGCGTTGTCGCTGTTCTTCACGCGCAGTTGCGCCTGCACGGTGTCGCGCGCGGAACTGATCGCCACCCCCATGCTCCCAAGGAACGCGAGCAGCAGCGCCCCCAGCAGCACGAGCCAGATCTGGCGAATCAGCGACATGGCTTACCCCCCGCCGTGATCCCCGGTCCCTGCCTCATTGGAAACCCTCCGCCCTCGCCTTCACAAGTATTTCCCGCCAGCGCGACAACCGCGCGGCCGGATCGCCCGCCGAAGCCCCGCTCACACCCTGCCACAGCCCTTCGCCGTTGAAGCTGAACACCGGCGCCAGATCGGGTCGCCGCGAAGCGGGCCGCAAGTCGGTGATGAGGTTGTCCAGGATCAGCGGCTCGGCCTGCGCCCCGGCATAGTAGGCCAGCACCATGTGCGCCTGCACGGGGCCGCCCGGGCCGCCCATTTGCGAGCGTACATAGACCAGCCGCAGTTTGTTCATCGGAACACCCAGCGCCAGCAAGGCGAAATACTTCGCGATCGCGAAGTCCTCGCAGTCGCCGGCCCCCTTGTCCAACGTCTCCAGCGGACTGGCCCAGTGATCGACCTCGCCCCACAGCTGGACATCATCGACGGAGCGAACACGACGGTTGAAGAACTCGTTGACGGCCTGCAGCTTGGCCCTGTCCTCCCCATCGACGGCCGACTGCATCATTGACTGCAGCGACAGCGCCCCCGCCACGGCCTGCGGCCCGAGCCTGTGCGCCGATGCCAACATGCGCTCGGTATCCCAGGCCCTCGGCTGCAGCGCAGCCAGCAGCATGCTGGCCGCGACCAGGCACCGGGCGCCGCGCACCCACCCGTCTCTTGCAAGGCGGCACGCACGAGCGCGTCGGCGCGGGCGGCGCCACGGCAGGAGCAAATCGGCGAGGAGCAGGGCAGCGTCAGGCACGGTCGGCGGGTCGACGCCTCGTCTTCGTCTTTCCGTGCATGAACTTGAACGGGGTTCTCACGGGGTGCGCGTGAATCGAATCACGTCTCGGCTTCGCATTTCATTCCTCCAGTCGTGCGCATGTGACGGTGGTGCGTGAAGTGCCGCACACCGGTTTGGTATTGAGAGCATGGGCACACATCCGAAACCCTGCCTACGGCAGGGGCGCCCATACACTGCCCCGCCAGGCAAGGTCAACCGCCCCGTCGCAAGGGCGCGGCTCAGAACATGAAGCGCTCCAGAATTTCCGCCGCCGCCGCCGGCCTCGTGGCCTCGCTGCTCGCCGCGACCACCGCGGCCCAACCCGTTGATCCCTTACGGTTCACGGTGGAAAAAGCGGTGCAGACCCACCCCGACGTGACGGCCCGCCTGAACGCTTGGCGCGCCGCGTCCGAAGCGGTCGACGTGGCCCGCGCGGGCTACTTCCCGCGCGTCGACCTCACCGCAAGCGCCGGGCACGACACCGATCGCATCGACACCCGTACCCAGCAGCAGGAATCACTGAGCCGCAGTGGCATGGCCGTCAGCCTGACGCAGCTCCTGTGGGACGGCCTGGGCACCCGGCACGACGTCGAGCGACTGAGCCACGAGCGGCTCGCCCGCTACTTCGAGCTGCTCGACGCCATCGAGCAGGTCGCGCTCGAAGCCGCTCGCGCCTATCACGACGTACAACGCTATCGCCGCCTGGCCCAGCTGGCCGAGGACAACTACGTGCAGCACAAGTACGCGTCGCTGCAGATCCAGTCGCGCGTGCGTGCAGGCGTCAGCCGCGGCGTCGACCTGGAGCAGGCCAACGCGCGGCTCGCGCTGGCCGAATCGAATTTGTCGACCGAGATCGCCAACCTGCACGACGTCACGGCGCGCTACCAACGGATCGTCGGCGACGTGCCGCCCGCGCAGCTGCCGCTGACCGCCCCGCTCACGCAAGGCATGCCGGCCGGTTCCGAGGAAGCCATGGAGACGGCCATCCGCCGCAACCCGGCCATCAGCGCCAGCATCGAGGCACTGCGAGCGGCACGCGGGGCCGCCGCGCTGAGCCAGTCGGCCTACCAGCCGCGGCTCGAAGCCCGCCTGAGAAGCGCCGCCGGCCATCACCTGGACGGCGTGCGAGACCAGAAGCGCAACGGCACTGCCGAGATCGTCCTGAGCTGGAACCTGTACAACGGCGGCGCCGACCAAGCCCGCGTGCGTCAGCAGGTCCATCTGGTGAGCCAGGCCACCGACCAGCGCGACCGAAGCTGCCGCGACACGCGCCAGCTGGCGGCTATCGCCTACAACGACACGCGCAAGCTTGCCGAGCAGGTGCAGCTGCTGGATCGCAACACGCTGGCCATCGAGAAGGCGCGCGATGCCTACCGCCAGCAGTTCGACATCGGCCAGCGCAGCCTGCTGGACCTGCTGAACGCGGAAAACGAGCTCTACACCGCGCGGCGCGCGTATGCCAATGCCGAGTACGACTTGCTCATCGCCCACGCACGCACCCACGCCGCAATGAACCAGCTCACCGCCAAGCTGGGCATCGCGCGCATGGAAGCGCCGGAGGAGGCCGCCAGCTGGGCGGCGGGCGACGATGCGCCGGCCCGCTGCCCGGTCGTGACTTCCGTGGCGGCGACCACCGATCGCGCAATGCTGGACGAGCGGGCGCGCGCCATCGCCGCCACTGTCGCGCCGCCGTCGGCGACCCGTCCTTAGTGCACGCCGCACACGCTCACGCAGCGCGGCGCGCAGCCGCGCTGCTTTAACGCCGGGCGGGGGGCACGTCCGTGCAGACGCCTTCGTACACTTCGGCGGCCATGCCGATGCTCTCACCCAGCGTCGGGTGCGGGTGGATCGTCTTGCCGATGTCCACGCCGTCGGCGCCCATCTCGATCGCCAGGGCCAGCTCGCCGATCATGTCGCCGGCATGCGTGCCCACGATGCCCGCGCCGACAATGCGGTGCGTCTCCTCGTCGAAGATGAGCTTCGTGAAGCCTTCGTCGCGGCCATTCGCGATGGCGCGGCCCGAGGCCGTCCAGGGGAACTGGCCCTTCTTCACCTTCATGCCGCGTGCCTTGGCCTCGTCCTCGGTGACGCCCACCCACGCGACCTCAGGGTCGGTATAGGCCACGCTCGGGATCACGCGTGCGTCGAAGGCGACCTTGTGACCGGCCGCAGCCTCCGCCGCCACGTGCGCCTCATGCACCGCCTTGTGCGCGAGCATCGGCTGGCCCACGATGTCGCCGATGGCGAAGATGTGCGGCACGTTCGTGCGCATCTGGATGTCCACCGAAATGAAGCCGCGCTCGCCGACGATCACGCCCGCCTTCTCGGCGCCGATGCGCTTGCCGTTGGGCGAGCGGCCCACCGCCTGCAGCACCATGTCATACAGCTGCGGCTCCTTGGGTGCGCCCTCGCCTTCGAAGCGGACCAAGATGCCATCGGGTCGCGCCTCGGCCCCCACCGTCTTGGTCTTGAGCATGATGTTGTCGAAGCGCGGCGCGTTCATCTTCTGCCACACCTTCACCATGTCGCGGTCGGCGCCGAGCATCAGGCCGTCGAGCATCTCGACCACATCGAGCCGCGCGCCGAGCGTGGAATACACCGTACCCATTTCGAGGCCGATGATGCCGCCGCCCAAGATGAGCATGCGCTTGGGGCTCTGGCGCAGTTCCAGCGCGCCGGTGGACGTTACGATGCGTGGGTCGTCCTTCGGGAAGAAAGGCAGCTTCATCGCCTCGGAGCCAGCCGCGATGATCGCCTGCTGGAAGCGGATGGTCTGGGTCTTGCCGTCGGAGGTCGTCACCGTCAGGTGATGCGGGTCGGCGAACTCGCCCGTACCGGTGACCACGGTCACCTTGCGCATCTTCGCCATGGCGGCCAGGCCGCCCGTGAGCTTGCCCACCACCTTGTTCTTGTGGCCGCGCAGCTTGTCCAGGTCGACCGTGGGCTCGCCGAAGCCTATGCCGTAGTCGCCGAAGTGCTTCACCTCGTCCATCACGGCAGCCACGTGCAGCAGCGCCTTCGATGGGATGCAGCCCACGTTCAGGCACACGCCACCCAACGTGGAGAAGCGCTCGACCAGCACGGTCTTCATGCCCAGATCCGCGGAGCGGAAGGCCGCCGAATACCCGCCTGGACCTGCGCCGAGCACCAGCATTTCGCACTCGATGTCGGCACCGCCCGTGTAGCTGGCCGCTTGCGGTGCAACCGCCGCCTCTGCCCTCGGGGCAGCAGGCTGAGGTGACGACACAGCGGCCGCGGGCGCTGCGGCTGCCGCAGGCTGCGCCTTTGCGCCGGCCCCGTCACCTTCGAGCGAAAGGATCACCGAGCCCTCGTTGACCTTGTCGCCGATCTTGACCTTCATCTCCTTGACCACGCCCGCGTGCGTCGAGGGGATCTCCATCGACGCTTTGTCGCTCTCCACCGTGATGAGCGATTGCTCGGCCTTCACTGTGTCGCCCGGCTTGACCAGCACTTCGATGACCGCGACGTCCTTGAAATCGCCGATGTCCGGAACCTTGATGTCCATGAGGGCCATGTCAGTCTTTCGAATCTTTCAGTTTGATCGTGTGAACCCGCACCGGGCCGCTCGAGTTCTTGTCGAACTCGCAACCGGCGTGCACGCCGATCTCCGCGATTTCCCGGGCGCTGCGGGCTTTGTCATAAGCGGCGTACATCGCCCCCAATGCGAACGCGCGCCCGGTGCCGATGCCCCAGAAGCGGTCGAACTCGAACACCTCGCGATACGAGTACACGCCGTAGATGCCCGTGGGATTGGCGATGAGCGCGGTGAACTGGGAACTCTCGTAGGGGTCCGAGTCCTCTTCCTTGGTGTTGAGGAAGAAGTTGTCATTGAGCTTGGGATGCAACCTCAGGAACGTGTCGAACACCTCGTCTCGCGAACCCAGCTTCAGCTCGTCGGGCGTGAGGCCATTGAGGGCGCGACGCAGCACCGGAAAATGCGCCGTCGTGCCCGACATGCCCACCCACGACTCGCCCACGCGGAAGAGCTTGTCATTCTGCTCGTAGCCATGGCCCAGCCGCGTGTCGCCGAAGGTCACCAGCGTGTCGCCGGCGATCGCCACCTGCCCGCCCTTGCGGGCGACGACCACTGTCGTCATGCGCCGCTCCTTTCGTCTTGTTCTTCACAGAAGCACGCGCCGGAAGTCGGCCAGGATCTGGCAGAGGTAGGAGTTGAAGCGCGCCGCTGCGGCACCGTCGATCACACGGTGGTCCCAGCTTAGCGACAAGGGCAGCATCAACCGCGGCTGGAAGGTCTTTCCATCCCAGCGTGGCTCGGTGCTGGACTTGCACACGCCGAGGATCGCAACCTCGGGAGCGTTGATGATGGGCGTGAAATAGCGCCCGCCGATGCCCCCCAGCGACGAGATGGAGAAGCAGCCGCCGCTCATCTCGCCCGGGCTCAGCTTGCCCTCGCGCGCCTTCTTGGCCAGCTCGCTCATCTCTTGAGAGATGGCCAGCACACCCTTCTTGTCGGCATCCTTGATCACGGGCACCACGAGACCGTTGGGCGTATCGGCGGCGAAGCCGACGTGGTGGTACTGCTTGAGCACCAGCTGCTCGCCGTCGAGCGAAGCGTTGAACTCGGGGAACTTCTTCAGGGCCGCCACGCTGGCCTTGATGAGGAACGCGAGCATCGTGACCTTGACGCCCGACTTCTCGTTCTCCTTGTTGAGCTGCACGCGGAAGGCCTCGAGCTCCGTGATGTCGGCATCGTCGTGGTTGGTCACGTGCGGGATGACCACCCAGTTGCGGTGCAGGTTGGCCCCGCTGATCTTCTTGATGCGCGACAGGTCCTTGCGCTCGATCGGCCCGAACTTGGCGTAGTCCACCTGGGGCCAGGGCAGCAACCCCGGGAACGCCCCGCCAGCGGCGGCACCGGCCGGTGCCTTGGCCTGCTGCGCCTTGGTCTGCACCGTCCCGGCCATCACGCCCTTGACGAACGCGTGCACGTCCTCTTCAGTGATGCGGCCCTTGGGCCCGCTGCCCTTCACTTCTTCGAGCGGCACGCCCAGCTCGCGCGCCAGCTTGCGTATCGTGGGCGATGCGTGCGGCAGATCACCGCGCAGGGTCGCCGGTTCGTGCACAGGCAGGCCAGCGGTGGGCGTCACCCGCTGCACCGCCGCGGCGGTGGCCACCTCAGGGGGCGTAACCACTTGCGGCGTGGCCGCCACGGGCTCGGGAGCGGAAGGCCGCGCCTCTGCGGGCGCCGCCCGCAACGGGGCAGCTGCGCCTCCGGCGGCTTGCAGCACCGCCAGCGGCGTGCCCTTGCTCACCTTGTCACCCAGCTTGACCCTGACCTCCTTCACCACACCGGCATGCGAGGACGGGATCTCCATGGAGGCCTTGTCACTCTCCACGGTGATCAGGCTCTGCTCGGCCTTCACGGTGTCGCCCGGCTTGACGAGGACCTCGATGACCGCCACTTCGGAGAAGTCGCCGATGTCCGGCACGACCACCTCCACCGTGCCCCCGCCCGCAGCGCCAGCAGGTGCAGCGGCCGCCGCCGGGGGCCGAGCGGCCGCTTCCGTCTTCGGGGCGGCAGTCGCCTGCGCCGGCTTGGCTTGGGCCGGTGCGGGTGCCGCCGCAGCGGCCACGCCTTCGCCGTCTTCGAGCACCAGCACCGACGAGCCTTCGTTCACCTTGTCGCCGAGGCGGAGCTTGAGCTCCTTCACGATGCCTGCATGCGTCGAAGGGATCTCCATCGAAGCCTTGTCGCTTTCCACTGTGATGAGCGACTGCTCCTTCTTCACTGTGTCGCCGGGCTTGACCAGGAGTTCGATGACCTCCACGTCCTTGAAGTCCCCGATGTCGGGAACCTTGACTTCCACCAATGCCATGCTGCGTATCTCCGCTTTCTTCTTCAGGCGTACAGCGGGTTGATCTTGTCGGCGTTGATGCCGTACTTCTTGATGGCATCGGCCACCTTGGCCACCGGCACCGCGCCTTCATCGGCCAGCGCCTTCAAGGCTGCCACCACGATGTAGTGCCGATTGACCTCGAAGTGCTCGCGCAGCTTGCTGCGGAAGTCGCTGCGGCCGAAGCCATCGGTGCCCAGCACCTTGTAGCTACGCCCCTTCGGCATGAATGGGCGGATCTGCTCGGCGTAGTTCTTCATGTAGTCGGTGGACGCGATCACCGGGCCGGCGTACGGCTCCAGCTGCTGCGTCACGAACGGCACGCGCTTCGTGGCCGTGGGATGCAGCATGTTCCAGCGCTCCGCGTCCTGCCCCTCGCGCGCCAGCTCGTTGAAGCTCGGGCAGCTCCAGATGTTGGCGGCCACGCCCCACTCTTCTTCCAGCAGCTTCCTGGCCTCGATGCTCTCACGCAGGATCGTGCCGCTGCCCAGCAGGTTGACGCGGAGGGTCTTCTTCGCGCCTTCCTCGAACAGGTACATGCCCTTGATGATCTGCTCTTCCGTGCCCGGGCGGAGCCCCGGCATCGGGTAGTTCTCGTTGAGCAGCGTGAGGTAGTAGAAGACGTTGTCCTGCTTCTCCACCATGCGCTTAAGGCCGTGGTGCATGATCACACCCACCTCGTGCGCGAAGGTCGGGTCGTAGCTCACGCAGTTCGGGATCGTGCCGGCCAGGACATGGCTATGGCCGTCTTCGTGCTGCAGCCCCTCGCCGTTCAGCGTGGTGCGCCCCGACGTGCCGCCCAGCAGGAAGCCTCGCGCCTGCATGTCGCCGGCCGCCCAGGCCAGATCGCCGATGCGCTGGAATCCGAACATCGAGTAGTACACGTAGAACGGGATCATGATGCGGTTGTTCGTCGAGTACGACGTCGCCGC
>CBINKC010000172.1:0-8305 GCA_966251135.1 uncultured Burkholderiaceae bacterium
CTGCGTTGCAAATGCTCGCCGTAGCCCGAGCTACGGCTGTGCTTTGCGCCTTGATCGGGCCCGTTCCGGCGCGCTGCTCGGGCACGCCGGATTCATTCACACCTTCTGAGCATGAGCGACCGCGCGTCCGCATCGCCCCCCTCGCGCCGGCGCGCCGCCCGGGCTGTGGGCGCACTGCTGCTCGCAGTGCTGTTGGTACTGCTGGTACTGCTGGCGGCGGCCGCCATGCTGTGGTGGACCGTGCGCAGCGAGACCGGCACCGCGTGGGTGCTTGAACGACTGCCCGGAGCCGAGGTGAGCGGCAGCCGCGGCACCCTCTGGGGCGACTTCAGCGCGCAACGGCTGGACCTCACGCTGCCGGGCGGCGCCCATGTCATCGTCCACGATCTGGCCTGGCGCGGCCTGCGCATTGGGCACACACCCGGGCTGGCCTACCAGGCGCGCGTCACCATCGACGCGCTCGAAGCGCGCCGCATCGAAGTGCAGCGCTCGCAGGCCAAGGACACGCCGGGCACGGGTAGGCAGGCGCCCCGGCAGCTGCGGCTGCCCGTGGAGATCGACGTGGCCCGCCTGCAGGTCCGCGAACTGCACCTCGACGCACTGGCGGGGCGCCCGCTACTCGACCTGCGAGCGCGGGTGCACCTGGGCGACGGCCAAGGCGCGACACACCGGGTGGACGACTTCGCCCTCACTTGGGGGACGATGCACCTACGCGGCAACGCGCAGCTCGGCGCAGATGCCCCCATGCCAGTCCACCTGTGGCTGCACGCGGCCCAGGCCGCCACCGACCATGCGCCCGCGTGGCAGGCCCAGGCGAGCCTGGAGGGGCCGCTGGCCGAGCCCATGCTCAATGGCACCGTGCGCGCCGAGCCCGGCGCCGGCCGCCCCTCGCAATCGCTGGACCTGCGCGCCGGGCTGCGCCCCTTCGCCCGCTGGCCGCTGGGCGAGATGCAGGCGCGAACCCAGGCGCTGGACCTGTCTCTGTTTCATCCCGCCGCGCCGGTCACGTCACTCAGCGGGAGCGCCAGCGCGCGCACCAGCGGCCTGGACCAGCCCGCCACGATGATCGCGAGGCTGGCCAATGCGCGGGCCGGCCGCTGGAACGAAGGCCGGCTGCCGGTGCGCGAAGCGAGGTTCGAGCTGCAGGCACGGCCCGACGACCCGCACACGCTGGAGCTGCGCACGCTCAGCGCGCAGCTCGGCACCGAGCAGCAGGCCGCCGGCCGCATCGAGGGACACGGCCGATGGGCTCCGGCGCAATGGCAGCTGCAGGCCCAACTCGACGCCGTGCAACCCTCCTGGCTCGACGCCCGCGCGCCCAGCATGCGGCTGAGCGGCCCGGTCAACGCCCGCGGCAGCGGCTGGGCAGGCGTCGTCGCCGGCCGTCGCGTGGAGCTGCAGGCCGACTTGGCCGGGCGCTTCGCCCCGCACGGGCCGGCGGCCGACGCCCGGTTGCGGCTCGACGCCAGCGCCTCCTCCAATCGCATCGAGCTGCGCGAGGCCCAGGTTTCGGCCGGGCCGGCACGCGCGTCGCTGGCCGGCACCGCCTCCCGAGCGTCGCCCCAGGCAACCTGGCAGCTCGCGGGTCAGGCCGAACTGGCCCACTTCGATCCCAGCCCGTGGTGGCCAGGAGCAGAAGATTCACCCTGGCGCCGCGGCCCGAACCGGCTCAATGCCCAGGTGCGCTTCGACCTTGCGTTGCCGCACGGCGAGGCCACGCGCGATTGGATGCAACGTGTCACCGCGATGCGCGGCCGCGCCGACATCTCGGTGTCGCACAGCGTGCTGGCCAGCGTGCCACTGGCCGGCGAGGCCCACTGGCGCGATGTCGACGGCGACGCGATGCAGGCCCGCCTCGCCCTCGAATCGGCCGGCAATCGCATCGAGGCCGACGGCCGATTCCATCGGCGCGGGTCGGGCGCGGCCGACCGCTGGACGATCACCCTGGCGGCGCCCGGGCTGGAGCGACTCGCCCCGCTGTGGCGCCTGCTGCCGATGGCGGCGGCCGAAGGGGCGCTGGCCGGGTCGATCAAGGGCAGTGCGGCATTGAACGGCCGCTGGCCGGCGCTCGCCACCCGCGGCACGCTCGACGCTGATGGGCTGCGCATCGGGCAAACCCAGGTGCGGCACGCCCAGGCGCGATGGCAGGTAGACATGTCCGGCGCGCGCCCGGCCGATGCGCCGATCGAGCTGAGTGCCAGCCTGGAAGCCTTGTCGTTTTCCCAGGCCCTCTTCAAGGGGACGCCGCCGGTCGAGTCCGCCGGGTTCCAGGTGCAAGGCACGCTCGCCGCCCACACCGCCGAATTGCGCGCCCACACCCGGGCGCTGCCACCAGCCTGGACCGAGACCTTCCAGCCCCAGCCTGCGAACGGCCACGGCGCACCGGCGAACGGCACTCCGGCGAACGGCGCGCCCCCGCCCAGCGCGGTGAGCACCGTGCTGATCACCGCGAGCGGCGGAGCGGTCGCAGGGCCTCGCGGCACCACGCCGGCATGGACCGGCTGGCGAGGACGCATCCGCCAAGCCGAGCTGCGCAGCACGGCGCCCGGCGCCGTCCCCTGGCTGGCCACCCGCGACGTCGAAGCGCAGGCGCAGTGGGCCCCCGCGCCGCTGCGCGTGGTCGTGCAGCCCGGGCGTGCGCAAGTGCTGGGCGCCACCCTGCGCTGGAACCGCATCGCCTGGCAGGCCGCCACGGCCGGCGCGCCCGCGCAGGTGGAGGCACAGGCCGAGCTGGAGCCCCTGCCCGTCGCGCCGCTCCTTGCGCGCGCCCAGCCCGCCTTCGGCTGGGGCGGCGACCTGGCCGTGGGGGGCCACATCGAGCTGCGCAGCGCACCCGCCTTCACCGCCGATGTCGTGCTCGAACGCCGGGGCGGCGACCTCTCCGTGACCGACGAGGCCGGCAACGTCCAGGCGCTGGGCCTGACCGACCTGCGCCTGGCGCTCGACGCACACGACGGCGTGTGGAGCTTCACCCAGGGCCTCGCCGGCAAGACGCTGGGCGTGGCGGCCGGCGCCGTCGTGGCACGCACCTCGCCGCAGGCGCTCTGGCCCGCGCCCGACACGCCCATCCAGGGTGTGCTGGAGGTACAGGTCACTCACCTGGGCAACTGGGGTCCGTGGGTGCCGGCAGGGTGGCGGCTGAGCGGCGCGCTGCGCACCAGTGCGGCCATCGGCGGTCGCTTCGCCGCGCCCGAGTACACCGGCCGCATCACCGGCGCCAGCATCGGCGTGCGCAACTTCCTGCTGGGCGTCAACGTGAGCGAAGGCGAGGCGGACATCGAGCTGCAGGGCGAGACCGCCCGCATCGAGCGTTTCAGCGCTCGCGCCGGCAGCGGCACCGTGCAGCTGGAGGGCAACGCCACCTTCGGCGAGGCCCCGAGCGCCAAGCTCAGGCTGCTCGCCGAAAGATTCCAGGTGCTGGGCCGGGTAGACCGGCGCATCGTCGCCACCGGGCAGGCGCAGATGCAGCTGGACCGCCGCAACGTCGCGCTGGACGGCAGGTTCACCATCGACGAGGGCCTGGTCGATTTCAGCCGCTCCGATGCCCCCCGGCTCTCGGACGACGTGGTGGTCGTGCGGCGCACCAGCCAGGCACCGGCCGCCACCCCGGTGCCGAGGGCCGACCCCACGCCGGGCCGTCAGGCGCGCATCAACCTCGACGTCTGGCTCGGCGACCAGCTGCGTTTGCGCGGCCGGGGGCTGGACACCGGCCTGTCCGGCGAATTGCGCATCACCTCGCCGGGCAACAAGATGGCGGTCAACGGCACGGTGAGCACGGTGGGCGGCACCTACGCCGCCTACGGCCAGAAGCTGGCCATCGAGCGCGGGCGCGTCATCTTCAACGGCCCCGTCGAGAACCCCCGCCTGGACATCGAGGCCACACGTCCCAACCTCGACGTGCGCGTCGGCGTGCTCGTCACCGGCACCGCGCTCGCCCCCCGCGTGAGGCTCTTCTCCGAGCCCGAGATGGCCGAAGTCGACAAGCTCTCCTGGCTGGTGCTCGGCCGCGGCGGCGACAACCTCGGCCGCACCGACACCGCCTTGCTGCAGCGCGCCGCCCTCGCCCTGTGGGCCGGCGAAGGCGAAGGCCTGAGCGACCAGTTCACCCGCGCCATCGGGCTCGACGACCTGTCGCTGCGCCAGACCGACGGCGAGGTGCGCGAGACCGTCATCTCCCTGGGCAAGCAGATCTCGCAGCGCTGGTATGTGGGCTACGAACGCAGCCTGAGCGCCACCGCGGGCAGCTGGCAGCTCATCTACCGCATCGCCCAGCGCTTCACGCTGCGCGCGCAAACCGGCCAGGACAACTCGCTGGACGTGATCTGGACGTGGCGCTGGGATTGAAGCGGACGGTGCATCGCTGCATGCGAGAATGCCGCGCCCGCTCGCCGTAGTTCAATGGATAGAACGGCCGCCTCCTAAGCGGCAAATACAGGTTCGATTCCTGTCGGCGGGACCAGCCCGGCCCCCCCTGGCGCCAGCACCTCGCCCTGAATGGGCGCCCCGATCGGAACACAGCGGGAAAACCCGTGAACTTCCGTGCGGCCACGTCCCTCCAAGCCCCCGATTGCAGTTTTATACTGGTTCGAGGCGTGTCTAAATTTCAAGCAGGAAGCGGGAAACTCATGGGTGCCAAGCTCAAGGTCGCGGGTTGGATTGCACTCGGGACCGTGGCCGGGGCGCTGGCGACGATGCAACTGCAGGCCATCGCCCGCAGTTCGGTCTCCCAGCTTCCCCTCGAAGAACTTCAGCAGCTCGCCGCCGTGTTCGGCATGGTCAAGAGCGATTACGTCGAGCCGGTCGACGAAAAGAAGCTCATCACAGATGCCATCGGCGGCATGGTGGCGGGGCTCGACCCGCATTCGCAGTACTTCGACAAGAAGACCTTCAAGGAATTCCGCGAAGGCACCACAGGCCGCTTCGTCGGCGTGGGCATCGAGATCGGCATGGAAGACGGCCTGGTCAAGGTGGTCTCCCCCATCGAAGGCTCGCCCGCCTTCCGCGCCGGCATCAAGAGCGGCGACCTCATCACCAAGATCGACGACACCCTGGTCAAGGGCCTCACCATGGACCAGGCCGTCAAGCGCATGCGCGGCGAGCCCAACACCAAGGTCGTGCTCACCGTGTTCCGCAAGACCGAAAGCCGCAGCTTCCCCGTGACGATCACGCGTGAGGAAATCCGCGTGCAAAGCGTGCGCGGCAAGCTCATCGAGCCGGGCTACGGCTGGATCCGCATCAGCCAGTTCCAAGACCGCACCGTCGAAGACTTCGTGCGCAAGGCCGAAGAGATCTACAAGCAGGAGCCCCATCTCAAGGGCCTGGTGCTCGACCTGCGCAACGACCCGGGCGGCCTGCTGGAAGCCTCGGTCGCCATCTCGGCCGCCTTCCTGCCCCATGACGCAGTGGTGGTCACCACCAACGGCCAGATCGCCGAATCCAAGGCAGTGTTCAAGGCCTCGCCCGAGTTCTACCTGCGCCGCGGCGGCAACGACCCCCTGCGCCGCCTGCCTGAGGCGCTGAAGACCGTGCCGATGGTCGTGCTGGTCAACGAAGGCTCGGCCTCCGCCAGCGAGATCGTGGCCGGCGCACTGCAAGACCACAAGCGCGCCACCATCATGGGCGCCCAGAGCTTCGGCAAGGGCTCCGTCCAGACCGTGCGGCAGCTCTCGCCCGACACCGCGCTCAAGATCACCACCGCGCGCTACTACACGCCCAGCGGCAAGTCCATCCAGGCGCGCGGCATCGTGCCCGACGTGATGCTCGACGAAACCGCTGAAGGAAACCTCTTCGCCGCGCTGCGCGTGCGCGAGGCCGACCTGGAAAAGCACCTGCTGAGCGGCCAGGGCGCCGAGCAGAAGGACGCCGCACGCGAGAAGGCCCGCGAAGATGCGCGCCGCCGCCTGGAAGAGGAAGTGGCCAAGTCACAACAGGCGCCCAAGCCCCTGCCCGAGTTCGGTACCGCCGAAGACTTCCAACTCGCCCAGGCACTGAACCGCCTCAAGGGCAAGACCGTGCTGGTGAGCAAGACCCTCACCGAGCGCAAGCCCGAAGTCGAGACGAACTGAGCGACATGAACTAAGAACGTGCGGCGCCGTTGCTGCACGCGCGGCCCACACGGCACACTGCCCCAGACAACGCCCGCGATTGCGGGCGTTGTCATTCATGGCCTTCGCCCGCGTCACACCCTGGCCGCGGGTGCCGTTTGCCCGCACGTCCCGCCAGCGAGGCGGCCCCTGCGCCGGCAGGCGGCAACCGGCCCACTCGGCCATCCCGCCGCCGCCACCACCCTTCGGTATCCTTGCCTGATGAACGACGACCAGCTGTTGCGTTACTCGCGCCACATCCTCTTGGACGAACTGGGCGTCGAGGGCCAGCGCCGGCTGCTGGCCGCGCACGCCCTGGTCATCGGCGCCGGTGGCCTGGGTTCGCCCGTGGCGCTGTACCTGGGCACAGCGGGCGTGGGCACCCTCACCCTCATCGACCACGACGCCGTCGATCTCACCAACCTGCAGCGGCAGGTGGCCCACAACCTCTCCCGCCTCGGCCAGCCCAAGGCGCAGTCGGCTGCGCAGAGCGTGCACGCCATCAACCCCGAGGTGAACGTGATCGCGCTGCACGAACGCGCCCAAGGCGACAGGCTCGACGCGCTGGTCGCCGCCGCTGACGTGGTGCTCGACTGCACGGACAACTTCAAGACGCGCCACGACGTGAATGCGGCCTGCGTGAGGCACCGCAAGCCGCTGGTCTCGGGCGCCGCCATCGGCTTCGATGGGCAGATCTCGGTCTACGACACCCGCATGCCCGATGCGCCTTGCTATGCCTGCCTCTTCCCTCCCGACAGCGCCTTCGAAGAAACCCGCTGCGCAGTCATGGGCGTGTTCGCGCCGCTCGTGGGCATCATCGGCACCATGCAGGCCGCCGAGGCGCTCAAGCTGCTGACGGGTGTGGGCCGCTCGCTCGCCGGGCGGCTGCAGATGCTCGACGCACGCGAGATGGAATGGAGCGAGGTGCGCCTCGCCCGCCAGCCGCACTGCCCGGTATGCGCGTCCGCACGTGCCCAAGGCTGAGGGAAGGCTGACATCCTGGGGCTTCCCCCCCACCCCAAGGGGGACATCCAGCGGTTAAGCTGCCGTCATGGCAAAGCACAACAACGCCCGGTTGGGCAGGCGCGGCGACCTCACCGCCCGCAACTTTCCCTCGGCCCAGCAGGAAGCCACCATCAAGGCCCCCCCCTCGCTTTACGATGGCCCGGAAAGCTCGTATCGCCTCGCATTCACCGACACTGAATTCTTGCTGCGCGAGGAGCTGCGGCCGGTGCGCATGCAGCTGGAGCTGCTCAAGCCCGAGATGGTGCAGGCCGAGCAGAGCATCGAGTCGACCATCGTGATCTTCGGCAGCGCGCGCATCGTCTCTTCGGATGTGGCCGAGCGCCTGATCACGGATGCGCGTTCCGCGAAAGACGAGACGGCCTTGCGCATGGCCGAGACGCACCGCACGATGGCGCGCTACTACGACGAGGCGCGGCGCTTCGCCTCCATCGTGACCACCAAGTCGCGCGACGAGCTAGCCACGCCGATCTATGTGGTGACCGGCGGCGGGCCCGGCATCATGGAAGCGGGCAACCGCGGCGCGCATGAGGTGGGCGGCAAGAGCATCGGCCTGAACATCGTGCTGCCGCACGAGCAGGCACCCAACCCCTACATCACGCCCGAACTGTGCTTTCAGTTCCACTACTTCGGGCTGCGCAAGATGCACTTCCTCATGCGCTCCATTGCGCTGGTGTGCTTCCCCGGGGGCTTCGGCACGCTCGACGAGCTGTTCGAGATGCTCACGCTCATCCAGACCGGCAAGAGCCGGCATCGCCCCGTGCTGCTGTTCGGGCGCGACTTCTGGACGCGGCTCATCAACTTCGACCTCCTGGTCGAGACGGGGATGATCAGCCCCATGGACGTGAAGCTGTTCCGCTTCGTCGAATCCGCCGACGAAGCATGGGACGTGCTCCAGGCCCACTACGGCTTCGAGCTGCGCGAATCGGCCAAGGGCGAACTCGCCGGCAACGTGTGACCCTAGTCGGGTTCATGAGCGGTGCGGCATGAACGACAAGATCAGCATCATCGGGGCGCCGACCGACATCGGCGCCAGCACGCGCGGCGCGAGCATGGGCCCCGAGGCATTGCGCGTGGCCGACATCGTGCCGGTGCTGCAGGGCCACGGGCTGGAGGTGATCGACCGCGGCAACCTCAGCGGCCCGCCCAACCCCTGGCAGCCGCCCACCGGCGGCTATCGCCATCTGGCGGAGGTGGTG
>CBINKC010000173.1:0-8267 GCA_966251135.1 uncultured Burkholderiaceae bacterium
TGCGCGAAGATGCCGACCTTCGGCCAGTCGACGCGATTGCGCGGATTGCGCGCGGGTCAGGGAAGCGCGCCATTGCACAGCGGGTGCAACCTGCCAATGCCAACCCAGCCGCACGCTGGACACGTCGGTCTCGTCGTAGCGACGCGGGGCGGCACCACCGTCCACGTAGCCCTCGCTCTTGCGCTTCATGGCGGAAAGGCGGAACCGAAGATCGCTGTTCAGCGGCACGTTGAGCACCCCGCGTGCGGTACGGTCGCGGTAGTTGCCGTAAGCCACATCGCCGAAGCCTTCGAACGTGGATTTGGGGCGGGCGGTTTCAATGTTCACGACGCCGGCTGTCGCATTGCGGCCGTAGCTCGTGCCCTGGGGGCCACGCAGGACTTCGATGCGGTCGATGTCGTACATGCCGAGGGTCAGGAACTGAAAGTTCGGCTCGTAGATGCCGTCTACCTGGACCGCCACGGTCGCGTACGAGCCGAAGGGATCGTTGCTGCCGATGCCCCGTATCGCGAAGCCGTTGGCAGCGGGCCTCATGCTGGGAACTGTCGACCAGATGTCCGAGGCGGCGGTGATGCCCTGGGCGTCAAGGGTCGACTGATTGATCACGCTCACCGCGAAGGGTGCCCTGGACAGCAGTTCCGGGCGCCGCTGGGCCGTGATGGTCACGGTCTCCAGCTGGTAGGGCTGCTGGGCGTCGTCCTGAGCGCGAGCCGCGGGTGCGAGCCACACGGAAGAGGCCACGGCGATGAGCGACAAACCGGTCTTGCCGCCAGGGGCGGGCAGCGTTGCAGCCATGGGCCTCTCCATGTCCCTGGGTCGTCGGAAAGCGCGTCGGCCTCGACGACCGCAGTTAGTGCATTAGCTTTTCAGCGGGGCCGGCGGCCGAGGTGCGCGTCGAAGAAGCGGACGATCACCTCCGCGAACTCGCGCGACTCGGGTGCAGCGACGTCGATGTGAAAGCCGTGTCCCAGCCCGTCCCACACGTGCAGCTCGGTCGGCACGCCCGCGCGCCAGAGCCGCCGATGCGTCTCGTAGGCTGCGCTCGCATCGAAGCCCCGGCTGCCGGTGGCGACGAGGGTCGGCGGAAACCGGCGCAAGACCTCGGGGAAGTGACCCGGCTGCACGAGGGGGTCGCGCGCTTGGGCGCCGGAAAAGTATTCGAACGGTGGCAACTCGACCCGCTGGCCGATGCGGTCGCCTGGTGTGGGCGCAGGCGGCAGCGTGCCATCATCCAGTGGCCATTGAACGAAGAATGCATCGCCGCCGAAGTCCATCGCGGTAGAGCACAGGATGCCGGCCGCCCCCGGACGCGGCAACTTTTCCTTCTGGAACCAGGCCAGCGACTCGGCCGTCAGCATGCCGCCCGCGGAACAGCCGAAGATCCCGATGTTCTCCGGCCGATAGCGCTTGAGCAGTTCCAGGTAAACGGCCGCCACGTCCTCGCTTGCGGCGGGGAACTTGTGTTCCGGTCCCTGCCGATAGCTCACCGACACCACCCGAATGCCGCCTATCCCGGCCACGGGCAAGGACTCGGTCAAGGCGCATGCGATCTCGCAGACCGAGAACGCCCCTCCGTGGAGATTGATGAGCACCCGATTCGCGTTGCGCCTGGCCACGCCAGCACGGGGCGTGATGTCGAACACCGGCACGTTGGCGATCTTGGTGCGGATGATGTTGCCCGGGTAGCGTTCCTTGGCGCGATCCACAAGCGGCTGAAGGAACTCCTCGATGTGCCCCCGCGCCTTCACGATGTCATTGGGAAACGGCGATTCGAGCGGCACCGTGAAGCGCCGGATCATCAACTCGCGGGCCTCTGGACTGAGATAGTTCGAAAGCGGAATCTCCCGGGGCGGCACGTGCACTGTCCCATCGGGGTCTTGCCGGGCCCGCTCGGTTGCCGCTGCGGCCGGTACGTCGAGGTTCGCCATGCCGAGCAGCCCGAGCAGGAGTGTTGCGCATCGCATGCCTCGCGCAGTGCGCAGGGCCACCCGGGCGAGCGTGGAACTCTTGGGTCGGCGTTCACGTAACTGCATCGTGCGCTCCTACGGCTCTGTGCCACACATCGTCGATCGCCGGACAGGGCAACGTCCTGGTCAGAGGCGCGGATTCTGGATCCGTTCATACGGCCGAAGCAATGCAGGAGGCGCCAGCGCTGGAGTAAACCCTCGACATGCCGTGCGGATCTCGCCCGCATCCGGGAGCGCTTTCGTGACCCGCCCGTCGTCTCCTTGCGGGCAGGGCGCGCAGGGGCAACGCTGCTGAAATCGCAGGCCGTCACCGGGCATGTGCGGATAGCATCACCCCGGGCGTGTGGCGCTATCATGACCGGCGCTTCTGCTTAGAAATCGGCAGTGATGTAGCTTGCCGAGCAGCAGAAGTGGAGTGTGGCGCGATGCGAGCCGTCTCAGGTTTTGTGCAGTTCCTGTTGGCCGCTGTGGTACTGCGGGTTCCCTGGTGGGAGCGGGCACGGGCGGGGTTCCCGTGCTGTGCCGGGCCGGTCGAGAACCGGGTGCGTGACCGCCTATGACGCACCGCGTTGTCTTGCGCGTTGCCCTGGCCGGCTGGTTCGTGATGTGCACAGCCGGCGTCCGCGCCGCGGCGCCAGCGCCGCCAGCGCCCGAGGCATCGAAGACCATCACCGTCTGGACGCGTGCGGCCTTCAGCGCCGTGGAGGCCCAGGTGATTCGTGAGGCCGCGGCCTCGTTCAACCGTTCGCAGCGCCTCTACAAGGTCGATGTGCAGGCGCTGAACTACCGTGACTACCACGAGTGGGTGCACAGCCTGGCGGTGACCGGCACGCTGCCGTGCGTGCTGGAAATGGACGGACCGTTGGTCGCCGAGTTCGCCTGGCCCGGCTACCTGCGACCGCTCGACCGCTTCATTTCCGCACGGATGCGCCGGGATCTCCTGCCTTCCATCCTGGCGCAGGGCACGTACAACGGCCACGTCTACAGCCTCGGGCAGTTCGATTCGGGGTTGGGGCTGTGGGCGAATCGGCGTCACCTCGCGGCCGCGGGATTGCGCGTGCCGAGCGTGGCACAGCCGTGGACCCTGGCCGAGTTCGAGGAGGCGATGGCGAGGCTGGCGCAGGTGCAGGGCGTGACCTACCCGCTGGACCTTGCGTTGTACACGGGCACCACCGAGTTCTTCGCGTACGCCTACCTGCCGCTGCTCCTGGGCTTCGGCGGCGATTTCATCGATCGCACGACGTATCGCAGGGCCAGTGGCGTGCTGGATGGGCGCGAGTCCGTGGCGGCAATGAAGCGCCTCCAGTCCTGGTTCCACAAGGATTGGACGCGCGCGTCCTACGAGAACGGCAGCGACTTCGAGAAAGGGCGCAGCTCGTTGCTGTGGAGCGGGCACTGGAGGTATGCGGAGCTGCGCCGGGCACTGGGCGACGACCTCGTGCTGTTGCCGCTGCCTGACTTCGGGCGGGGACTGAAGACCGGCATGGGCTCGTTGAGCTGGGGCATCACGAGCACCTGTCCCGATCCCGCGGGAGCTTGGGGATTCCTGTCCCACCTCATGTCGCCCCGCGAGATCCTGCACATGACCAATGCCAACGGGGCAGTGCCCGCACGCCGGTCGGCCCTGTCGCGCTCCGCGCTCTACGGCCCGGGCGGGCCGCTGCAGCTGTATGCGCAGCAGCTCTTTTCCGGCGCGGGCGTCCCGCGGCCTGCGACGCCGGGCTACAGCGTCATCAGCAGGTCGTTCGCCAAGGCGGTGGAGTCGATCATCTCCGGCCACGACGTGCAGGCTGCGTTGACCGGGGCAGCCCGCGCCATCGACCAGGACATCGAAGCGCACCGGGAGTATGGGGAATGAGTCGCGTGCAGTGGCCTCATGCCGTGATGCGGGTCTGCCCATGATTCGCGGCGGGATCAGACAGAAGATCCTGCTCGTCCTGGTCGGAGTGCTGGTCCTCAGCACGACGCTCAACGCGCTGCTCGCCTCCTACTTCACCGACCGGCAGAACGAACGAGCGGCCTTCGCAAGCCTGCGCAAGGATCTGATCGCCTGGGAGACCGAGCTGCAGTCGTTGACGGCGCAGCTCCACAGCGTGGCGCTCGCGACAGTGGGTGATGCGGCCATCCTCGACCAGCTCGGCGAGCTGATGACCGTCGAGTTCAACGTCAACGATCCCCATCGGGGCGAGGAGCGGGCCGAATGGGCGCGCGTGCTCGGGTACCGCAAGGTGGGCTCGATCAACCGCCTGCAGCTTGCGGTACGCACGGGCGGGTTCTCCAGCATCGCGGTCTACACGCACGGCCGGCTCAGCCATTCAGTGTCGCAGTCGGAAGCCGGCATGAGCGTCATGCACCCCGACGGTCAGTGGGCGTGGGTCACCGCCGCAGTGGACGCGCAGGGCCAACTGCCGTTCAAGATGTGGCCCGCCTGGAAGGAAGGTCCCGCCCATGGCGGCCAGGATGAGGCGCTGTCCGAGATGCCCGCGCAAGCCGAGATGTCGTTCATCTTCCCGCCGTCGGGCGACACGATGATCGAGATGTCGGTGCCCGTCCAGGGCTACGCCGAGGAAGCGCGCACCGATGCGCCCCAGCCGGTGGCCAAGTTCTATTCGGAACTGTCCGTGGCCGGCAAGGCTGCGCAGGCCCGCAGCCCTGCCAGCGGCGTGGCGGGCAGGCGGCCGGAAATCCTGGCCGTCGTCGTCTTCCGCAAGTTCATCAACCGCGCCGCACTGGAAAACGTGGCCCGGATCACCGGCAAGGTGCCGGCGCTCTTGTCGCCCGATGGCCACCACCAGCAGCTCCTCGCTGAACAGTTCCCGATCCCGGCCGACTTGCTGCCGCCCACGCTCTCGGGGGGGACATCCCACCTCGTCTGGCCTGGGCAACGCGTGACGTGGGTGGGGGAGGAGTCGTTCTACGTGGCATGGATGCCTTGGCCGCAGAACGCGCCACCTCGTCTCGTGCTCACGTTGGCCGCTCCGCGCGATGAAACCCTGGCCAACATACGCCAGACGGTGATTGCCATCCTGCTGGTTTCAGGCGCCACGCTGATGCTCAGCGTGGTGGTGGGCCTTTGGTGGGTGAAGCGTTTCACGGATCCCATCGTGCGCCTCACTGCGGCCATCAAGCGCATCCGAACCAGGGACCGCGAAGGCGCGGTGGCACCCCGCCGGGCCATGGAGCGACTGCCTGCGCAGGACCTGCTGGCACCGGGCGAGGTGGGCGCGCTGGCGCAGGCCTTCAACGACATGATCGGCGAGCTGCAGCGGTCGTTCGAGACCCTGGAGCAGCGCGTGCAGTCTCGCACCGCCGAGTTGCGGCAACAGGCGCGCTACCTGCGCACGCTGATCGACATGTTGCCCATGCGAGCCTGGTTCAAGGATACCGAGAGCCGCTTTCTCGCCGTGAACCAGGCGGAGGCAGAAGTTTGCGGAGCCCCTCCCGATCAGCTCGTGGGCAAGTCCGACCTGGATGTCTGGCCGGTGGAAATCGCGCAGTCTTACCGCGCCGACGATGCGGAAGTGATGCGCACGCGCGAGCGCAAGACGGTCGAGGAAACCCGAACGCTGCCTGACCGCACCGTGTGGCTGGAGAGCTTCAAGGCACCGGTCATCGACGAGGATGGCACGGTGCTGGGCACGGTGGGTGTCGTGCGCGACATCAGCGAACGCAAGGCGGCAGAAGCTGCACGGGAGTCGGCATTGGCCGAGGCCCAGCGGTTGGCGAGACTGCGCAGCGAGTTCCTCGCGCAGATGAGCCATGAGCTGCGCACACCGCTCAATGCCATCCTGGGCTACGCCCGCATCCTGCAAGACAGCAAGTCACTCGACGAGCAGCACGACAGGGGGCTGCGCATCATCGAGGACAGCGGCCGGCACCTGCTGGCGCTGATCGAGGACATCCTGGACCTCGCCCGCATCGATGCGGCCAAGCTGACGCTGTATCCCTCCGATGTCGACCCGTCGAAGTTCCTGACGACGGTGTGCGACATCGTGAGCAGCAATGCCGAGCAAAAGGGCTTGGTATTCGAATGCCAGAGGGCCGGGCCGCTCCCGCCGGTCGTGCGGGTCGACGAGAAGCGGCTGCGCCAGGTTCTGCTGAACCTCCTGTCCAACGCCATCAAGTTCACCGACCGCGGGCGGGTCACCCTGCGAGTCCAGGCGCTGCCGCTCGCCTGCGACGATGTCGAGGAGGAAGAGCAGATGGTGCGCGTGCGCTTCGAGGTGCACGACACCGGCATCGGCCTGAGCGAAACGGAGTTGAAGCGGTTGTTCCAGCCCTTCGAGCAGGTCGCCGAATCGAGTCGTCGTGAAGGTGGGTCGGGCCTCGGGTTGGCCATCAGCCGGCAGCTTGTCCGCCTGATGGGCGGTGACGTGGAGGTGCGTAGCCGGCCAGGCGAGGGCAGTGTCTTCTCCTTCCAGCTCGATCTGCCTCTGGGCACGGTCCGGGACCCCGCCATGCAGATGGCGGTCGGGCCCATTGCTGGCTACGTGGGGCCGCGCAAGAAGGTGTTGGTGGTCGACGATGTCGAGCAGAACCGCACCATGCTCTTCGAAAGGCTCACGGCCTTGGGTTTCGATGTGGACGAGGCGGCCAGCGGACAGGAGGCGCTCGAAATCGCCCGCCGCAGCCGGCCCGATGTGGTGGTGATGGACGCAATGATGCCGGGCCTGGACGGCTTCGAGACGACCCGTCGACTTGGCCTGACGCCCGGGCTCGCCGATGTGCCCGTCATCATGACTTCGGCGAGCACGGCTCCGGAAGTGTGGGCCCGTTCCCGGGAGGCGGGTGCGGCGACCTTCGTTGCCAAGCCGATCGATGAAGCGGTGCTACTCGGCCATCTGCGCAGCTTGACGGGACTGACGCGGACACACAAGAAGCCGGCGCAGGCGAGCGATGAACTCGTGTATCCGCCGGACGAGGAAATGCAGGTGCTTCGACACCTTGCTCGCGTGGGCAACATGCGCCTGCTGCGCGAACGCGCCGAGCAGTTGCAGACCCAGGATCCACGCTACGCCGTCTTCGCGGCGCGCATTGCACATCTGGCCGCGGGTTTCCAGTCGCGAGCCATCAGGGCGCTGGTGGAGGACGTGGGGCCCTGAGACGGTGTCTGAGCCCCGGCACCGCTGCGCCGGGGCCCGCGCGTGATGCACTTCACGTCTCAGTAAGAGGCCAAGTCACAAAGCGCAACCCGGCCCGACCTGTGCGAAAACGTATTCGCGCTGACCGGCTGGGGCAGGGTTGTTTCGCGACGCTTACGACACCGCCGCATCGTGTCGATAGCTGCCCAACATCGACGTCCATGCCATCGCTGGCCTCGCGCTCGAAACAGGGCAGTACATGCGCTGAAACGACGCTACGCAGCTCGTCACGGTAGGTTGTCGCCCCTCGCACAACGCCTTGTAGCAGGGCGGTCGCCGATCGATGGACTAATGCGCGGCAACAACAAGAGCCGTGATGTCGACACGGATCGATTGATAAGAAGCAGCGTGGACGGCGTCGCCAGCAGCACCTGACGCGCCTTCTTGAGCCGGGGTCCCGTCTCGATACGCAAATCGCGCCATCGCGCAAGCCATCACGGCCGCGCGAGGGGAAGTCTTTGTCTTTTGAATTCCTGTCACTCCAATGGATAACCATCTTCAGCCGAAGTCCCATTCCCTGACCTTGGTGGCGTCTCTCATGTCCACCGTGTTCGCGCTTTCTGCCTGCGGCGGCGGCGAACCTGAAACGATCGAGAGCAAGCAAGCCGTGGCCGCGGAGACGGCGCTGTGGACGTCCCCGACCGCCTGGACGACGATCGCCACGGAAGGACGGTCGTTCTCCGTGAGCGGAACGGTCACGGTGCGCTATGGAGCGGACTCGCGCTGGGTGTCCAAATCCGTGACGGGAAGCGGCAACTGCACGAACACCTTCTTTGGCAAGGACCCGGCGTACGGCGTGGTCAAGTCGTGCCAGGTCGGCGATTCGGCATCGGCTCCCGCACCGGCGCCTGCGCCGGCTCCCGCCACGACCAGCAGCTGGTCGACGATTGCAGGCGAAGGCGATCCCTTCTCCTTCAGCGGAACGCGCACGGTGCGGTATGGCGCAGATACCCGCTGGGTGCAGAAGGTGGTAACGGACAACGGCCAGTGCACGAACACCTACTTCGGCAACGATCCGGCGTATGGCGTGCGCAAGTCGTGCCAGGTGTCGAGCACGGCTGCGCCGGCCCCCGCGCCCGCACCAGCACCCGCGACGGACGAGCGTCGGGCGGGGGCGGACTGAACGGCGCCCTCTCGGGCACGATCAGCCTGTGGGTGA
>CBINKC010000174.1:0-8006 GCA_966251135.1 uncultured Burkholderiaceae bacterium
CGGGCTCATAGCGCGAGCCGCCGATGAGCTTGCGGTACTCGTTGCTCTTGAAGTCCGACAGGCGCACGATCACAGGCTTGGGCCAGAAGGCGGCCGCGATGGTGGCAATGCCCTCGGCCAGCTTGTCGACATAGAACGCGCGGGGCGAGGCGTGACCGCGCGCCACCGACTCGACGGCCTTCTTCAGGTCGGCATCGACGTTGGGATAGTCGAGGATGGCCTTCGGGTGCACCCCGATGTTGTTGTTGATGATGAACTCGAGCCGCGCCAGGCCCACGCCGGAATTCGGCATCTGCGCGAAGTCGAAGGCGAGCTGAGGGTTGCCCACGTTCATCATGATCTTGACGGGGCTGTGCGGCATCTCGCCACGCTGCACTTCGCTCACCTCGGTTTCAAGCAGGCCGTCGTAGATGTAGCCCGTGTCGCCTTCGGAACAGGCCACGGTGACGAGCGCGCCGTCCTTCAGTGCGTCGGTGGCGTTGCCACAGCCGACCACTGCCGGGATGCCCAGCTCGCGCGCGATGATGGCCGCGTGGCAAGTGCGACCGCCCCGGTTCGTGACGATGGCCGAGGCGCGCTTCATCACCGGCTCCCAGTTGGGATCGGTCATGTCGGTCACGAGCACGTCGCCGGCCTGCACGCTGTCCATCTCGGAGATGCCGTGGACGATGCGCACGCGGCCCGTGCCGATCTTCTGGCCGATGGCGCGCCCCTCGGCCAGCACCGTGCCCGTGCTCTTGAGCCGATAGCGCTGCTCGACCTTGCCGCCGCCCTGGCTCTTCACGGTCTCGGGGCGCGCCTGCAAGATGTAGAGCTGGCCGTCCACGCCGTCCTTGCCCCATTCGATGTCCATCGGGCGGCCGTAGTGCTGCTCGATGATGAGCGCGTACTTGGCCAGCTCCGCGACCTCGGCGTCGGTCAGCGAATAGCGGTTGCGCTGCTCGGGTGCGGTATCGACGGTCTTCACGAGCTTGCCCGTGGCCTGCTTCTCTTCGGGCGTGGCAAAGGCCATGCGGATGAGCTTGGAGCCCAGGCTGCGGCGAATGATGGGGAACTTGCCGTTCTTGAGCGCCGGCTTGTGGACGTAGAACTCGTCGGGGTTCACCGCACCTTGCACCACGGTCTCGCCCAGTCCGTAGCTGGAGGTGATGAACACGACATCGGAAAAGCCGCTCTCGGTGTCGATGGTGAACATGACGCCCGCCGAGCTCAAGTCGGAACGGACCATGCGCTGCACGCCGGCCGACAGGGCCACGTCGGCGTGCGCAAAGCCCTTGTGCACGCGGTAGCTGATGGCGCGATCGTTATAGAGGCTGGCGAACACCTCCTTCATCTTGGCGAGCACCTCTTCGATGCCCACCACGTTGAGGAAGGTCTCCTGCTGGCCGGCGAAGCTGGCGTCAGGCAGGTCTTCGGCCGTCGCCGACGACCGCACGGCGAACGAAGCGCCCGGGTTGCCGGCAACCAGCTTCTCGAACTGCGCTTCGATGGCGCGCTGCAGGTCAGGCGGGAAAGGGGTTTCCTCCACCCAGCGGCGGATCTCGGCGCCGGCCTCGGCCAGAGCGCGCACGTCGTCGGTGTTGAGCGTATCGAGCCGAGCGTTGATACGCTCGGCCAGGCCGTTGTGCTTGAGGAAGAGCCGGAAGGCGTGCGCCGTCGTGGCGAAGCCCCCGGGAACGCGCACGCCGGTGGCGGCCAGTTGGCTGATCATTTCGCCGAGCGAGGCGTTCTTGCCGCCGACCGACTCGACGTCGGTCATCCTCAGTTGCTCGAACGGAACGACCAGGGCGGTCGCCGCAACGCTGGATGCATGAGACATGGGAAAGCTCCGAGAGGTTGAAAAACCGGGGCTCCCGCGTGGGTCAGGCCCGTGTCCAGCGGCACGACGGCCTGCATGGTGCAACGGCCGGATTCACCCTTTGTATTTCTTCTCGATGGGTGAAAGGGGCGGCGCATGGGCAATGAGGACTCGCGAGGCGTTGCGGGGATTTTAGTGCCCTGCCCCGCGGCGCCCGGCACTCGTTCCAGCGGTGGTCACCTGCGCCTATCATCGGCGCGTGAACGAGCCCAACCCCGCCGCCCCCACGCCCAGCCGCACCGTCTTCTTCGTCTCCGACGGCACAGGCATCACTGCGGAGACCTTCGGCAACTCCATCCTCAACCAGTTCACCACCAAGCCGCGGCACGTGCGCCGGCCCTTCATCGACTCGGTGGACAAGGCGCACCAAGTGGTGCGCGAGATCAATCACACCGCCGAAGTGGAGGGCAAGCGGCCCATCGTCTTCCTGACGCTGGTCGACCGCGAGGTGCTGTCGATCGTGAAGGACCTGTCCAAGGGCCTCGTGCTGGACATGTTCAACACCTTCATCGAACCGCTGGAAGCCGAGTTCGGCATGAAGTCGAACCACCGGGTGGGGCGCTTTTCGGATATCGCCAAGAGCCAGGAGTACACCGACCGGATCGAGGCGATCAACTTCTCCCTGGCGCACGACGACGGCCAGTCGGCCAAGAACCTGGAGCAGGCCGACGTGATCCTGGTGGGCGTGAGCCGCAGCGGCAAGACCCCGACGTCGCTCTACCTGGCCATGCAGCACGGCATCAAGGCCGCCAACTACCCTCTTATTCCCGAAGACTTCGAACGCGGCAAGCTGCCCGGCGCGCTGGTGCTGCACAAGACTAAGTGTTTCGGGCTGACCATCGACCCGCAGCGGCTGAATCAAATACGCAATTCGCGCAGACCGGGCAGCCGGTATGCGGATATCGAAAACTGTCGGTACGAAGTACGCGAGGCCGAGGCCATGATGAGCCGCGAAGGCATCGGATGGCTGTCATCCACGCACAAGTCGATCGAGGAAATCGCGACGACGATTCTGCGTGACATACGGCCGGATAGGCTGATGTACTAGGCCCGGGCTGCGAAAACGCAGCCAGCGTCAAGTGCCGATCTGCTACAAATTGCTGCGGTGCGCAATCAAGCTGTAACGCGCGCCGAGGGAGTAGCAGTATGGCAGTACCCCAGGGCAGTACCGGGCTGGGCGAGTGGTGGTGGCCTAGAACCGCGGCCGACCGGCCTCATGCGCGATCGCAGTTCGCGTTCCTACGCTTCGTCGCCGGCATGCGCGCCCTGCTGGCCCTGCTGGGGGGCCTGGCACTCGTCGCGAGCAGCGACGGCACCTCTCCCGCATTGCCCCTCGGCGTCTTGCTCTACCTCGTGCTCGCCGCCGCGTTGCTCATGCGCACGCTCGATGGGCGGGCACAGGCGATGTCTCATCTGTGGCTGTGGGTCGACGCCTTCGCGCTCGCGGCTGCCAGCCATTACCTCAAGCAGGAAGCGCCCTGGCTCGGCCTGGCGAGCGTGGTCCCGGTGGTGGCGATGTCCTTGCTGGCGGGCGCGGCCCATGCGTTGCTGCTCACGCTGTTCAGCGTCACCTCGCTGCTCGTGTCGGACCACTGGAGCGGGAGCGCGGGCGATATGCCCACGCTCAGCCTCGCCTTGCCACTGCTGGTGCTCGCCATCGGGCCGACCGCGGCCTTCCTGGCCCAGCCGACTCGCGAGATGCGGCGCCGTCTCGGATTGCTCGAAGCGTTCACCCGGCGATCGGATCCCCGGCAGGGCCTGGGCCATCACGTGGATGTGCTGTTCGAACTGCTGCATGAGCAGTTCAGGCTGAACACTTCGGTCATCAGCCTGCAGGGGCCCGAGCCGCGCGTGTTTGCGCGAGAGGCGGATGGCCGCTTCTGGATGATGGAGGAGCCGCATGCCTCGCAATGGCGCGAGCGCCGCAAGGCCCTGCCCGAAGGCGCCGGCTGCCTGCGCACGAACTCGGGCAAGCAGCCCATGGCGGCCGTCAAGCTCGATTCGTTTCGCTTCGAGACGGTGCCCATCGACGCCACTGCGGAACGCGTGCTGCTCGACCTCGGGCCCGAAGCATTGACGCTGCCGCTGATGAGCTACGGCAAACCGCTGGGGCACCTGTGCCTCACGCGCAAGGAGCCGCCCTTCACGACGCAGGACCTGCAATGGCTGCACGAACTCATGGACGAGGTGTTGCCGCTGCTTGAACGCGCAGACCTGCTGGAGCAGCTGCAGCGCGAGACAGCGGCGCGGGAGCGCGAGCGCATCGGGCGCGACCTGCACGACAGCGCCGTGCAGCCCTACCTCGGCCTGAAGTACGGCCTGGAGGCGCTGGCGCGGCAGACCACTCCGGACAACCCGGTGGCGCCGCTGGTCGAGCAACTCGTGACGCTCACGAACCAGGAGTTGCAGACGCTGCGCGACGTGGTAACCGGCCTGCGGCGCGGCGGCGATCCCCTCGCCGTGACGGCCTTCATTGGTGCCCTGCACCGGCAGGTCGAGCGCTTCGAGGCGCTGTACGGCTTGAAGGTGAACATCTTCGCGCCCGATGCGTTGCAGCTGCGCGGCTCCGCGGCGAAGGCGGTGCTGCACATGGTCAACGAGGCGCTGACCAACGTGCGCCGCCACACGGCGGCCGCGGCGGTGACCGTCATGCTCGACGTACGCGACGGCCAGGTGCTCATGCGGGTGCGCAACGACCACGGCGGAATCGCACCGTCGCAAGCCTTGCCCGAGGCCTTCGTACCGCGGTCGCTCACCGATCGCGCGGCCGAGCTGGGCGGGAGCGTGGCGGTATCACGCGAGCCGAATCTGACCGAGATCACCATCAACCTGCCGATGTTGGGAGCGATCGGATGAACGTGGATTTGGAAGTTCCCCGTACGGGGCCGGCATGCGTGCAACCCATCCGTGTGCTGCTGGCAGACGATCACGCCGTCACGCTGTGGGGTTTGCGGCGCCTGCTTGAAAGCGCGGCCCCGCGCATGGTGGTCTCCGGCACCGCGGCCACGGCTGCGGAGCTGATGGCGCACCCTGCCCTGCACGAGACGGACGTCGTGCTGCTCGACCTGAGCCTGGGCACCACCTGCGCACTGGAGTGCCTGCCACAGTTGGTGGCCGAAGGACTGAAGGTGGTCGTGCTCACTGGCGACCTCAATGCGGCGCGCCACCGCGACGCCGTGATGCGCGGTGCGCGCGGCGTGGTCCTCAAGTCGCAGTCGCCCGATGCGGTGCTCGTTGCGGTGGAGCGGGTGCATGCCGGCGAGGTATGCATCGACGGCTCGCTGATGTCGGTGCTGCTGGGCGCCGTGCCCGGCGTCGCGCCGAACTCGCGCTCAGGCACGCAAGACCCCGAGGCTCGCCGAATCGGCAGCCTCACGCCCAAGGAACGCCAGGTCATCGAGGCCATCGTGCGGCATCGCGGCGCCAAGAGCCTCGCGGTGGCCGATGCGCTGGGCATGAGCGAGCACACCTTGCGCAACCACCTCACGGTGATCTACAGCAAGCTGGGCGTGCACGGAAAAATCAACTTGTACGTCTACGCCGTGGAGCACGGCCTGGGCACGCCCCCGGCGTCTTCGGCCTCGCATGCGGGCGCCTCCTCGCGCAGCGCCCATCGGCAACCGTTCGACACCCTGAACTGAGGCCCCGCCATGAGGAAGCAATTCCACCCGCTGCGCGAAGGCGCGCTGACCGAACTGCTGCTGCGCGCCTTCGCGCTGGCCACGTGTAGCGTGCTCGTCGGGAACGTGGCGCTGGCCTGGTGGGCGGATACGAGCCGCATCACGCTGCTGCTGCTGCTGGCCAGCGAAAGCTTCACGCTCGGTCTGGTGTTGTTCGCGCGGCGGGCGGGCGGGCGCGACCTCTCGCCCGTCACGATAACGGCCACGTTGTACGCGGCGTTCTTCTTCGTGTTCTTCGAGTACCGAGGCACGCAGCATCTGGCACCGGAGTGGCTGGGGGCAGCGCTGCAACTCGCCGGGCTCGGGTGGCAAGTGGCCTCGAAGGTTGCGCTGGGTCGATGTTTCGGCCTGCTGCCCGCGTCGCGCGGCCTGGTGACGCATGGCCCGTACCGCGTGGTGCGACACCCGATCTACCTCGGCTATCTCATCTCTCACATCGGCTTTCTTCTCACCAATTTCTCCTGGGTCAACCTGCTAGTGCTGGTGACGCTCTACTTCGCGCAGACGGTGCGGATGCAGCGGGAGGAAGCCGTGCTTCAAGCCGGCGACCACGGCGTGCAGTACCGGACGTACTGCGCCGCCGTGCGCTACCGGCTCCTGCCTTACGTGTTCTGACCGCGTTGCGGCCGTGCGGCTGCGCGGCACCTCGCCGCGCAGCCGCTGCGCATGGACACGACGCGCGCACCGCAGGACAGTCAGGACAAAGTAACCACCCGCCCCCCCTCGCATCCGCCCTGTTGAGACACACGAGCCCGTCCTAGCCTTCCCCCATGGGCTCGCCATGGGGCGCGCCACACACATTCAGGGACGGCGCACATGTCCAACAGTCAGCCGCTTCAGCCGCTGCGAGTTCTCGTCGTCGATGACCACGCCGCCATCCGGGCGGGCATCGAAAGCCTGATCGATGCCGAGGCGCCACGCATGCGCAGCATCGGCGCCGCGGCCACCCCCTCCGATGCGCTGCAGCAGGCGAAGGAAAAGCAACCCGACGTGGTGGTCCTGGACGTGGACCTCGGCGGCGAGGACGGCCTGGCGCTGATCCCGCTGCTGCACGACGCTGCCCCCTGTGGCGTGATCGTACTGACCAGCCTGGCCGATGCGAGCGTGGCCGAGCGTGCACGCGAGTTCGGCGCGAACGACTGCATGCACAAGACCGCACCGGCGAGCGAGCTGCTCGAGCGCATCGCACGACTGGAGCGCGGCCGTGCGCAACTCGCCGCATGCCATGCGAGCGAGGGGGGCGTGATGTCCTATGAACTGGGGACCAAGCACCCACGCCACGCGGGCAACACCGCGGATGCCTCGCGCCAGCGCCTTTCCTACAGTGGATCCATCGATGCAGCGATGCATCAACTGAAAGGAAGAAGCGCCGTGATCACCGATGGGCTCGCCGCAATTCGAAGGATGTGCGTGGCGCTATGGCGCGACGACGACGGCGTGACTTCCATCGAGTACGGGCTGCTCGCGGCACTCATCGCGGTGATGTGCATCGCCGCATTCAACACGACCGGAGGGTCGCTGCGTGCGGTGTTCGAGTACTGGTCCACGGCGGTACTCGCCGCACTGTGAGTACCGATTCGGATTCAAGGAGTTCAGCTCGTCGAGCTGATGTAGTCGCCGGCAACGGCATTGGCAACTAAGAGGAAGCAAGCACCATGAAGCTCGTTCAGTTCATCAAGAACTTCGCCCGTGAAGAAGACGGTGTCACCGCTATCGAGTACGGGCTGATCGCTGCCCTGATCGCTGTGGTGATCATCGGCTCGGTCCAGCTGGTCGGCCAAGGGCTCGATGCGACCTTCGCCGGAATCGCAGCGGTCCTGTAATCGCAGCGAGCCGGTCATGGCCATCACCCCATTCTTCTCCATCAGCATGCTCGTCGCACTGTTCATCCTGTGCGCGCTGGCGGTGATCCATGACCTGCTTTTCCGACGCATCCCCAACGGCCTGATGGTCGCGGGGGCTGTGCTCGGAATCCTTTTCCAGGCTCTTGCCCCTGCCGGCGAGGGCCTCTTCCACTTCCCCGCGGGCAGCCTGGGCCTCACGGCCGGTCTGCTCGGCGGGCTGACGGGCCTGGGCCTGTTCATGCCGATGTACGCGCTGCGCGCCCTGGGCGCTGGCGACGTCAAGCTGCTGGCCATGCTCGGCACGTGGCTGGGCCCGACGGCCGTGGGCTGGGTGGCGCTTTGGACCCTGCTGGCCGGCGGCGTGCTGGCCCTGGCCGTGGCGGTGTGCACCGGGGCCCTGCGCCGTGTGCTGGCCAACCTGCACTTCATGCTGACCACCACGGTCTTGCAGGCCCAGGCCGGCCACTGCCCCACGGTCGATGCGCCCGTCCAGCCCACGGGCCGCCTGCCTTACGCGGTGGCCATCGCGGCCGGCACCTTGATCGAAGCCCTGCACCAATGGACCAGCGTGTAAGCGAAAGAGGTCATCTGATGAACCCTCAAGTCATCGCCCTTCCCAAGCAC
>CBINKC010000175.1:0-7930 GCA_966251135.1 uncultured Burkholderiaceae bacterium
TGGGCGCGTTCCGGCGTGATGAGCGGGCATGCCGGATTCGTTCACACCTTCTCAGTGCAGATGTTCGAACGCGAGCTGTGGGAGCAGACCGGCCTCGAACCCCTCGGCCACCCCTGGCTCAAGCCCGTGCGCTTCGAAGGCGAGCGGCAGTGCCGGCTGGGCGACTACCCGTTCTTCACCGTGCGCGGCCAGGAGGTGCACGAGGTGGGCGTGGGGCCCATCCACGCGAGCGTCATCGAGCCGGGGCACTTTCGCTTCATGTGCCACGGCGAGCAGGTGCACCACCTGGAGATCCAGCTCGGCTGGCAGCACCGCGGCATCGAGGCGCTGATGCTGCAGCGCCCGCCGCTGGCGCTGGCCACGCTGGCCGAGACGATTGCGGGCGACACGAGCATTGCCCACGCCTGGGCGTATTGCGCTGCCGTGGAGGCGCTGGGCGGCGTCGCCTTGCCGATCGAAGCCGAGTTCGTGCGCGGGGTGGCGCTCGAACTGGAGCGCATCGCCATGCACCTGGTCGCGCTCACGGGCCTCGCCACCGACATCGCCTTCCTGCAAGGCGGCGCCACCTACGGCCGCCTGCGCACGGCCATCATCAACGCGACGATGCGCGTGTGCGGCAGCCGCTTCGGCCGCGGCTGGCTGCGGCCGGGCGGCGTGCGCCACGGCATCACGCCCGCGCTGCGTGCCGACCTGCTCAAGACCCTCTCCGGCTTCAGCCGCGACTTCTCGGAAGTGAACGCCCTGGTGCTGGGCGCGCGCTCGGTGCAATCGCGCTTCCAGGGCGTGGGCACGGTGAGCCATCGGGCCGCCACCGACATCGGCATGGTGGGCCTGGCCGCGCGGGCCAGCGGCGTGGCCCTGGACATGCGCACGAGCCTGCCCGGGCGGCTGCACGAGCGCCAGCCGGCCGAGCTGCTGATCGAGCCCAGCGGCGACTGCTGGGCCCGCATGGTGCTGCGCATGCGGGAGGTCGACGCCTCGCTGCGCTGGCTGGAGATGGTGCTGGGTGGGGACGTCGCGGCGAGCCTCGATGCGCCGCTGCAAGCGCCCGCTCGCCTGGACGCCGACACGCTGTGCGTCAGCGTGCGCGAAGGCTTCCGCGGGCCGGTGGTGCACGCGCTCGAAACCGACGGTGACGGCCGCCTGCTGCACTACAAGGTGCAGGATCCGTCGCTGCTCAACTGGTTCGGCCTGGCGCTGGCCGTGCGCCACAACGAAATCTCCGACTTCCCGCTCTGCAACAAGAGCTTCGATCTGTCCTATTGCGGGAACGACCTGTAGTGTCGTGAGTTGGCCATGTTCAAGTCCATCGCCGTCCGGCGCTCCCAAGGCACCCAGACCATCCCCGATCCCCGGCAGGCCGACCCCAAGGGTCTGCGCGGGCGGCCGGTCGTGGGCGAGGCGCCCTGCGAGGCGGGCTGCACCCGCTGCATCGATGCCTGCCCGGTGCAGGCCATCCGCACCGCCCCGCTGCAAATCGACCTCGGCCGCTGCATTCAATGCGGCGACTGCGCGCCCGTGTGCCCCACCGGCACGCTGGCCTACAGCAACGACTTCAAGCTGGCCGCCACCGACGCCGCGGGCCTCGTGATCGGCGTCGAACGGCCCACGCCCGATCCGGTGCAGGTGTCGGCCGCGCTGAAGAAGCGCTTCGGCCGCTCGCTCAAGCTGCGCGCGGTGTCGGCGGGTGGCTGCAACGGCTGCGAGCTGGAAGTCAACGCGCTCACGAACGTCAACTTCGACATCGGGCGCTACGGCATCGACATCGTGGCCTCGCCGCGCCATGCCGACGGCCTGGTGCTCACCGGCCCGATCACCCGCAACATGGCCGAGGCGCTGCAGCTGTGCTGGGACGGCATGCCCGAGCCCAAGCTCGTGATCGCCGTGGGCACCTGCGCCATCTCGGGCAGCCCCTTCGAGGGCTCCCAGGCGCTGGACCGCAGCTTCCTCGACCGCTACAAGCCCGCCCTGTACGTGCCCGGCTGCCCGCCGCATCCGCTCACCTTCGTGTGCGGCATCCTCGATCTGCTGGGCATCGCGTCCTGATTCGCCACCCCGCCGGCATCGGCGGAACACTTGCATCCCTTGCGCGGTCGCTACAGACCGATCTCCATCCCTCCCATGCCCGAAACCCTCGACCCCCGCGAGCACGTCAAGCCCTTCGTCTACGACACGGCCCACCGCAAGGCGCTGCACTTCTCCATCAGCGAGATCCAGAGCCGCATGAACCTGAAGGACCCGTACGCGCTGGACCTGGAGTACACGCGCACGATGATGGGCTTCCTGCTGTTCCACCCCGACCCGCAGCACATCGTGATGGTGGGACTGGGCGGCGGCTCGCTGGCGAAGTTCTGCCACCGCCACCTGCCGCGCGCACGCGTCGATGTGATCGAGATCAACCCGCACGTGATCGCGCTGCGCGACGAGTTCCAGGTGCCGCCCGACGGCGAGCGATTTCGCGTGATCCCCGGCGATGGGGCGCGGCACGTGCGCGAATCCGGCACCCCCTGCGACGTGCTCATCGTGGACGGCTTCGACAGCGATGGCCTGCCCGGGCCGCTCAGCTCGCAGCGCTTCTACGACGACGCTTGCGCGATGCTGCAACCGCAGGGCGTGCTGGTGGCCAATCTCCATGACGACCACGCGCACCACGCGGTGCACCTGGAGCGCATCCGCCGCAGCTTCGGCGGCTCCGTGCTGGTGGTGGGCCAGCAAGACAGCACCAACCGCATCGTGTTCGCCTGCAAGGGCGACGCGCTGGACCGCCCGCGTTCCGGCATGGCGCGCGTTCCGCAGGGGCTGGACAAGGAAGGAGCGCCCCAACTGATGGCCGCGTTCACCCGCGTGTCGCGCGCCTGGAACGAAGAGCGTGCCTGAAGGCTCGGTCCGCCCCAGTCATCGCGACTGTTCGGCATGAGCCTGAACCAGGGGCAGCTGAACGACCGTCGTTCAGGCTAGCGAATTTGCGCGACCGACCCGTTGCAGCTGTTCGGCTCGAAACGGCGGCCGACAGCAGAAAACTGGGTGTTGTCGGCCAGATTCGCGGACCGAGCGACAGCAGCTGCCCGAACCGGCCGTTCATCGTCGGACCACGCAGACGACCGCTGCACCTACAAACCTGACGGACGTTGACCATCAACCCAGGCAGGAGCAGGTCACCAGCCAGCGGCAGCTCCCATTGACTGCCAACTGGGCCGAAGCAATCCGCAAAGGTGATATGGCCACAGTGAAGCGTCTAGTCTCGAACCGGTCAATCTCGCCGTACGGCAGGAATAGGAGCGGCAAAGGGTGGCTTCAGTACTCCACCGCACTCGGATCGGTACAGACAGTGGCGATCCTGTTGGCGAATGGCGCATCCACGGGACAAAGATGACCTGGGCAGAACTGCGCCGGAAGAGGCGGAGGCGCAATCAAACGGGGAGATTCTGGCCCTCTTCGTCGAACACCGCCGCTGGTCCGAGTGACGCCAGGTGCGGCCTAACGATTAAGGATCGATCGCGCGAAGCCGCGATCTGACCCGTTTGTTGGACAAGCCCGTGCCGAAGCGCGCCGTGCCGACGGTGGCATCGGGAGGCACTGCAAACACGACACTGCAAATGCCTTCGGAAAGGCCGAGCCCGGCACGTTCGAAGGCATCGATCACCTTGGCGCGGAAGACCTGGGCCAGCGCCTTGTGGCTGAACAGGTAGCCGCCGTCGCAAGTGGCCAGCGGCCATGGAGGGTGAGCAGTGGTTGGAGGTTCACGATGAAAGACCTGCTGCGCGAGCTATCGTGGCCGGAGCTGCGCCATCACCCCTGGCGCCACGCGGCAGCGCTGCTGGCGGTGGTACTGGGCGTGGCGCTGGCGTATTCGGTGCAGCTCATCAACCAGTCGGCGCTCGCCGAGTTCTCGTCGGCGGTGCGGTCAGTCAACGGCCAGCCCGACTTCGAGCTGCGCGGCCCGCGCGCGGGTTTCGACGAGACGCTGTATGCGCGGGTCGCGGCGCATCCGCAAGTTGCCTGGGCGAGCCCCGTGGTGGAGATCGACACGGTGGCGCTCGCACCCGGCGGGGAGCATGTCGGGACGGATGTCCCGACGCGCGTCCCGATGCGTGTGCTGGGGGTGGATGCACTCGTGGCCGGGCCGGTGGCCCCGGCGCTGGTGCCGCGGCCCGACGGAGGGGTCGATCGTCTGGCGATCATCGATCCGTTGGCGGTGTTCCTCAACGGGCCGGCACGCGAGCGGCTGGGCGATGTGCAGCGGCTGCGGCTGCAGGCGGCCGATGGCGTGGTCGAGCTGCGCGTGGCGGGCAGCGTGAGCGCGGGCGGGCTGCCGATCGCCGTGATGGACATCGCCGGCGCGCAGTCGGCCTTCGGGCGCCTGGGCCGCCTGAGCCGCATCGACGTGCGGCTGCAGCCCGGCGCGCCACGCGATGCGGTGCTGCGCGAGCTGGCACTGCCCGAGGACGTGCGCGCAGCCTCGCCCGACGAAGGAGCGCAGCGGGTGTCGAATGTGTCGCGCGCCTATCGCGTGAACCTCACCGTGCTCGCGCTGGTCGCCCTGTTCACCGGCGCCTTCCTGGTGTTTTCGATCCTGTCGCTGTCGGTCGCGAAGCGGCAGCCGCAGTTCGCCTTGCTCGGCGTGCTGGGGCTGGGCGCGCGCGAGCGTCTCAAGCTGGTGCTGGCGGAATCGGCCCTGCTCGGCGCGGTAGGCAGTGTGCTCGGCCTGGGGCTGGGGGCGGTGCTGGCCGCGCTGGCGCTGCGGCTGCTGGCCGGCGACCTGGGCGGCGGCTTCTTCCCGGGGGTGGCGCCCACGCTGCAGTTCAGCGCGGCGCCGACGCTGGCCTACGGCGCGCTCGGCGTGGCCGCGGCCATGGCCGGGGGCTGGCTGCCGGCACTGCAGGCCGGGCGACTGGCACCCGCGCAGGCACTCAAGGGCCTGGGCAGCAGCGATACGCGCTCCGCCTGGCCCGGGCTCGGCCCCGCGCTGCTGGTCGCGGGGGCCGCGCTCGCGCTGATGCCGCCGGTGGGCGGCGTGCCACTCGCCGCGTATGTCTCGGTGGCCTGCCTGCTGCTGGGCGGCATCGTGTCCGTGCCCGCGGGGTTGGGGCTGTGCCTCGGCGCGCTGAAGCCGCCGTCGCACCCGCTGGCGCTGCTCGCCGTGGAGCGGGCGCGGCGACAGCGACACACCGCCACGATCGCGGTGGCCGGCGTGGTGGCGAGCCTGGCCTTGTCAGTGGCATTGACGGTGATGGTGTCGAGCTTTCGCGACTCGGTGGCGCAATGGCTCGACAACCTGCTCCCCGCCGATCTTTACGCGCGCGCCGCGGCAGGCACCAGCAGCGCCAACGATGAGGTGGTGTTGCCGGCCACGCTGGTGGAGCGCGCCGCGCGTGTGCCCGGCGTGCTGCGCGTGGAAGGGCAGCGCGTGAGCCCGATGCAGCTCGACCCGTCGCGGCCTGCCGTGGCCCTGATCGCCCGCCGCCTCGCCGACCCCGCACGCGACCTGCCCCTGGTAGGCGACCTGCAGCCCGCGCCTGTGGGCGAGGCCGCCGCCTACGTGAGCGAAGCGATGGTGAGCCTGTACGGCGCCCGCCCCGGCACGCGGCTGGACCTACCCTTGCCCAGCGGTGCGCACATGCAGGTCCACGTGCGTGGCGTGTGGCGCGACTACGCCCGGCAGCACGGCGCCGTCGCCATCGACCTCGCAGACTACCGCCGCGCGAGCGGCGATGCGCGGGTGAACGACCTCGCGCTGTGGCTCGCTCCGCAGGCCGACCCCCTGGCCGTGCAGCAGGCGCTGCGCCGAGATGCCGAGCAGGCCGGGCTGGCCCCCGAGTTGCTGGAGTTCGCTTCGCCCGGGCAGATCCGCGCCATGTCGCTGCGCATCTTCGACCGCAGCTTCGCCGTCACCTACTGGCTGCAGGCGGTGGCGATCGCCATCGGCCTGTTCGGCATCGCGGCGAGCGTTTCGGCGCAGGTGCTGGCGCGCCGCAAGGAGTTCGGCCTGCTGGCCCACCTGGGGCTCACGCGCCGGCAGATCCTCACGGTGGTGGCCGCCGAAGGCGCGGTGTGGACGGCCGCGGGCGCCCTCGTCGGGCTGCTGCTCGGGCTGGCTGTGAGCGTGGTGCTGGTGCACGTGATCAACCCGCAGAGCTTCCACTGGACCATGGACTTGATGCTGCCCTGGGGCCGGCTCGCCCTGCTGTGTGCCGGGGTCGTGGCCGCCGGCACCCTTACCGCCTGGCTGGCCGCACGCAGCGCGGCGGGCGTGCAGATGGCCTTGGCCGTGAAGGAGGACTGGTGATGCGGGCCGTGCCACGATGCCCGGGATGAGCCCTGCCCGCGTCCACTCGCCTCTGCGCCGCGCCCTGCTGTGCGGCGGCCTCGGCGTGGTGACGTCGCTGGACACGGTGCTTGCATCGGTGGCGCCCGGCGTGCAGCCACGCGAGCTGCGTTTTCCGCAGGATCACGGCGCGCATCCCGACACCCGCATCGAATGGTGGTATGCCACGGGCGCGCTGTCGGGCGCCGGCCGCCTGCACGGCTTCCAGGTCACGTTCTTCCGCTCCCGCACGCCGGTGCCTGCCGGGCACCCCAGTCGCTTCGCCGCCCGGCAGCTGGTGTTCGCGCACGTGGCGCTCACCGACTTGAAGGCGCGCCGCCTGCGACACGACCAGCGCCTGGCGCGCAGCGGCTTCGGCATCGCGGTGGCGGCCGAGGGCGACACCGACGTGAAGCTGCAAGGCTGGTCGTTGCGCCGCGAGGGACCGGCCGCGCACAGCGTGTACCGCGCTCGCGCCACCAGCGCGGCCGCCGGGTTCGGCCTGGACCTCGCGCTCGCGGCCACGCAGCCCGTGCTGCTGCAAGGCGACGCAGGCTATTCGCGCAAGGGCCCGCGGCCCGGTCAGGCCAGCCACTACTACAGCCAGCCGCAGCTGGCCGCACAGGGCACGCTCACGCTCGACGGCGAGCGCCTGCCCGTGCAGGGCCGCGCCTGGCTGGACCACGAATGGAGCGAGGAGCTGCTCGACCCCAGCGCCGTGGGCTGGGACTGGATCGGCATGAATCTGGACGGCGGCAGCGCACTCACCGCGTTCCGGCTGCGCCGTGGCGACGGCAGCACGCTATGGGCGGGCGGCAGCTTCCGTGCGCCGGGCCGGGCCGCGCGCATCTTCGCGCCCGGCGAGATGATCTTCACCGCCGGCCGCACCTGGACCAGCCCGTCGTCGCGCGCCCGCTACCCGGTGGAATGGGGGGTGCACACGCCCACCGGCCGCTACACCGTGAAGGCCCTGCTCGACGCCCAGGAGCTCGACAGCCGTTCGAGCACCGGCTCGATCTATTGGGAAGGCTTGAGCGAACTGCAAGACGAAAGAGGCCGGCGGCTTGGGCTGGGCTACCTCGAAATGACCGGCTACGCCGGGGCGCTGCGGCTGTAGACGACGCCATGACGCATAGACTCTCGCCCCATGTCCGCTCCGAATGCCCTGCCCGCTCCCGCCACCGGCGCGCCGCGTGTTGCGCCCGTCCCCGCAAAATCTGTTCGTTCCCTCAGGGGCCTCGCGCCCTTCCTGCACCCGTACAAGGCCCGCATCGCGCTGGCCGGCCTGTTCCTCGTCGGCGCGGCACTGAGCACGCTCGTGTTCCCGATCGCGCTGAAGTCGCTCATCGACCAGGGGCTGGTCGCGGCCGATCCCGGCGAGCGCGTCATGGCCTTGCGCGAGCACTTCTTTGCCCTCTTCGCGGTGGGCGCGGCGCTGGGCCTGTTCTCGGCCTTGCGGTTCTACATGGTCACCTGGCTGGGCGAGCGCGTCACGGCCGACCTGCGCGACGCGGTGTACGCGCACGTGGTGCAGCAAAGCCCCGAGTTCTTCGAGACCACGCAGACGGGCGAGGTGCTGTCGCGCCTGACCACCGACACCACGCTCGTGCAGACCGTCGTCGGCTC
>CBINKC010000176.1:0-7880 GCA_966251135.1 uncultured Burkholderiaceae bacterium
ACCGCTCGTACCCTGCAAATGGCGCCACTCCGCGTTGCAAATGCTCGCCATAGCCTGGGCTATGGCTGTGCTTTGCGCCTTGATGGGCACCATCTCCAGGGTTCGCTCGGCCATGCCGGATGACTTCCCAGCCTCTGAGGCGGTGTCGAACGAGCCGGCGGCCCCGGGTTCAGCGATGGTCCAGCACGGCAGCTTGCGGACCGGGCAGGTCGAACAGTGGCAGACCGTAGCCGGGTGGGTCTTCGCGGACGCCGGGTGCCTCGGGGCTCGTCTCGCCAGGATGGGCGGGGGCCACCAGGTCGGTCAGCCGCGCCAGCGAGCCGGCACGCACACCCAGCAGCCGCAGGCGTCGAGAGAGATCCACGCGCTTGAGGCATACGCCGGCCGCCCGGCGTATGGTGCGTGCATCGAGCGTGTGCCCGGGCAGGGTCATGTCGCGCGTGACGATGCGGAAGTCGTCGAAGCGCAGCTTGATGCCGATGGTGCGGGCCGCGTAGCCCTTGCGAGCCAGGTCGTCGGCAAGCTCCGTGCACAGGCCGGTGAAGATGCCCGACAGCGCGGCGCGGTCGCGCACGGCGTGCAGGTCGCGCTCGAAGGTGGTCTCGCGGCTGATCGACTTCGGCTCGCTATGCGTGACCACCGGGTGGTCGTCGCGGCCGTGCGCCGCCTCGTGCATCCAGGTGCCGTAGCTGCGCCCGAACTGCGCCACCAGCCAAGCCGGGTCGGCAGCCGCCAACTCGCCGATGCTGCGGATGCCCAGCGCTTCGAGCTTCTCGCCGGCCTTGGGGCCGATGCCGTTGATCCGGCGCGCCGGCAGTGGCCAAATGCGCGCCGGCACGTCGGCCATGCGAAGCAGCGTGAGGCCGTCGGGCTTGTCGAGGTCGGAACAGATTTTCGACAGCAGCTTGTTGGGCGTCACCCCGATCGAGCAGGTGAGGCCCGTCGCCTCACGGACCGCCTGCTTGAGCGCGCGGCCGATCGCCAGACCGCCATCGTCCCGGGCACCGGGAACGTCGGTGAGGTCGATGTAGATCTCGTCAATGCCGCGGTCTTCCACGTGGGGTGCCAGGTGCCGCACGGCGGCCTTGAACAGGCGCGAGTACTTGCGGTATTCGTCGAAGTCCACCGGCAGCAGTGCGGCCTGCGGTGCCAGTTGAGCGGCCTTCATCACGCCCATGCCCGAATGGGCACCCAGGGCGCGGGCCTCATAGGTGGCGGTGGTGATCACGCCGCGGCCGGCATAGTCGGCCAGGCGCGCAAAGCGCCGCGTGCCGTCGGCCAGCCTCACGGGGGCATGGGCGCGGCCCCCGCCGATGACCACCGGCTGGCCCCGAAGCTCGGGATAGCGCAAGAGTTCCACCGACGCGTAGAACGCGTCCATGTCGAGGTGAGCGATGAGGCGTGACGGCTCGGTCATGGGCTGCCGCTCGCATCGGCCCGAAGGCATGTCGGCGGTGTGGTGCATGGAGTGCCGCTCTGCCGCGGCACGGCTGGTGAAGCTGTATGGATTGACAGTATCACGCCGTCAGCACGCCCGGCAAGCCGCGCGGCCGGCAGGCGAAGGGAAACGCTGAGCACATGGACACGCCACCCGCACGATCCCGCATCGACGGCGCGAGCTCGTCGTCGCCGGGCGGCGCGCCGGTTGAGGTCGTGGGCACCCCGCCTGACGACATGTTTCGCCGGCTCGTGGACAGCGTGCACGACTACGCCATCTTCCTGCTCACGCCCGAAGGCCGCATCGCCAGCTGGAACGCCGGTGCCGAGCGCATCAAGGGATACGCGCCCTCCGAGATCGTCGGCCGCCATTTTTCGACCTTCTACACGCCCGAGGCGCTCGCTGCGCGCTGGCCCGAAGAGGAACTGAGCCGCGCGCGGCAGTTCGGCCGTTTCGAGGACGAAGGCTGGCGGGTACGCAAGGACGGCACGCGCTTCTGGGCCAACGTGATCATCACGGCCTTGTACGACGCCGAAGGCGGGCTGCTCGGCTTCGGGAAGATCACGCGCGACCTCACCGAGCGGCGGCGCCACGAGCAGGTGCTCAAGGAGAGCGAGGAGACGTTGCGGCTGCTCGTGGAAGGCGTGAAAGACCATGCGATCTTCCTGCTCGACCCCGATGGCCGGGTGCAGAGCTGGAACGCCGGTGCCGAGCGCCTGCACGGCTATGCCGCCGAGGAAGTGCTGGGCCGCAGCGCCGACATCTTCTGCACCGAGGAAGACATCGCCGCCGGCAAGCCGCAGACCGAGTTGGCGATTGCGCGCCATGCCGGCGCATCGGCCGACACCGGCTGGCGTGTGCGGCGCGACGGTGCGCGCTTCTGGGCCGATGCGACGCTCACCGCCTTGCGGCACCGCGACGGCAAGTTGCGCGGCTTCGCGCAGATCACGCGCGACCTTTCGGAGCGCCGCCGGGTGCAGGAACTGGAGACCGAGGGGCGGCGCATCAACGAATTCATCGCCATGCTTGCGCATGAGTTGCGCAACCCCCTGGCGCCCATCGGCAACGCGGTGGGCATCCTGCAGAAGGTGGCTACGACAGCCGAGCTGCAGTGGGTCACGCGGCTCATCAGCCGCCAGGTGGTGCACCTGTCCCGCCTGGTCGACGATCTGCTCGACGTGAGCCGCATCACGAGCGGCAAGATCCAGCTGCGGCAGGAGTCGCTGGACCTCGGTGCCGTCGTGGCTGGCGCGGTGGAGTCGATGCGTGCCCTGGTGACGGGCTATGGACACGAGCTGCAGATGAATCTGCCCGACGTGCCCATACCCGTGACCGGCGACCCCACTCGCGTCACGCAGGTGGTGGTCAACCTGCTCACCAATGCAGCGAAGTACACGCCGCGCGGAGGCCGGGTGCAGGTGCGCCTGGAGCGGCGCGGCGCCAATGCCTATCTGCATGTCGCGGACACCGGCATCGGCATGTCCAAGTCGTTGATCGAGTCTGCTTTCGACCTGTTCGTGCAAGGCGAGCGGGGCATAGGGCGCGAGGAAGGCGGCCTGGGGATCGGCCTCACGCTGGTCAAGCGCATTGCGCTGCTGCACGGCGGCAGCGTTACCGCGACGAGCGCGGGCGCGGGGCAGGGGAGCACCTTCACTGTGTCGTTTCCCGTGGGCCGCCGCAGTGTCGAGGCCGGCGAGCGCCCGGCCGCGGCGGGGGAGGCCAGCGGTGGGCGCCGCGTGCTGGTGGTGGACGACAACGAGGACGCGGCCGCGAGCCTGGCGGCGCTACTGCGGATGTCCGGCTACCAGGTCTTCATGGCGCCCGATGGCCGCGAGGCGCTGCGGCAGGCCTCGGCCCATCCGCCCGATGTGATCCTGCTCGACATCGGGCTGCCCGACCTCGACGGCTGCGAAGTCGCGCGGCGCCTGCGCATGACCCCGGGCCTCGAGCGCACCCGGCTCGTCGCGATGACGGGCTATGCCCAGGAGGAGCACCGCCGTGCTACCCAGGAGGCGGGCTTCGATGCCCACCTCGTCAAGCCCGTGGACCCCGATGAGCTGGTCAAGGCGATCGAAGCGGCCGGATGAAGGTGGCCCGATGGCTCTTACGGCCGTGGCGACTGCCCCGGCTTCGGCCGCAGCAGCACCAGCAGTGCCCCGTGACCGCCGTCGCAGGCACGGGCTTGCGCAAAGGCCAGCACTTCGCGCTTTTGCACCAGCCAGCTCTTGACCCGCGACTTGAGCACCGGCTCGCGTCCGGGCGAACCGTTGCCCTTGCCATGGATCACGCGCACGCAGCGCAGCCCGTGGCGGTCGGCTTCGTGCAGGAAGGCGCTCAGCTGCTCGCGCGCCTGATCGCGGCGCAGGCCGTGCAGGTCCAGCTGGGCCTGCACCGTCCACGTGCCCCGGCGCAGCTTGCGCACGACCTCGGGCCCCACGTCGCGGCGCCGGAAGGACAGCGCATCGTCGGTGTCCAGCAGCGTCTCGACGTCGAACTCATCCGAGATGGCTTCGCGCAGCACCTGGGCGTCGTCGCGTTCGCGCTGACGCGGCGCGGGTGCCGGCCGCGGGCGTTCGATGGTCGCACGCACTGCGTGGCGCAGCGGTACCACCGGCCCCACGCTGCGCGCGAACAGCTCGCGCTCGTGTTTTTCGCGGGCCACCCGCTCGCGTGCTGCGGCCTCGTGCCGTGCCGCCTGCGCCGCCGCCTCCGCCAGCGTCTTGCGCAGCGAGCCCAGGTCCTGCAGGTGCAGGCCGTGCGCGCGACGCGTCACAGCAACCCCCTCTCCGCGAAGGACACCACCTGTGCCTGCCCCACCACCAGGTGGTCGAGCACGCGTACGTCGACGAGTTGCAGCGCGTCGCTCAACGTTCGAGTGAGGAACTCGTCGGCCCGCGACGGCTCGGCCACGCCCGACGGATGGTTGTGGGCGAGGATCACCGCGCCGGCGTGCAGCTCCAGCGCGCGTTTGAGCACCTCGCGCGGGTAGACGCTGGTCTGGGTGAGGGTGCCGCGGAACATCTCTTCGAGCCGGATCAGGCGATTCTGAGCATCCAGGAACAGTACCGCGAACACCTCGTGCGGCAAGTGCGCGAGATGCAATTGCAGGAAATCCTTCACGCGCTGCGGCGAGTCGAACACCGGCCGCGCTTCGAGTTCCTGAGCCAGAGAACGGCGTGCCAGTTCCATCACCGTGGCGATCAGCGCCCGCTTGGCCGGGCCCAGCCCCTTGATGCGCTTGAGGTCTTGCGGTGCGGCGCGCAGCAGGCCGGCCAGGCCGCCGAAGCCGTCGAGTGTGTGCTGCGCGAGCTGCAGCACCGACACGCCGGGCAGCCCCGTGCGCAACAGCAGCGCCACCAGTTCGGCGTCGGCCAGGGCGGCAGGTCCTTGCGCCAACAGCTTTTCCCGCGGCCGCGCGGCGGCCGGAATGTCCTTCAGGGCCATGGTTCGTGTTGGCGCCTCCCCTGACGCCCGGCTCCTAGAATGGCGGCCAGTCTATCAACCGGCTTACCCGTGAACCCTGTCCGACCGGGGTCGTTCCTGACCCTGCATTACCGCCTGGCCGGCCCGGACGGCGCCGACATCATCAACACCTTCGCCGACAAGCCCGCCACGCTGTCGCTGGGCACGGGCGAGCTGGCGCCAGCCATGGAATCGCGACTGCTGGGCCTGAGCGAGGGCGCGCGAGCGAGCTTCGAGCTGGCCCCCGGCGAGGCCTTCGGCCCGCGCAACCCCGAGCTGGTGCAGCGCGTGCGCCGCGAGCTGCTCGATGAGCTGGGCGATCCCGACGAGGAGTACCACGTGGGCGACGTCGTTCAGTTCCCCACACCCGATGGCCAGGCCCGCTATGCCGGCGTGGTGCGCGAGGTGGGGGAGCAGTCCTTGCTGTTCGACTTCAACCATCCCTTGGCAGGTCAGCCGGTGACCTTCGAGGTTTGCGTGATCGGGGTGCTCTGATGGTTGCTGCTCGCTTGCAGGAGGTGGTGCTCGCCGAGCCACGTGGCTTCTGTGCCGGTGTGGATCGCGCGATCGAGATCGTCGAGCGCGCACTCGCGCGCTTCGGCGCCCCGATCTACGTGCGCCACGAGATCGTGCACAACACCTATGTGGTCAACGACCTGCGGGCCAAGGGCGCGATCTTCATCGAGGATCTGGCCGAGGTGCCGCCCGGTGCCACGCTCGTGTTCTCGGCCCATGGCGTGTCGCAGGCGGTGCGGCGCGAGGCCGATGAACGCGGCTTCCAAGTGTTCGACGCGACATGCCCGCTGGTGACCAAGGTCCACGTCGAGGTGGCCAAGCTCCACAAGGAGGGCTACGACTTCATCATGATCGGCCACAAGGGCCATCCCGAAGTCGAGGGCACGATGGGGCAGCTGGATGCGGGCATCCATCTCGTGGAGGACGTGGAGGACGTCGAGCGCGTCGACATTGCTCCCGGGACCAAGCTCGCTGTGGTGACCCAGACTACGCTGTCCGTCGACGATGCGGCCGAGATCCTGGCTGCCGTGAAGCAGCGCTTTCCGCACGTCCGCGAGCCCAAGCAGCAGGACATCTGCTACGCCACGCAGAACCGCCAGGACGCCGTCAAGGTGCTCGCGCCGCAGGTGGATGTGCTGGTCGTGGTGGGCAGCCCCACCAGCTCCAACAGCAACCGCCTGCGCGAACTCGCCGAGCGCCTGGGCACGCACGCCTACATGGTGGATGCGCCCGACGACCTGCGCCCCGAGTGGTTCGAGGGCAGGCAGCGCGTGGGTCTCACCGCCGGCGCCTCCGCTCCTGACATCCTCGTGCAGCAGGTCATCGAGCGCCTGCGTGCGCTGGGCGCGCTGTCGGTACGCAGGATGCCGGGCGTGCAGGAGACTACCCACTTTCCGCTGCCCAAGGGCCTGAGGCCGGTTTGATCCAGGGTGATCCAGGGTTGATTGGCGGCGTCGCTCACAATCGGTGCATCGCACCGAAGGAGCTTCCATGCAAGGCGACCCCGCAGTCATTAGCCACCTGAACGCGCAGCTGAAGAACGAGCTGACCGCCACCAACCAGTACTTCCTGCACTACCGCATGCTCGACCACTGGGGCTTCGGCAAGCTTGCCCGGAAGGAGTACGAGGAATCCATCGGCGAGATGAAGCATGCCGATCGGCTGATGAAGCGCATCCTCATGCTCGGCGGGTTGCCCAACCTGCAGGACCTGGGCAAGCTGCTCGTGGCCGAGGACGTGCCCGAGGTGCTCGACTGCGACCTGCGCGCCGAGCGCGCGGCCCAGGTGACCCTCAAGGAAGGCATCGCCCACTGCGAGACGTTGCGCGACTACATTTCCCGCGATCTTCTGCAGGACATCCTGGACGACACCGAGGACCACATCGACTTCCTCGAGACCCAGATCGAGCTGGTGGGCAAGGTCGGGCTCGAGAACTACCTGCAGTCGCAGATGGGCGACGCGAACTGAAGAACGTGTGAACGCCGCTGGGCCGCGCGGCCCGCTGCCTACAATTCCGGCCTCCTTCGCCCCCCGTATGCCGCGCGCCAGACGCGGCCCACGTCCATGCTCGACATCAACCTGCTGCGCCGCGATTTGCCCGGCGTGGTCGCACGCCTCGAAACCCGCAACTCGCCGCAGCCGTTTCTCGACGTCAGCCGCTTCCAGGCGCTCGAATCCGAGCGCAAGGCGTTGCAGACCCGTACCGAGGAGTTGCAGGCGCGCCGCAACAGCCTGTCCAAGCAGATCGGCCAGGCCAAGGGCAAGGGCGAGGACGCCTCCGCCCTGATGGCCGAGGTGGGCGGCATCGGCGATGAGCTGAACGCTTCGGCCGAGCGGCTGGAGGGTATCCAGGCCGAGCTGCACGCGATCCTGATGGCGGTGCCCAACCTGCCGCACGAGAGCGTGCCCGTGGGGGCGGACGAGTCGGCGAACGTGGAGCTGCGCCGCTGGGGCACTCCGAGCAAGTTCGACTTCAAGCCACGCGACCATGTGGACCTGGGCACGCCGCTGGGCCTCGACCTGGACACCGGCGCCCGCTTGTCAGGCTCGCGCTTCGGCTTCATGCGCGGCCCGGTGGCGCGCCTGCACCGCGCGCTTGCTCAGTTCATGCTCGACGTACAGACCGGCGAGCACGGCTACACCGAGTGCTACACGCCCTACATCGTCAACCGCGAGATCCTCGAAGGTACCGGGCAGCTGCCCAAGTTCAAGGACCAGATGTTCTGGGTCCATCGCGGCGAGCAGGGCGAGGGCGGCGAGGTGGTCGAGGCGGGCAGCGAGCAGTACCTCATCTCCACCTCGGAGATTTCGCTGACCAACACCGTGCGCGAGCAGGTGCTGGCAGCCGACGCGCTGCCCATCCGCCTCACTGCGCACAGTCCCTGCTTCCGCAGCGAAGCCGGCAGCGCGGGCCGCGACACGCGCGGCATGATCCGCCAGCACCAGTTCGACAAGGTCGAGATGG
>CBINKC010000177.1:0-7762 GCA_966251135.1 uncultured Burkholderiaceae bacterium
GCAGATGGTGAAGGCCCTTCGACAGGCTCAAGGGCGCACGGTGCGTGGTGGCTCCCCCTCCGTTCGGGCTGAGCTTGTCGAAGCCTCGCGCAGATGGTGACGGCCCTTCGACAGGCTCATGGCGAGCGGTACGTGGTGGCTCCCCCTCCGTTCGGGCTGAGCTTGTCGAAGCCGTGCGCAGATGGTGAAGGCCCTTCGACAGGCTCAAGGGCGCACGGTGCGTGGTGGCTCCTCCTCCGTTCGGGCTGAGCTTGTCGAAGCCTTGCGCAGATGGTGAAGGCCCGTCGACAGGCTCAGGGCGAACGGTATGTGGTGCTCCACCCCTGTGTCGCCCGATTGACGACGCGCAAGCCGCGCACGAGCACAGGCCCCAGCATGTGCATGGGGCAGCGATCGCCGTGCGGTGGTACCCGCAGCGCACCTGCCCGAGGAGCAGTCGCGTGATGGATGTGTTCGCGAACCGCACGGCCGCCGGCCGAATGCTGGCGCAGGCCGTGCAGGCGTTGAAGCTGGCCGACCCCGTGGTGCTGGCCTTGCCGCGCGGCGGCGTGCCCGTGGCGGCGGAGGTCGCCGCCGCACTGCATGCGCCATTGGACCTGCTGCTGGTGCGCAAGATCGGGGCGCCTGCGCACCGCGAGCTGGCAGTGGCGGCTGTGGCCGAAGGCCCGCAGCCCGTGGTCGTGCTCGACCACGAGACGATGGGCATGACCGGCGCCACGCGAGAGTACGTGGACCGCGAGGCGCAAGCCGAACTGCGCGAGATCGCGCGGCGGCGCAGTGCCTACCTGCACGATCGGCCGCCAGTGGCGGTCGAGGGCCGCACGGCGGTGGTGGTGGACGACGGCATCGCCACCGGCACCACGGTGCGCGCCGCCCTGCGTGCGCTGCGCCGACGCAAGCCGGCGCGGCTGGTCCTGGCCGTGCCCGTGGCGCCGCCCGATGTCGTGGAGCAACTGCAGGCCGAGGTCGACGACGTGGTCTGCCTGGCGCAGCCGCCGTTTTTCAATGCGGTGGGAGTGCATTACGCAGACTTCCACCAGGTGCCGGATGACGAGGTGGTGCGCGTGCTGGAGCAGGCGCGGATCGGCGGTGCGCACGCACGATGACGCTGCGCGCGGGGCCAGGCGTGGCGTCGCGCATGGGCGGCAGGCGCGGTGCTGCCGCGGGATTGGAAGGCGATGCCGCCGGGCCTCGCGGTTGTGGCCCGCCGAGGTGCGGGCATAGCCCATTGCCGGAAGGAGGATGGCCATGATGATGCTCGAACAGGTGCTCGCCCAGTGGGCCCGGCGGACTTCCGTCGAGGGTGGCGGGCCCGCGCCCGAGCCGCAGACGCAGCTGTCGGGTCGATGGACCAACGAGTACGGCTCCGTGGCGGTGCTGACCGTAGAGGGCGACCGCATCGCCGGCACTTACACCTCGGCCGTGGGCGCCGGGGAGAGCACGGCGGTCACCGGGCCGGTGACCGGCTTCGTGCGCGGCGACGTCGTGGCCTTCTCGGTGCTGTGGCCTGCGCCCATGCGCTCGATCACCTCGTGGGTCGGTCAGGTGGTGGATGCGCCCGCCGGGCCGGAGCTCAGGACGCTGTGGCAGCTCATCGTCGACATCCCGGACGCGCGGGAAGCCACGGGCCTGTGGACGACGGTGCACACGGGTGCCGACACCTTCCGCTGAACGACGACCTGCTTGAGGTGCTGGCGGAGGAGATGCAGACGATGGCGGCGGCCATCAGCAGCGTCGCAGGCGCGAGGTGGCGGTGAAGCCGTGAACTGGTGTGAACGAATCAGAGATGGACTGCTCATCGCACGCGGGATCCATTCATACCTTGTAAGCAGGACGTGATGGAGGTGGGCCATGGGCACTTGTGCACCTGCCGCCGGTGATGCGCTGCTGGTGGTGGACGTGCAACGAGATTTCCTGCCGGGCGGCGCGTTGGGCGTGGCCGGGGGCGACCGCGTGATCGAGCCGCTGAACCGGTGGATCGTGCGGTTCAGTGAGCTGGGCCTGCCGGTGTTCGCCACGCGCGACTGGCATCCCCCGAACCATTGTTCGTTTCGCGCGCAGGGCGGGCCTTGGCCGGTGCACTGCGTGGCCGAAAGCGCGGGCGCCGGATTTCCCGAGGCTTTGCGTCTGCCCGAATCAGCGCAGATCGTGTCCAAGGCGATGACACCCGAGGCGGATGCCTATTCCGGTTTCGCCGGAACGCAGCTGAACCGCTTGCTGGCCGAGCGGAAGGTGAAGCGCGTGTTCATCGGGGGGCTCACGACCGACTACTGCGTCTTGCAGACGACGCTGGATGCCCGCCGCAGCGGCTACGACGTGGTGGTGGTGGGCGATGCCATTGTTGCGGTGGATGTGCAGCCCGGGGATGGTGCGCGTGCAATCGAGCAGATGAGGCAGCACGGGGCGGTGTTCGTGAGCAGTGGACAGGTGTAGGAACGGGGGGAGGGTTGTTGAACTCCGGCGCCTGATCACTGTGAACTGTGCAGGTCCGTTCGCCGGGAGGTACCTGACGAGGTCATCCACCTCCCGTTCGCCTTGAGCTTGTCGGAAGGCCTGCACATCAGGTGACACGGGGCTTCGACAGGCTCAGCCCGAACGGTGCGTGGCGTCGTGGGCCTCATCCGCTCGCTGCGTCCACCTCCCTCGCCAAGTCCACCACGGCCGACGAAATCTCCGCCATGAAGGCAGGCTGCACAAACCCCAGCGAGCGCAGCCGCGGCGGCACGCTCGCCGTCTGCCGCGCGTGCCACGCCCGCGACTCCACGAGACTCGGCGCACGACCCACCCGATGGCCCTCGCGCATGCAGGGGCGCAGCAGCGGCTCCGCGCCATTGCATGACTCGTGCGCGAGTTGCACCACATCCCGTTCGATGCGCCCGTCCGCATCGAACCGCCGCACCACCTGCTTGACCCCGGGCCACGTTGCTTTGCCCGGCGAGCGCTTGCGCCGGGCCACGCCCGCATAAGCCTGCAGCTTGTAGACGGCGTCGATGGCGGGCACGTCACTGGAGGTGTCGAGCGCGGTTCCCACGCCAAATCCATCGATGGGTGCGCCCTCTGCCAGCAGCTGCTGCACTCGGTGCTCGTCCAGATTGCCGCTCGCAAAGATCGTCACCTCGCGCAGGCCCGCCGCATCAAGCAGCCCGCGAACCGCTTTCGCATGCGCGGCCAGGTCGCCGCTGTCGATGCGCACGCCGCCGATGGCGATGCCGTCTCGCGCAAGCACCGGCGCGAGCTCGATGAGCCGCACCACCGCGGCCTCGGTGTCGTAGGTGTCGACCAGCAGCGTGGGCCGCGCAGGGCGCGCCCGGGCGAAAGCCTCGAATGCCTCTCGCTCCCTCGCATGGGCCTGCACGAACGAGTGCGCCATGGTGCCGAAGACGGGGATGCCGTAGGCCCTGCCGGCCGCGGCAGTTGCCGTGCCTTCGAAGCCCGCCAGATACGCCGCCCGCGCGGCCAGCATCGCCGCCTCCGCACCATGCGCGCGGCGCATGCCGAAATCCACCAGCTTGCGGCCCTGTGCGGCCATCACCACACGGGCGGCCTTGGAGGCGATCAGCGTCTCGAAGTGCGCCAGGTTCAGCACCCGGCTTTCCACCAGCTGTGCCTGCGGCAGCGGCGCAGTGATGCGGATGATGGGTTCCTCGGCGAAGAACACTGTGCCTTCGGGCATGGCGTCGACGTCGCCTTCGAAGCGCAGGGTCTTCAGATGATCGAGCAGCCGCTGCGAGAAGCCGCCTTGCCGGCGCAGCCATTCGATCTCGCCGTGCGAGAACGACAGCGTCTCCAGGAACTGCAGCACCTGCTCCAGCCCCGCGGCCACGAGGAAGTTCCGCTCGGGTGGCAACTTGCGCACGAACAGCTCGAACACCGCCGGCTCGGCCATGCCCTCATCGAGGTAGGCCTGCAGCATCGTGAGCTGGTACAGGTCGGTCAGCAAGGCGCTCATGCGTGCCCCTTGGCGCTGCGCGCCGTTGCTCCGAGAGGAAACTCGCCCCGACAGGCGGCCGAGCGGGGCTCATGCGAGGCCCCAATCGCTCAGAGATGATGCCAGGAGCTGGAGCGGATTTCAGGTTCGAGGCCCTCCTCAACGGCATGCTTCGGCGCTCGCGGCGTCCATGGCGACCTCGCGGCTTTCGGGGCTGATGCCGAGCCCCAAGGCGCGACGCGAAGAGGGTCGCTGGGCTGTCACTCGGCCGTTGCGATACTCGCGCCGTGTTCCATGCCGCCCCGCCGGGCCGACATCCGTATGCCACCCGAATCACCGTCGCCCATCCTTCAAGCGCTACCACGGCGCGCAAAGGCCGGCAAAGCCACCGCAGTCGAGCCGGCTGGCCATTTCTGCGCGGAAGGCCGGCTGGCGCTGGAAGCCGTCGCGGTGACCGTGCCCCATGTAGGCGCGCTGGACCAACCCGTGACACGCGAATCCGCCGCTGCCCTGCATGCGGCAAGCACACCCGCACGTCACGGACGGCGCGAGGCCACGCTGCTGGACAAGCGCGTTCGCGATACCGGAGAGATCGGCGCCGACGAGTTGTCGCTGCAATGGTCCGAGGGCGCGCTACCTTCGTTGCAGGCCGAGGTGGCTCAGGCCTTGGGCATGCAGCGCCTGGAGACCCGGTTGCACAACCTGTTGGTCTACGGCCCTGGCCAGTTTTTCAAGCCGCATCAGGATACGGAGAAGCATCCGGGCATGGTCGCGACGTTGGTGCTGGTGTGGCCCTCGGCGCACATCGGCGGCGAGCTGTGTGTGTGCCACCGCGACACCGAGGTCCGCTTCCCATCGCAGCACCTGCGCGCCGGCGAGATCCGCTGGTTCGCCTTCTATGCCGACTGCCGGCATGAGGTGGTGCCGGTGACCGAAGGATGGCGCATCGTGCTGACCTTCGACCTCGTCCTGCCGACCGATTCCGCGCACCCGCGCACGCCGGTGCATGCGCCCTTGGCTGCGGCGCTGAGCGCGCACTTCCATCCCGAAGGCGGCGACCCTTGCATGCAGCCCTGGGTGCTGCTGCTCGATCATGAGTACACCGAGCGCGGCCTGCGTTGGCAGCTTCTGAAAGGCGAGGACGGTCCGCGGGTGGCCGCACTGCGCGCAGCGAGCGAGTCGCTGGGACTGACCGTGCACCTCGCACTGGCGGAGATCCATGAGCAGTGGACCGCCATCGCCGGCCATCAGGGGCGGCGAGGCGGTGCCAGCGACCCCGAGCCCGACGAACTGATCGACGAGGAAATAGTGCTCGACTTCTGGGTCGATGCCGACGACCGGCCGCTGCATCGCGATGCGTTGCAGGTGACGCGTGCGGACACCGAGAGCTTCACGGAAACCGACGAGTCCTTCCTCGTGAACGAGGAGTACGAGGGCTACATGGGCAACTACGGCGAGACGCTGGACTACTGGTATCGCCGCGCTGCACTGGTGATCCAGACGCCGCTGGCCGCCGAAGCAAGCCGTTTCACGACCGATTTCGACGCGGCGCTGGCCGATGCGGTCGCGATGGCGCGTTGCGGCCGCGGCGACGAGTCGTCCCAGCGCGTGCAGGCCGCGATGAGCGCGCTGCGCATGCAGTGCCTGAATCGGGGACGGGATCTGCTCGCCAGCTACGCCGAACTGGCGGCTGCACTGCCCGACGCGGCGCAGGCCCATGCGTTGTGCGAGGACTTCAACTGGACCAAGTTCGTGCCCGGTGACGCTGCGGCAGTGTCTCGGCTGGCCCGTCGTTGGGGCACGCCATGGATGCGGACACTGCTGAAGACATGGGCTGCGCACGCGACGGCCTGGCGTTTGGGCGAGTGGGTCGACGATCGGCAGGGCGAGGGGGTCGCGCCCTGGCCGCAATCGCTGGCGGAGTTTGTCCGGAACGGTCAGGAAGCCGGACTGGATGCGGCCGTGCTCGACAAGATTCTGGATCGATGTCGCGCCGCGCTGGTTGGTGCCGACAAGTCGTTCGCGGCACGGTCGCCCGCACTCCGGCACGCCACGCTCGAGCGGCGCCTGCGCGGCGTGGGCGACCTGGCGGCCGCGCTGCAGTGCTCCGCGACAGCCCCGAAGCACCAGACGGCCCTGGTGCGTCACGTGCAGGCGCATCCCGGCCTCTACCCCTTGCGCGAGTTGCGGCCCCTGGTGCTGGCATGGCCTTCCGAGGCGGCCATGCTGCAGCCGGTGCAAGAGTTGCGCGCCGCGGTGGTCCAGGCTCTCCAGCAGGCGCTCGACGAGCCGGCGCTGCCCGCCGGTGACGGCAGTCTGCGCGACATCGAGTGGACCTGCCGTTGCAGAGACTGCGGCCAGGTGGTCGCCTGGGCCGAGTCGCCCGATGCCCAGCCGCTGGTCCTGGCGATGGCCGAGACGCGCCGCGATCACGTGCAATCCCGGCTGCAGGAGGCGGGCGCTGAACTGGAGACCGAGACGCTGAAGCAAGGGTCGCCCTACAAGCTGGTCATCCGCAAACCAGCCGACATCGCAGCCCGCCGAAGCGCGCAGCGACGTGCGTGGACCGACCATCTGACGGCGCTCGGCGTGCGCACGCGTTGAGCGCACCCATCGCTGTACGCGATGGCACTCGACGCAGGCGTTAACCGGATTCAGCCGTGCGTCGCGAGTGCCGTGCGGATCGCGTCGTCGATGGTCTTCAGCCCGATGAAGTGCATCGAGCTGCGCACGCTTTCCGGCACCTCTCGCAGGTCCTTGAGGTTGCGCTCGGGCAGCAGCACGGTCGACAGCCCCGCGCGCTGCGCGGCCAGCACCTTTTCCTTGATGCCGCCCACCGGCAGCACCAGTCCGCGCAGGCTGATCTCGCCCGTCATGGCCACATCGTGCCGCACGGGCCGGCCGGTGAAGAGCGAGGCCAACGCAATGAACATCGCCACGCCCGCGCTGGGACCGTCCTTCGGGATCGCGCCCGCGGGAATGTGCATGTGCAGGTCGATGTTCTCGAAAGCCGATCGATCGATGTGCAGCTCCGCCGCCCGCGACTTCACCAGCGTGTGGGCGGCCTGCGCGCTCTCCTTCATCACGTCGCCGAGCTGCCCCGTGAGCGTGAGCTTGTCGCTGCCGGGCACGCGCGTCGCCTCGATGAACAGGATGTCGCCGCCCACGGGCGTCCAGGCCAGCCCGGTCGCCACGCCGGCCACGCTGCTGCGCAGGGCCACCTCGCGCTCGAACTTCACCGGGCCGAGGACGGCGTCGAGGTCCGGGGCGTCGATGCGCACCGAAGCGGCCGATCCCTCGGCCACCTTGATCGCGGCGTGGCGCATGCAGCGGCCGATCTCGCGCTCCAGCTGACGCACGCCGGCCTCGCGGGTGTAGCTGGCCACGATGCACTGCAACGCCTCCACCGTGATCTCGCACTGGTCCTCGCGCAGGCCATTGGACTCGCGCTGGCGCGGCACGAGGTAGGTCTGTGCGATCTGCAGCTTCTCCTCCTGCGTGTAGCCGGGGATGTCGATCACCTCCATGCGGTCTCGCACAGGTGGCGGCACGTGGTCGATCACGTTGGCCGTGCAGATGAACACCACGCGGCTCAGGTCGAAGGGCACGCCCAGGTAGTTGTCGCGGAAGGTGTTGTTCTGCTCCGGGTCCAGCACTTCGAGCAGCGCGGCCGAGGGGTCGCCGTGGGCGCTGGCGGTGATCTTGTCGACCTCGTCGAGCATCATCACGCAGTCGCGCGCACCGGCCTTGCGCAAACCCTGGACGATGTTGCCGGGCAGGGCGCCGATGTAGGTGCGCCGGTGGCCGCGGATCTCGGCCTCGTCGTGCACGCCG
>CBINKC010000178.1:0-7642 GCA_966251135.1 uncultured Burkholderiaceae bacterium
TGGCAGCCATGAAAGCGCCCGGGGCGTCGTCGCGGGGGAAGGACAGGCGCAGCAGGCGATTGTTCTGGCGCCCCTGGTCAAGCAGCGCGCGCAGCGCCGCCGCCGCGTCGAGCAGGCCGGTCATTGAAATCCTCCTGATATGTTCTTGATGGTTCGGCAGCGAGGCTCGCCTCGCTGCGTTCGCCGTGACAGCGGGCGTGATGCTCGCAGATCGCTGGAGTGGATCAAGCGGCCCAAAGGGCGAAACAGAATTCCAACATAGGGGGCACGGGGTGGCGGGCGGGGCGCAGGCGCCCACCTTCCTCAGCTCGCGGCCACGCGATCGAAGCGCCGCAGGATGTGCGTGGTCATGCCCTTCGCAAGCTCCTCCTCGCCGAAGAACACCGTGCCCACCCGGTCCTTGCGAAGCAGGTTCGACTCGTCCTCGCTGTGGGTGCGCAATACCACTTCGATCTTCGGATTGAGCTGGCGCGCCGTGTCCACCATCTGGCGCACGTTCAGCGTATCCGGCGTGGCCACCACGAGCATCGCCGCATCCGCGATGTGAGCCTGGATCAGCGCAGCGGGGTCGGAGGCATTGCCCGACACCGCAACCAGCCCCTGCCGCCGCAGGTCCTCCACCAACTCGCGGTTCTGCTCGGCGACGACATAGGGGATGTCGCGCTCAGCCAGCACTTTGGCGATACGGCGACCCACGCGGCCATAGCCGACCAGGACCACTTGCCCCTCCAGGTACTTGCGCTCGGTGCTCATCGGCAGTTCGGCGAGCGGGTCGTCGCGGCTCTCCAGCTTGCGCGCAAGCCCCGATCGCTGCAGCACCCAGCGGCTGAACGGGCCGATGCCGCGGAAGATGAAGGGATTCAGCGCGATCGAAATCAATGCGCCGGCCAGCACGAGGCTCATGCCTTGCTGCGGCAACAAGCCCAGCGACCGGCCCATGCCTGCCAGGATGAACGAGAACTCGCCGATCTGGCCCAGGCTGGCCGCGACGGTGAGCGCCGTGTTCAGGGGATAGCGGAAAGCCAGCACCAGGCAGGCGGCCGCGATCGACTTGCCGATGATGATGATGGCCACCACCGCCAGCACCCGCACCGGCTGCTCGATCAGCACGTTCGGATCGAACAGCATGCCCACCGACACGAAGAACAGCACGGCGAAGGCGTCGCGCAGGGGCAGCGATTCTTCCGCAGCGCGATGGCTGAACTCCGACTCCCGCATCACCATGCCGGCGAAGAAAGCTCCGAGCGCGAACGACACGCCAAACAGCGCGGAAGCGCCGAACGCAATGCTGATGGCCGCCGCCACCACGGAGAGGGTGAACAACTCGCGGGAGCCTGTCTTGGAGACCTGCCAGAGCAGCCAGGGCAGCACGCGCCGTCCGGCAATGAGCATGATGCCGACGAAGGCCGACACCTGCAGCAGGGTGCGCACGATGGTGCGCCACAGCGGGTCGCCGGCCGCGCCAGCCGCACCGGCGCTTCCACCCAGCACACCGGCGAGCGGCGGCAAGAGCACTAGCACCATGACGGTGACGAGGTCCTCGACGACGAGCCAGCCCACGGCGATGCGGCCGTTCATCGTGTCCAGGCTGCGGCGGGCCTCCAGGGCCTTGAGCAGCACGACAGTGCTGGCGCACGACAACGACAGCCCGAAGACCAGTCCCGCGCCGAAGCTCCACCCCCACGCCCACGCCAGTCCCATGCCGAGCAGCGTGGCAATGCCCATTTGCACGACGGCACCGGGCAGCGCGATGCGCCGAACGGCGAGCAGATCGTCGAGCGAGAAGTGCAGCCCGACGCCGAACATCAGCAGCATCACGCCGATCTCCGACAACTGCGAGGCGATGGCCACGTCAGCGACGAAGCCGGGCGTGGCCGGCCCGAGCGCAATGCCTGCGAGGAGGTAGCCGACCAGGGCCGGCAGCTTGACGCGCTCCGCGAAGAAACCCAGAACAAGGGCCAGGCCGAAACCGGCGGCCAACGTCGTGATCAGCGGGATGTTGTTGTGCATCAGGTGGGCAGCGAGCTTGCCTGCGCGGGCAGGTGAAGGAAGGAGAGGCGAAGTATCGACTTCCGCGGCAGCGCCGACGGCTCACCGGGAGTCTCGTCCTGCGCCCGCAGTCACCACGGGGTCGCGTGCGCAGGTCTTGTCACGCCACCGGCTTCTTCTGGCGCAGCTCCAACCCGTGACGCACGGCGATGATCTCGGCGACGACGGACACCGCGATCTCCGCGGGGGTCCGGCTGCCGAGGTCGAGGCCCACCGGGCCATGGAGCCTGGCGATCTGATCGGCCGACAGATCGAACATCGCCAGGCGCTGCTTGCGCTTGGCTGTATTGGCCCGGGAGCCGAGCGCGCCCACATAGAACGCGGGCGACTTGAGGGCCTCCAGCAAGGCCAGGTCATCGAGCTTGGGGTCGTGCGTGACGGCGACCACTGCGCTGCGGGCATCGAGCTGCAACGCAACGACCACGTCGTCGGGCATGCCTGCCATGACGCGCGTGCCGGGCAGCTGCCACGTAAGGTGGTACTCCTCGCGCGGATCGCAGCAGATCACCTCGAAATCCAGCATGAGCGCGATCTGCGCGATGGCGCGCGAGAGCTGCCCTGCCCCGATGAGCAGCAACCGCCAGTGCGGCCCGAACAGCGCGCGCAGCCGCTGCCCGTCGAAACTGAACACCTCGTCGCGTGCCGCAGGGTGCAAGGTGACCGTGCCGCTGGCCATGTGCAGCTCCCGCGCCACCAGTTCGTGGCGCTGCGTGCGGGCAAGGATCTCGTCGATCCAGCCGGGCTCCTGCAGCGGCTCCTGCAGCAGGCGCAGCGTGCCGCCGCAGGGCAGGCCGAAGCGCGCCGCCTGGTCCCGGCCCACACCGTAGGTCATCAGCGACGGCTGGCTCACGCGCTCTCCTTGGCGGACCCGCTCGATGAGGTCGTATTCGACACAGCCGCCCGACACCGAGCCCACCACCCGTCCCTCGTCGTTCATGGCCATGAGCGCGCCGGGCGGACGCGGCGCGGAACCCCAGGTGTCGAGCACCGTGACGAGCCACACACGACGGCCTGCGGCACACCACTCGCGGGCCTGGCGCAGCACCTCCAGATCCAGACTGTCCATCGGCCGATTGGAACGCATCGGCCGCACGGCGTCGCCTCAGAGGGTGAGAGGCAATCCGGCGTGAGCGAGCGGGCCCAACGAAGGCACTCGGTTTAGGCGCAAAGCACACCCGTAGCACGAGCTACGGCGAGCATTTGCAACGACAAGCGGGTGCCTTCGGTGGGCATGAGCGGTCGTGTTGGATATGTTGGATTGATGTTGGATTGCCTCTCACCCTCTCAGTGGGGGGCGACTTGTCCCGGACGAGAGGGAGCACCCGACTGGTGAAACGGGCAGCCTCTCCGATGCCGGCGGGGCGGCCCCTCCGTAAATTGCCAAGCGCGGTCCTGCCCGCCACGGCAACGAGCCAAAGACATGACGCTGTACGCATTGATACCGATCCCGCGCCCCGAGCACGGGGCCCATCCCGCATCGGACGATCGGCAGCGCATGGATTGCATGGATTACTTCATCGTGCGTGCGTGGAGCCCCGGGCGCATGGAGGCAATGGAGGACGAGGAAGTTTCATCCTCCAGCCTCGTCGCGATTCCGCGGTCCTTGGCCGAGGAGGAACCGGAGCGCGCGTGCCCGCATGCCGAGCCCGAGGGTTTGCCGACTCCAGCGGACGACATGCCGCGCGCCGATCTGATCCATCTCTACGGCTGAAGCCGCGCTGGGCGCCGGGAGCGGCCGCACTGGGCGCTCGCTCCCGGCGCACCGCAGCCGCGGTTGAACGCGTCTCCTCAATTTGAGAAGTGCCGGACGCTGCTCCTGCTCGCGTACCCGCTGCGCAAGCGGGTGCATGCATTCCAGCGCTGGGGCAAGGCCAAGTGGTGGCTGTGGTTCACATGGCCATGGGAATCCGCGGGCCTGTGCTGATCCTGGCCCACTGCGCAAGCTGGGCCGCCTGTCGGTCCTGAAAGGCTCCACGGAGGCGCTCGACGCCAGCCTCCAGCGGTCGGTGCGCGAATACGACGGCGGGCTGCTCAGCTACAACAATTCGTCGCAGATCAACGAATTCCTGCTCGTGGAACCCTCGCTGCGGGTCTACCTGGAGACAGATAATTCCGGGCTGAAGACGCGGCGTATCGGCCCTGGCCTGCGCCTGACCTACCGGGTGGGCCCGCGCGTCGCGGTCGAGTCCGAGGTGAGCGGCGAGGTCAGCAAGGTCACCGGCCCCTCGCGCAACGAGACCGCGCGCCGCGTGTACTACTACCTCGGATCCCGCTATGAGTTCTGATCGCGCCTGGCCTGCCACACCGCACCCTGCGCATTCCCGTTCCATCAGGCACGGCCGATGACCGGCCTGCGCTTCACCACCTTCGCCTCGCCCGTGCGCTTTCATGCGCTGGCCGGCGCGCTGCTGCCCTGGCTCTGGGCCGCCACGCTCGGCTTCACGCTCGCAGGCTTGTGGGTGGGCTTCTTCGTCGCGCCCACCGATGCCACGCAGGGCGAGGCGTACCGGGTGATCTTCATCCACGTGCCTGCGGCCTGGATGTCCATGCTGCTGTACCTCGCCATGGCCTTCTGGGCGGCGATCGGCTGGGCGTTCAACGTGCGGCTCGCGGCCATGCTGTCGCGCGCCATCGCGCCCACGGGGGCGCTGTTCACGCTCATCGCCCTGTGGACCGGCGCCTTCTGGGGCCGGCCCACCTGGGGCACCTGGTGGGTGTGGGACGCGCGCCTGACCTCCGAGCTGATCCTGCTCTTCCTCTACCTCGGCGTGCTCGCGCTCGCCGGCGCCATCGACGACACCCGCCGTGGCGACCGGGCTGCCGCGCTGCTGGCGGTGATCGGCGCGGTGAACGTGCCCGTCATCTACTTCTCGGTGCGCTGGTGGAACACCTTGCACCAGGGCGCCACCATCAGCATGACGGCCGCTCCCAAGATGGCGAGCACCATGCTCGCCGGGCTGATCCTCATGACACTGGCCTTCTGGGCCTACGCCTTCGCCGCGGTCTTCACCCGAACACGTGCCATCGTGCTGGAGCGCGAGCACGACGCCGACTGGGTGCAGGACCTGCGCGCCGCCGCCACCGCCACCGGAGCGCCGCAATGAACTGGCCCGACGTGCAGAGCTTCCTGGCCATGGGCGGCTACGGCCTCTACGTGTGGGGCGCCTACGGCCTCACGGCCGTGCTGATGCTGGCCGAACCGGCGCTCGCGCTCGCCCGCTACCGGCGCGCCCTGCGTGCCGAGGCCGGCCTCGACGCCGACGTACCCACCCCGCCCGCCCTGCCCGAATCCGCATGAAACCCCGCCACCGACGCTTGGCCATCGCCGCCGCCGTAGTCTGCGCCATCGGCGCGGCGACCACGCTCGTGCTCAACGCCTTCCGCAGCAACCTCGTCTTCTTCTACTCGCCCAGCCAGGTCGTGGCCAAGGAGGCGCCGGCCGACCGCACCTTTCGGCTGGGCGGCCTCGTCGAGGCCGGCTCCGTGCAGCGCGATGGCGTCAACGTGCGCTTCGTCGTCACCGATACCGTGATGGCCGTGCCCGTGCGCTACGAGGGCATCCTGCCCGACCTCTTCAAGGAGGGCAAAGGCGTGGTCGCACAGGGCCGGCTGGAAAACGGCATGTTCGTCGCCCGCGAGGTGCTCGCCAAGCACGATGAGAACTACATGCCGCCCGAGGCCGCCGACGCGCTTGCGAAGGCCCGGCAGGCCAATGAGCGCATGGCGGCGCCGGCCGCTGCATCAGCACCCACATCGGGAGCCCGCCCGTGATCCCGGAGATCGGCCATTTCGCGCTGTGGCTCGCGCTGGGCACGGCGCTGATGCTGGGCGTGCTGCCGCTGGCCGGCGCCGCACGAGGGCGCGCCGAGTGGATGGCGCTGGCGCGCCCGCTCGCTGCGGCGCTCACGCTGATGGTGCTGGTGGCCTTCGCAAGCCTCGCCGCGAGCTTCGTGCGCAACGACTTCTCGGTGCTGTACGTCGCCTCCAACTCCAACTTGGCCACGCCGCTGGCCTACCGCATCGCGGGCGTGTGGGGCGGCCATGAGGGCTCGCTGCTGCTGTGGGTGCTGATGCTGGTGCTGTGGATGCAGGCGGTATCGGTGTTCAGCCGCCACCTGCCGCGTGTGGTGCTCTCGCGCATCCTGTCGGTGATGGGCCTGGTGGCCGCGGGGTTCCTGCTCTTCATGCTGGCCACCTCCAACCCGTTCGAGCGCCTGCTGCCCGCACCGCCTGACGGCCGCGACCTCAACCCGCTGCTGCAGGACCCGGGCATGGTGCTGCACCCCCCCTTGCTCTACATGGGCTACGTAGGCTTCTCCGTGGCCTTCGCGTTCGCCATCGCGGCGTTGATCGGCGGCCAGCTGGATGCCGCATGGGCCCGCTGGACTCGCCCCTGGACCACCGTCGCCTGGGCGTTCCTCACGGTGGGCATCGCCCTGGGCAGCGCCTGGGCCTACTACGAGCTGGGCTGGGGCGGCTGGTGGTTCTGGGATCCGGTGGAGAACGCCTCGTTCATGCCCTGGCTGGTGGGCACCGCGCTGATCCACTCGCTGGCCGTCACCGAGAAGCGCGGCGCCTTCAAGTCGTGGACCGTGCTGCTGGCCATCCTGGCCTTCTCGCTGTCGCTGCTGGGCACCTTCCTCGTGCGCTCGGGCGTGCTGTCGTCGGTGCACGCCTTTGCCACCGACCCCGAGCGCGGCCTGTTCATCCTGGGCTTTCTCGCGGTGACCGTCGGCGCCTCGCTCACGCTTTACGCCTGGCGCGCCCCTACCGTGGGCCTGGGCGCGCGATTCGCGCTGCTCTCGCGCGAAACCCTGCTGCTCGTCAACAACGTGCTGCTGCTCGTGGCCACCGGCGCCGTGCTGCTGGGCACGCTGTATCCGCTGGTGCTCGATGCGCTGGGCGCCGGCAAGATCTCGGTCGGCCCGCCCTACTTCGACACCGTGTTCGTGCCGCTGACCGCACCGCTGCTCTTCCTGGTGCCGGTGGGAGCCCTGATGCGCTGGAAGCAGGCCGAGCTGCCGCCGCTCGTCACGCGCCTGCGCTGGGCGCTCGCGGTCTCGGTGCTCGCCGGCCTCGGCTCGGCCTGGTCGATGGGCCGGCTGGGCGCGATGAGCGCCTTCGGCCTCGCATTGGCCTGCTGGATCGCCGCTGGCGTGGCGGCCGACCTGCTCGGCGATGGCGGCTGGCGGCCCGCGCGCTGGCTGCGGCTGCCTCGCGCGACGCTCGGGATGATGCTGGCGCACCTGGGCGTCGCCGCCTTCGTGCTCGGCGTCACCATGGTGCGCAGCTACGAAGTGGAGCGCGACGTGCGCATGGCCCCGGGCGACAGCACCGAGGTGCACGGACTGCGCTTCGTACTCAGAGGCGTGCGTGAGGTCGAAGGGCCCAACTACACCGCGGCGCAAGCCATCGTGGAGGTGCAGCGAGACGGCCGCATGGTCGCGCGGCTGCAGCCCGAAAAGCGCATCTACCGGTCGCAAAGCAACCCGATGACCGAGGCCGCCATCGCGCCCGGGCTGCTGCGCGACCTCTACGTGTCCCTGGGCGAGCCGGTGGACGGCGGCGCCGGGTGGATCGTGCGGGTGTACGT
>CBINKC010000179.1:0-7618 GCA_966251135.1 uncultured Burkholderiaceae bacterium
ATAGGCCTTACTCGGTTCGCGGCTGACGTCGTGGGCATCGTGACCGAGCGTCGCCGATCTCAGAGGGTGAGAGGCAATCCGGAGTGACCGAGCAGGCCCAGCGAAGGCACCCGGTTTAGGCGCAAAGCACAGTCGTAGCTCGAGCTACGGCGAGCATTTGCAACGACACGCGGGTGCCTTCGCTGGGCATGAGCGGTGACGCCGGATTGCCTCTCACCCTCTCAGTCCACTCTTGCAGCCTGCGACTGCGCCACGCCCTGCAAGTGCGGCGCGAGGAGGTCGATCTCCTGCTCCAGTTCGGCCAGGTAGACGCGCGCCAGGTCCGTGTCGAAGGGGGCCTCCTGGCCCAAGGTCTGCAGGCGCTGCGCCAGGGATGCCGCGGGTTGTGCAGCAAAGGCGAGCAGCAGGCCCTTCATGGAGTGCGCGCGCAGCGCCAGGGACTGCGCGTCACCTTGCGCGACGGCTTCGCGCATTGCCCACAGCTCGCCCGGCATCGACTCCAGGAAAGGCGCTGCGATGATCTGCATCGTGCCCGGGTCCGCGCTGGCCAGGGCACGGCGGTAGGCGTCGCTGCGCATGCTGGCCGAGCGCGAGCGCCGCAGGTGATGGTCGATCGCCTGCCGCAGGTCTTCTGGACGCAGCGGCTTGCTGATGTAATCGTCCATGCCCGCGTCCAGGCACCGGCGCCGGTCGTCAGGCATGGCGCTGGCGGTCAGTGCGATGACCGGCGTGTGCGGCCGGTCGGTCTCGCGCTCGATGTCGCGCATGTGGCTCGTGGCTTCCAGGCCGCTCACGCCGGGCATGTGCACATCCATCAGCACGACGTCGAATCGCTTCTCCGAGAACAGCATCACCGCCTGCGCGCCGTCGCCGGCGACGGTGACCTTGTGCCCCCAGCGGCGCAGCAGCGTCACGGTGAGCAGTTCGTTGATCGCGTTGTCCTCGGCGAGCAGCACCTGCGCGCTTGCCGCTGCAGGCTGCTCCCCGGGCGCGATGCCGTCGGCGTGGGGTTGCATGGGCGGGCTGATGAACGGCACATCCGCGTCGGCCTCGAAGGGCAACTCGGCCACGAACTCCGAGCCCTGGCCGGGGGCGCTGGTGAGCGAGATGCCGCCGCCCATGAGGTCGCACAGGTGGCGAGTGATGGACAGGCCCAGGCCCGTGCCGCCGAATCGACGGGTGATGGAGTTGTCTTCCTGGATGAAGGGTTCGAAGATCTGCGCCTGCCGTTCGGGGCTGACGCCGATGCCGGTGTCGCGTACCGCAAAGCGCAGCCAGTGGCGCGCATCTTCCGGGCGAGGCGCCGCCTCGCGCACGCTGAGCACGACCTCGCCCGCCTCGGTGAACTTCACTGCGTTGCCGAGCAGGTTGTTCAGGATCTGGCGCAGCCGGCCCGGGTCGCCGATCCAGCGCGCGGGCAGGTGCGGGTCGAGCTCCATGCGCAGATCCACGCCACGCTCCAAGGCGTGAGGTGCCATCGGCATGAGCGTGTCGGCCAGCAGGCGCGGCAGGTCGAAGCCCCTGTGATCCAGGCTCAGCTTGCCCGACTCGATCTTCGAAAAGTCCAGGATGCTGTTGATGATGTCGAGCAGCGCGCCGGCCGATGACTTGACGATGCCCAGGTACTCGCGCTGCTTGTCGTCGAGCGGGGTGTCGAGCACGATGTCCGTCATGCCGATGATGCCGTTCATCGGTGTGCGGATCTCGTGGCTCATGTTCGCGAGGAACTCGCTCTTCATGCGGCTGGCGCTCTCGGCGGCCTCCTTGGCCTGCATCAATGCCCGAGTGGCCTGCTTCTGGTCGGTGATGTCGATGACCGTGCCCACCAGGCCGGTGATTTCGCCCTGCGGGCTGCGCAACGCGGCCTTGCTGGCCACGCAATCGACGGTGCGGCCGTCGTGCAGCTGCGCACGGAACTCATAGCGCGCCGTGGTGGCCCCTTCGAGCACGCAGCGGTCGGTGTGCGCGTGCATCTCGGCCAGCGGCTCTGCATGGGTTTCCTCGACCGCGCGGCCGATCAGCGCCTCGCGCGACAGGCCGAACATGTCGCAGTAGGCGAGGTTCACGCGCGCATAGCGGCCATCGCCGTCCTTCACGTAGATCGGCACCGGAATGCTCTCGATCATCGCGTCGATGAATCCGCGCTGTTCCGCGATGTGCTCGGCCGAGAGCTTGCACTGGTGGATGTCGTTGAGCGTGCCCGTCACGCCGGCCACGCGGCCGGCGGCGCCGATGATCGGCTGGGCGTGGGCCTGCATCCACACCACTTCGCCGCGTCGCGTGAGCAATCGCAGCTCGTGCGTTACCGAGGCGCGCGAGCCCGCCGCGAGCGCCAGGAAATCGCTGATGCATTGCGCCCGGTCGTCCGGGTGCACCACGTCGGTCAGGCGCATGCCCAGGCTGGTGTCGGTGCGGTAGGCGGTGATGCGCTCCCAGGCGGGGTTGAGGAAGGTGAGGCGCCCGTCGCGATCGGTGCGGAACACGACCTCGCTCAGGTGGTCGACCACGCTGCGATGCTGCTCCTCGGCACGCTGGGCCTGCCGTGCCAGGTCGCGATCGGCGCGTTCGTACGTGGTGCTGACGTGCGCGAGCAGCGGCTTCAGGGATGCAAGCACCTTGCGCAGGGGGGCGTCCAGCCGCTCGTCCCCGGCCGCCTGGCCCGCCCGGTCGAGCAAGTCCTCGACCTCGTCGGCGGTGACCGCCTCCCACAACTGGGCAAGCTGCCGCGACAGGGTGCCATGCATGTCAGGCGTACGCGGGGGGAGCGGCGGCGTGCATCGTCAATCCGGGAAGAGGGCGCGGATGGCGAGCACATCCTCCCAGCCGGCGATGAAGGCGCGCACGCATCGCGGGTCGAAGTGCGTGCCGCTGTGCTGCTCGATGTACGCACGCGACTCCTGCATCGGCCAGGCTTTCTTGTAGGGTCGTTGGGAGTTGAGGGCGTCGAACACGTCGGCGACGGCCACGATGCGCCCGCCCAGGGGGATCTGCTCACCGGCCAGGCCGCGCGGGTAGCCGCTGCCGTCGAACTTCTCGTGGTGTGTTTCGGCGATCTCACCGGCCAGCCGCAACAGCGGCGAATCGGTGTCGCACAGGATGCGTCCACCGATTTCGGCGTGCTGCTGCATGATGACGCGCTCTTCGTGCGTGAGCCGGTCGCGCTTGAGGAGGATGTGGTCCGGCGTGCCGAGCTTGCCCACATCGTGCATGGGCGCGGCCGTCAGCAGTGCCTGGGCAAAGCTTTCGGGCTCGCCGAGGTGGCGCGCGATCAAAGCGGCGTAATGCGCCATGCGCTGGATGTGGCCGCCGGTCTCGGGATCGCGGAACTCGGCAGCACGCGACAGCCGCATGATGACTTCGCGCTCGCGCAGCACGATCGCCTCGGTGGCCTGGCGCACCTCCTCGGCGAGCAGGGCGGCGCGGTCGCGCAGCAGGTTCTGGGCGCGGCGCAGCTGCAGCAGGTTGCGCAGGCGCAGCTTCATCTCGTTGGAGTCGACGGGCTTGGTGATGAAGTCCGTCGCCCCGGTCTCCAAGGCGCGGCGGCGCACCTCGCTCTGGCCGGCCGCGGTGACCATCACCACGGGCACGTCGGCCAGGCCGGGCGCGGCCCGCAGCAGCTCGATGAAGCGGTGCCCGTCCATGCCGGGCATCATGTAGTCGACCACGACGAGGTCGGCGCCATGCTCCAGGCAAAACTCAAGCCCACGCGTGGGGTCGTCGAAGCACGCGGGGTCCATGCCGGTGGCCGAGCGCGCCAACGCAGCCATGAGCATCAGGTTGACCGCGTTGTCGTCGACGATGACGATATTCATGCGGCGTGAGAGTGCGTTGCCGGCCTCATGCTTGAAATGATGACCGGCGCGGGGTCCGGCTGGTGCGTCATGCGCACCTTTGTACGCGGTGCGCGTGAAATTTGCCCCGGTGTTTCCCCTGCACCCGAGGGGTTACTGGAAATGGCTGAGCAGTCTTTCCAGTGCCAGGGTGAATGGGGCCTGCATCATGGGCAGCGTCAGCAGCACGCCGCCCAGTCCCACGCCGAGCGTGATCGGAAACCCGATGGCGAAGATGTTCATCTGCTGGGCCACGCGCGAAATGATGCCCAGCACGAGGTTCACGAAGAGCAGCATCGCCACGAGCGGCAGCGCGATCCACAACCCGAGCGTGAAGACCTCAGCGCCCCATTCGTGGGGCTGTACCGCGTGCAGGAAGGCAAAAGGCTGGGGGCCCGCCGGGAACACTTCGAAGCTGCGCGCCACCGCCGAGATCATGAGCAGGTGGCCGTCGATGGCGATGAACAGCCAGCTCATCGACACGCCGAAGAATTTGCTGACCGCCGTGGACTGGCCGCCGCTCATGGGATCGAAGAAGCCGGCGAAGTTCAGGCCCATCTGCAGGCCGATGACCTCACCGGCGAGCTCGACGGCCGCGAACACCAGCCGCGCGGCGAAGGCCAGCGACAGGCCGATGATGAGCTGCTGCACGACCAGCAGCACGGCCTGGGCGGAATCGAGGGGCACCACTGGCATGGCCGGCAGCGACGCCTGGGCGCACACGGCCACAAGCAGCGCCAGCGCCACGCGCACGCGCATCGGCACGCCGCCCTGGCTGAGGACGGGCATGGCGCCGAACAGCGCGAGCACGCGCAGGAATGGCCACAGCAGCGGGCTGATCCAGCCGAGCAGCTGGGCTTCGGTGAAGGTCAGCATCCGGGCGGTGTGTGCGCTGGGGCCGGGATCAGCCGACCACCGTGGGAATCGCCTGGAGCGTGCGCTGAAGGTATTCCACCAGGGTGGTGAGCATCCACGGGCCAGCCACTGCGAGCACCGCGATCGCGGCCACGATTTTCGGCACGAAGGACAGCGTGGCCTCGTGGATCTGCGTGGCGGCTTGGAAGATGCTCACCAGCAAGCCAACTCCGAGCACGGCCAGCAGCACGGGTGAGGCGACGAGGAGCAGCAGGTACAGGCCCTGCTGGCCGAAGGTGAAGACTTGCTGTGCGTCCATGGTGAGGCCGGCGGAGTGACGGGGGGTGGGGCGTGGGCGAGGGGCTTCGACAGGCTCAGCCCGAACGGCGGTGGAGGCCTGGTGCAGGCGGTGGCACGTCGCGAGGGGCTTCGACAAGCTCAGCCCGAACGGGGAGGGGGCTCAGCCCGAACGGGAAGGAACTCAGTTCGAACGAGAAGGAACTCAGCCCGAACGGGAAGGAACTCAGCCCGAACGGGACGGGGCTCAGACCGAACGGGACGGGGCTCAGACCGAACGGGACGGGGCTCAGACCGAACCGACGCTCGCCCATCGCTAACTCGCAAAGCTCGCTGCCAGCGAACCCAGCAGCAGGTTCCAGCCGTCGGCCAGCACGAAGAGCATGAGCTTGAAGGGCAGGGCCACCAGCACGGGGCTCAGCATCATCATGCCCAGGCTCATCAGCACGCTGGCCACGATCATGTCGATGATGAGGAACGGGATGAAGATCAGGAAGCCGATCTGGAAGGCGCTCTTCAGCTCGCTGGTCACGAAGGCGGGCACCAGTACCTTGAACGGCACCTGCTCGCTGGCCGTTTCGGGCTCCAGCCTGGCCAGGCGCGCGAACAGCATGAGGTCGGCCTGGCGCGTCTGCTTGAGCATGAAGGCGCGCATGGGCACCTCGCCGCGCCTGAGCGCCTCGTCGAAGGCGATGCGGTTCTCGGCATAGGGTTGCCACGCCTCGGCATACACCTTGTCGATGGTGGGCCCCATCACGAAGAACGTGAGGAACAGGCTCAGGCCCACGATCACCTGGTTGGGCGGCGCGGCCTGCGTGCCGATGGCCTGGCGCATCAGGCTGAGCACGATCACGATGCGCGTGAAGCCCGTCATCATCAGCAGCAACGCGGGCAGGAAGCTGAGCGCGGTGAAGAACAGCAGCGTCTGGATGGGCACCGAGTAGCTGGTGCCTCCCGCGCCCTGGCCTATCAGCAGCGGCAAGGCCGCGCCGCCGCCCGCGGCCTGCGCGAGCGCGGCGCCCGGCAGGCCGAGCAGCAGCGCCAGCAAGGCCGCGCGGTGCGCGCGTGAGGTGTCAGCGGCCACCCGTCGGCCCCTTGTCCTGACGCAGTCGTTCCAGCCAGCCGGCGAATGCAGGCGCGCTCGGCTGCGCACCCACCGGCTCTTCCTGCGGGGCCATGGTGTGCAGGGTGGTGATGCTCTGCGAGGTGACACCCAGCACCAGCCAGCGGCGCTCCTCGCCGCGGCCCACCTCCACGGTGACGATCCGGTGCTGCGGCGACAGCGGCAGCACCGCCACGCTGCGCATCAACCCCGGCGTGCCTCCCAGGTTGCCGATGGGCGTGCGCTTGAGCATGCGCAGCCCGAAGGGGATCAGCGCGACGACGACGGCGAACCAAAGCAGCGAAGCGAGGCCCGGTGTGTTGTTCATGGGAGTGGGGCGGGTTGCGGGTGGGTCATCCGCGGCTCAGGCGCCGCATGCGCTCGCTGGGGGTCACGATGTCGGTGAGGCGGATGCCGAACTTGTCGTTGACCACCACGACCTCGCCCTGCGCGATGAGATAGCCGTTGACCAGCACGTCCATCGGCTCGCCGGCGAGTGTTTCCAGTTCCACCACCGACCCCTGCGCCAGCTGCAGGATGTGCTTGATCGGAATGCGCGTGCGTCCCAGCTCCACCGTCAACTGCACGGGGATGTCCAGGATCATGTTGATGTCGTTGCCGGCCGACGCTGCGGCGCCCGAGGCGAAGTTCTGGAACGACGCGGGCGATACCTGCTCGGCGGCGGTCTGCAGCTCGGTGGCGGGCGCGGCCTCGGAGAGGGCGGCCGCCCACTCTGCCGCCATGCGGTCTTCCTCGCTCATCCCTCCCGGGTTGGCGGCGTTGTCAGGTGGCATTCGAGGCTCCCAGCCAGCTCAGGTCGGAGCTGGACAACAGTTGATCGACCTTGAGCGCATAGCGCCCATTGGACGTGCCGTAGTGGCATTCGAGGATGGGCACGCCCGCCACCTTGGCCTGGATGGCAGGCTGCAGGTCCAGTTCGATGAAGTCGCCGGGCTTGAAGGCGAGCAGCTGCTCCACCGTGGCCGGCGCGGTAGCCAGCTCGGCCACCAGCTCGACCTCGGCCGACTGGATCTGCTGCTTGAGCAGGTTGACCCAGCGGCGGTCCGGCTCGTTGCTGTCGCCCTGGATCGTGGAATACAGCACGTCGCGGATGGGCTCCAGCGTGGAATACGGGATGCAGAAGTGGATGGTGCCGGTGGTGTCGCCGATCTCCAGCGTGAACGAGGTGGACACCACGATTTCGCTGGGCGTGGCGATGTTGGCGAACTGCGGCTGCATCTCGGAGCGCTGGTACTCCAGGTCCAGCGGGTAGATGCCTTGCCAGGCCTTGCGGTACTCGATGGTGATCACTTCCACCAGCCGCGTGATGATGCGCTGCTCGGTGGGCGAGAAGTCGCGGCCCTCGATGCGCGTGTGGAACTTGCCGCTGCCGCCGAACAGCGCGTCGATCACGGCGAACACCAGCGTGGGGTCGCACACGATGAGCCCCGAGCCGCGCAAGGGGCGCACGCTCACGAGGTTGAAGTTGGTCGGCACCACGATCTCGCGCAGGAAGGCGCTGTACTTCTGCACC
>CBINKC010000180.1:0-7590 GCA_966251135.1 uncultured Burkholderiaceae bacterium
ACCCCACAGTCTTCCATCATCCGGGGTGTCTCACCACGGGCTCATGACAGTTAGCCACCAGTGCCCCGTGCCTACAATCCGTGGCTTCCCCCCTGCAGCCTGCGTCGCCTGTCGCACTACCACGTGCGCGCGACCCCGATTTCTCCATGAGCAGCGAACTCGCCAAGTCCTTCGAACCCGCCGCCATCGAGGCCCGCTGGGCGCCCCTGTGGGAAGCCAGCGGCGTCTATGAGCCCACGCTGGACGAAAACCGGCCCTCCTTCTCGATCCAGCTGCCGCCGCCCAACGTGACAGGCACGCTGCACATGGGCCATGCGTTCAACCAGACCATCATGGACTCGCTCACGCGCTACCACCGCATGCGCGGGTTCAATACGCTGTGGCTGCCAGGCACCGACCACGCCGGCATTGCCACGCAGATCGTCGTAGAGCGGCAGTTGCAGGAGCAGGGCCTGTCGCGCCACGACCTGGGCCGCAAGAACTTCGTGGCCAAGGTGTGGGAATGGAAGGAGCAAAGCGGTTCCACCATCACAGGCCAGATGAGGCGCCTCGGCGACAGCGTGGCCTGGAAGCACGAGTACTTCACCATGGACGAGAACCTTTCGCGCGTGGTGACCGAGACGTTCGTGCGGCTGTACGAGGAGGGCCTCATCTACCGCGGCCAGCGCATGGTGAGCTGGGATCCGGTGCTCAAGTCCGCAGTGTCCGACCTCGAGGTGGAAAGCGAGGAGGAAGACGGCGACCTCTGGCACATCCGCTACCCACTGGCCGACGGCTCCGGCGACGTGGTGGTGGCTACCACGCGGCCCGAGACCATGCTGGGTGACACCGCGGTGATGGTGCATCCCGAGGACGAGCGCTACCGGCACCTCATTGGCCAGCTGGTGCTGCTGCCGCTGTGCGGCCGGCACATCCCCATCATCGCCGACGAGTACGTCGACCGCGAGTTCGGCACCGGCGTCGTGAAGGTGACGCCCGCGCACGACGCCAACGACTACGCCGTGGGGCTGCGCCATGAGCTGCCCGTGCTGTGCGTGCTGTCACTCGACGCCACCGTCAACGACAACGCGCCCGAGGCCTACCGGGGCCTCGATCGCTTCGTTGCCCGCAAGCAGGTCGTCGAAGACCTGGCCGCACAGGGCTTCCTCGTGGAGACGAAGAAGCACCGGCTGATGGTGCCGCGCTGCGCACGCACGGGCCAGGTGATCGAGCCCATGCTCACCGACCAGTGGTTCATGGCCATGAGCAAGCCGGGCCGCGATGGCAAGTCCATCGCTGAAAAGGCCGTCGAGGTGGTGCAGGACGGCCGCGTGCGTTTCGTGCCCGAACAATGGGTGAACACCTACAACCAGTGGATGAAGAACATCCAGGACTGGTGCATCTCGCGGCAGTTGTGGTGGGGTCACCAGATCCCCGCGTGGTACGACGCCGAGGGCCAGGTCTACGTGGCGCGCGACGAGCAGGAGGCCACGCGCCAGTGGCAGCAAGCCCTCGACCACCAGCTGGCCGCCGCCCGTGCCGCGGGCGATGACGCCCAAGTGCGCCTGCTCGAAAAGCGCCGCGCCGCCGGCGCGCAACTCCGGCGCGACGAGGACGTGCTCGACACCTGGTACTCGTCGGCCATGGTGCCCTTCTCCACCCTCGGCTGGCCGGCCGAGACGCGGGAGATGGCGCTCTTCCTGCCGTCCACCGTACTCGTCACCGGCTTCGACATCATCTTCTTCTGGGTCGCCCGGATGATCATGATGACCGCCCACTTCACCGGCCACGTGCCCTTCCGCGACGTGTACATCCACGGCCTGGTGCGTGATTCCCACGGACAGAAGATGAGCAAGAGCGAGGGCAACGTCCTCGACCCCGTGGACCTGATGCAGGGCGTATCGCTGCCCGATCTCGTGCGCAAGTCCACCACCGGACTGCGCAAGCCCGAGACAGCCCCCAAAGTAGCCAAGCGCATCGAGAAGGAGTACCCCGAGGGCATACCGGCCTACGGCGCCGATGCGCTGCGCTTCACCATGGCGAGCTACGCCAGCCTGGGCCGCGATATCAACTTCGACACCAAGCGCTGCGAGGGCTACCGGAACTTCTGCAACAAGCTTTGGAACGCCACGCGCTTCGTGTTGATGAACTGCGAGGGCCAGGACTGCGGGCTGGCCGAGCATGCGAAGGCACAGTGTGCCCCCGAGGGCTACCTGAACTTCTCCTGTGCCGACCGCTGGATCAGCGGCGAGTTGCAGCGGGTGGAGGCCGCGGTGGAGAAAGGCTTCGCCGACTACCGCCTGGACAACGTGGCCAGCGCCATCTACCAGTTCGTGTGGGACGAGTACTGCGACTGGTACCTGGAGATTGCCAAGGTCCAGCTGCAACATGGCGCTGCGGCACAGCAGCGCGCCACCCGGCGCACGCTCATCCGCGTGCTCGAAACCGTGTTGCGCCTGCTGCACCCCATCACGCCTTTCATTACCGCCGAGCTGTGGGAGCGCGTGGCGCCGGTGGCCGGCCGCAAGGATCCGGCCAACCCGCACGGCATCGTGAGCGCGGCCTATCCCAGAGCGCAGCTGGAGCGCATCGACGAAAAGGCCGATGCCTGGATGGCCAAGCTCAAAGCCATGGTCAGTGCCACCCGCAGCCTGCGTGGCGAGATGAACCTGTCACCGGCCATGCGTGTGCCGCTCAACGCCATCGGCGACGCGCAGTTCATGGCCGAGGCCGCGCCGGTGCTCCAGGCACTTGCCAAGCTCTCGGATGTCAAGTTGCTGTCGGACGAAGCGAACTTCGCCGAGGCCGCCCGGCAGTCGCCCGTTGCTGTCGTGGGTGAGGCACGGCTCGCACTGTTCGTCGAGATCGACGTAGAAGCCGAGCGCAGCCGGCTCGACAAGGAAATCCAGCGCCTGGAAACCGAGATTGGCAAGGCTGCGGCGAAGCTGTCCAACGAAGGCTTCGTGGCGCGTGCGCCAGCCGCGGTGGTGGCTCAGGAAAAGCAGCGTGTGGCCGACTTCACCGCCACGCGTGATCGGCTCAAGGACCAAATGCGACGTTTGGCTCCGTCGGCTTGAAGGCGTCGGGCCCGCCGTAACCGAGCGTCAGCACCTCGTCGATGTGCCGCACAACTTCCCAGGCCGCGCGCAGCCGCGACTCGCGCGTGGTGCTGGCCACGCGCGGCGTGACCTGCAGCGCCTCCAAACCCGCGAGCGGGCGCCCCGTAGCGAGGGCGCCCGGCTCCAGGCTGTCCATCCATGCGGCAGCGACGCGCCCGCTGCGTAGCACGTCGGCCAGCGCGCTTTCGTCAAATAGCGCCGAATGCGCAATGCTGACGATCACCTGGTCGGGCTTGCAGCTGGGGAGGAAGCGCTCGCCGAGCAGGCCCTGGTAGCGGGAAAAGTAGTTCAGCTGCACGCAGACCGCATCAGACTGTTCGAGCAACTCACGCAGACCCAGGGGCCGAACTTTCCAGCGATCCCACACGGGGTCGCTCGCGTGCAGGGACGGGTCGTATCCCACCACGTCCGCGCCGAACGCCCCCAGTAGCTGCGACAGCTTGTCCGCAGCCTGCGTCATGCCCACCAAACCCACCACGCAGGCGCCCAGCTCGCGACCGAGTCTCAGTCCGTCGGCAGCGAAGACCGGCACGCGCCGCAGCAGTGTCAGCAGCGCACAGATCATGAACTCGGCCTCGGCCTGCGACGTCGCGCCGCCGCCTCGCACGACGTCCACCCCCGCACGGGCGCAAGCTTCGAGGTCAATGTTCTCGACGCCCGCCGTGATGCGACCCACCGCCTCCAGCCGCGGCGCGTGTCGCAGTGTCTTGGCATCGAGCGCGACCGACGCAGGAATCACCAACGCTCGGACGTCGTGCAGCGCACGGCGGAACGCGCGCGGATCACGGGCCAGCTGGGGTGCAAGACGCACGCTATGTCGCAAGGAGATCCACTGCGACACCTCGGGCTCAAGCGGTTCGACAATCAGCAAATCCATGCAAACAGGGTGGCCGCGATGCCCATTGCGCCACGATGTCTCGTGCAGAATCGCTTGCAATGTGAAACCAACTCGCCGCCGGAGATTGTAGGTACATGTTGATACAAAAAGCGATCTTCCCCGTGGCCGGACTGGGCACCCGCTTCCTGCCCGCGACCAAGGCCCAGCCCAAGGAAATGCTTCCCGTCGTGGACAAGCCCTTGATCCAATACGCCGTTGAGGAGGCGTATGCCGCCGGCGTGCGGGAGATGATCTTCGTAACCGGCCGGCACAAGCGGCCGATCGAGGATCACTTTGACATGACGTTCGAGTTGGAAGTAGCCCTCGAACAGGCGGGGAAGCAGGAGCTGCTGGATGTTGTACGCAGCGTCAAGCCCGACGACATGGAGTGCATCTATGTGCGCCAGCCCCAGGCCCTGGGTCTGGGGCATGCCGTGCTGTGTGCCGAGCGGCTGGTCGGCAACAACCCGTTCGCCGTGCTCCTGGCCGACGACCTGATGGTTGGCGAGCCGCCGGTCCTGAAACAGATGGTGGAGCAGTTCCGCGAGTGGCGTGTGTCCATCCTTGCCGTGCAGGAAGTGCCCGCCGAGCACACCCGCCGCTACGGCATCGTGGATGGCACACAGGTGAACGACCGCCTGATGGACGTAAACCGCATTATCGAAAAGCCGGCGCCCGAGGCGGCGCCTTCGCGCCTCGGCGTGGCCGGCCGCTACATCCTCACACCGGGCGTCTTCCACGAGATCGCCAACCAGCCGCGCGGCGTCGGTGGCGAGATCCAGCTCACCGACGGCATCGCGGCGCTGCTGCGCCGCGAGAAGGTCTTCGCCTACCGCTACGATGGCAAGCGTTACGACTGCGGCAGCAAGGAAGGCTTCCTGGAGGCCAATGTGGAGCTGGCGCTGCAGCACCCCCAGCTGGGCAAGGGCTTCCGAGAATTCCTGAAGAACCTTGAGATTTGAGCCGGGGCCTCGTCCTGTGCGCGGAGCACTAGCGCCGCCTCAGGTAGTGCACGAACTCTTCGCCGCCTGAGGTCTGCTCCAGGAGCTCGTTACCCGTCTGCCGCGCAAAGGCCTGAAAGTCGCGCACCGAACCGGGATCGGTCGCGACCACCTTCAGCACTTCTCCGCCGGCCATGTCAGCCAGGGCCTTCTTGGCTTTGAGGATGGGTAGGGGGCAGTTCAGCCCGCGCGTGTCGATTTCCTTGTTCGCTTCCATGCGGTTCCTGGTGTCAAGCGGGGCGCAACGGCAGCGCCATGAAGTGCGGGACGTGCCCGCGCAAGGTGAGCCAGTCGGCCAGAACGCAACCCGTTCCTGCGGGGCAGCTGCGCACCGACTGGGGCGTGAATAAACGGTACTCGCAAAGCTCCGGCGACAGGCGAATGTTGCCGGCCAGAGTGTGGTACGCGATGCAGCAGCGGGGCATCACGGTCGCTCAGCTCGATCGCAGCGACGAGCACCGGTGTGGGGCTGTTCGAATGAGTCGAGCCGCATGCGAGGCAGCGCGACCTCGCTTTCAGGCTACGACCTTCCTGCGTTTGGATCATGCCGGCGGCGTGGCGCATTGCGGGCAGTAGCGAGAGTGCGCCAGGCTCAGGCAGGAAAGACACCAGTGGACAAGTAACGGTCCCCGCGGTCGCACACCACGAACACGATGGTCGCGTTCTCCACCTTCTGGGCGAGCTGCAGCGCGACCCACAAGGCCCCGGCCGACGAGACGCCAGCGAACAGGCCTTCCTCGCGCGCAAGACGGCGCGCCATCTCCTCGGCATCGACCTGGCTGACGTAGATCATTTCATCGACCCACGTCGGGTCATAAATCTTCGGCAGGTAGGCTTGCGGCCACTTGCGGATGCCCGGAATGCGGGAGCCTTCGCTGGGCTGCGCGCCGATCACGCGCACAGTGCGACTCTTCTCCTTGAGGAAGCGCGACACGCCGGTGATGGTGCCCGTGGTCCCCATTGCGCTCACGAAATGGGTAATCTGCCCGTGTGTGTCCCGCCAGATCTCCGGGCCGGTGGTCTCGTAATGGATGCGCGGGTTGTCGGCGTTGGCGAACTGATCGAGCACATGGCCCTTGCCGTCGCGCTGCATCTGCTCGGCAAGGTCACGCGCGTATTCCATGCCACCCGAGCGTGGCGTGAGCACAAGCTCCGCGCCGAAGGCCTTCATGGTCTGGGCGCGCTCTATGCTCAGGTCCTCGGGCATGATGAGTACCATGCGGTACCCCCGAATAGCAGCGGCCATCGCGAGCGCGATGCCGGTGTTGCCCGACGTGGCCTCGATCAGCGTGTCTCCGGGCTTGATCTCACCGCGCTCCTCGGCGCGCCGGATCATGCTGATGGCGGGGCGGTCCTTCACCGAGCCCGCAGGGTTGTGGCCTTCCAGCTTCCCGAGAATGACGTTGCCGCGCTGCTCGTTGTCGACACCGGGGAGGCGAACCAGCCGCACCAGGGGGGTGTTACCGATCACCGCTTCGACAGTGGGGTAGCTGATCTTGCGTGAAGTCATGGCCGATTGTCGCGCAGCGAGGCCACGAGCGCGGACGCATGCCATAATCCGGCCCCTTCGGGCGCACCACGCCAGTCCACTGCCGGAGTGGCGAAATTGGTAGACGCAGCAGACTCAAAATCTGCCGGTGGCAACACCGTGCCGGTTCGATTCCGGCCTCCGGCACCAGACGACATACGCTCACCTGCCGTACATCCCATGTGCAGCGCGGTGCGACGACTCGCCTTACCGGCGTACGGCAGCACTTCTCCCGCACACACCTTGGGCTGCTCGCAACGGTGAACGAACGCCACCGCGTTGCTGCGCTCGCCTTGGGGCATCGCTTCACTCGCCCCCCGTTGACCAGTGTCTAGGATCGCGCGATGCCTCCCGTCCCTCCCATCACCAAATGGTTGCTGATCATCAACGTCGCGGCGTTCTTCCTTGAAGACCTGCTGCGCCTCGCGACCGGCATCTCGTTCCAGGCCTGGCTCGCGCTCTGGCCGCTGGCGAACGGGTTCCTGCCCTGGCAGGTAGTGACCTACGCCTTCCTGCACGGCGACATCATCCACCTGCTCTTCAACATGTTCGCCCTGTGGATGTTCGGCTCCGAGCTGGAGCGATTGTGGGGTGAACAGCGCTACATCCGCTTTTACGTGGCGAGCGTGCTGGCGGCCGCCGCGACACAGCTGGTGGTGACAGCTGCCTCGGGCTCGCCCTTCCCCACCGTAGGCGCATCGGGCGGCGTGTACGGCCTGCTGCTGGGCTTCGGGATGATGTTTCCGAACCGGCAGATCATGCTGTTGATCCCGCCCATACCGATGAAGGCCAAGGTCTACGTGATGATCTTCGGTGCGCTTGAGCTGTGGCTGGGCCTGCGGGTGAACGACGGTGTCGCGCACTTCGCCCACCTGGGCGGCATGCTGGGCGCCTTCCTGATGATTCGCTACTGGCGCGGCCAACCTCCCTTCCAGCGCCGGCGTCGCTGAAGGGCCCGCCCTGCATCCCCTCTGAGTCGCCGGGGACGCCGAAATGGTTCATGCTGGAACCTCTTGGCGAGGGTTCCATGCCTCAGAGGCTGGGAAGCAATCCGGCGTGGCCGAGCGGGCCCTGGAAATGGTGCCA
>CBINKC010000181.1:0-7577 GCA_966251135.1 uncultured Burkholderiaceae bacterium
TTCCAACGACGCCAGGGCGGCAAAGACGCGGTTTTATGTTCCACGGAGTGTCAAACACTGCACTAGTGGTTGCGGCCTGCCGAGCAGGCAACCCGCGTGCCCTGTGCCGGGCGCAGCCGGGCCCGCCCGGCGCGAGGACAATACGCGTTCCTTCGCGTATCTCTGCGTATCGCGCCACCCATGTCTTCCACGCCCACACACCCGCAAGCCGCCACCCCCGAGGAGAAGCCGCGACAAGCGGACTGCGCCGACCAACTCCGGGAGCACTTCCCGGCCCTGTTCGGCGGCAGCTTCAAGCCCCTGAAGCTGCACATCCAGACCGATATCCAGCAGCGCGCCCCCGGTGTCTTCACCAAGCAGGCCCTCACGGGATTCCTGCGGCGCTACACGGGCAGCACGGGTTACCTCATTGCGCTGACGCGCTCGCCGCATCGTTATGACCTCGACGGCCAGCCCGCTGGCGAGGTCAGCGAGGCGCACCGCGAGGCCGCCACCGAGGAGCTGGCACGCCGCCGCGCACAGCAGCAGGCCAAGCGCGAGCAGGCCGAGGAGGGCCGTCGCACGCGTGCGACGCTGCTGCGCGATTTCGAACGCACCACGCTGACGCCCGCGAATTTCTGTGCATTGAAAGGCATCGATCCCCAGTCGCTGGACACGCTGCTCGCCACCGCCCGGCGAGAGCGCGAAGAGCGGCCGCGCGACATGCCGCCCCGGCCGGGGCCCGCCCGTGGGCACGGCCGTCCGCCCGCGGGGCCCGAGCGGCAGGGCCGTCCGCCGCGCCGCTGAGGCATACCACGCCGTGCCGCGGGCATGGCGTTTGCTGCGACTCGCGCTGTTCAGGACGGCACGGAGAGGCGCGATGAATGCCAGGCAGGCGTGGGGCGTGATGAAGAAAGCGGTGTCCGGCTGGGTGGAGCACCGCGCGTGGAGCGAGGGCGCGGCCCTCTCGTACTACACGGCCTTCTCGATCGCCCCGCTGCTGCTCATCGCAATTGCCGTGGCGGGGCTGGTCTTCGGAGAGGAGGCCGCGCGCGGCGCCCTGGTGCAGCAGCTGCAGGGCATGGTGAGCGAAGACGCCGCCCAAGCCGTCGAAAGCCTGCTCCAGAGCGCATCGAAGCCGGAAGAAGGCATTGTGTCCACCGTCATCGGCGTGGTGCTGCTGGTGCTGGGCGCCACCACCGTGCTCGCCGAGTTGCAGGCGGCCCTGGACGCCATCTGGCACGCGCCGGAGCGCGAGCAGCCCAGCGGGGTGTGGGGGTTCATCCGCACGCGCATCGTCACGCTCGCCATGGTCATGGGCATCGGCTTCCTGCTGCTGGTGTCGCTGGTCGTCAGTGCAGTCATCGCCGCCCTCGGCCGCTTCTGGGATCCGATGTTCGGCGGCTGGGAGGTGCTGGCGAGCGTGTTCAACCTGCTCGTGAGTTTTGCCCTCGTGACCGCCCTGTTCGCGATGATCTACAAGTTCCTGCCGCACGTGGAAATCCGCTGGCACGACGTGTGGGTGGGTGCGGCGGTCACGGCCTTGCTGTTCACGGTGGGTAAGTTCCTGATCGGCCTGTACATCGGCAAGGGCGCGGTAGCCTCCGGCTTCGGTGCTGCAGGCTCGCTGGTCGTGTTGCTGGTGTGGGTGTACTACTCGGCACAGATCTTCCTGCTCGGCGCCGAACTCGCGGCGGCTTACGCACGCACCCACGGCTCGCTGCGCGAGCAGGCGGCCCCGAGCGCCGAGGCTGCGCGTCCGGCCCGGGGGTCGCCAGCGGCATCGCACGCGCCGGCCGCCGGGTCCCTATCCGCCACCCGCGCCACCACGGCCCGAAGGCACGTCAGCACGGCCACGACGCCGGCCCCGCGACATGCGCCGCCCGCGTCACCCGCCTCCGTCACGACGGAGCCCCCCGGCCGGCTCACCGGCCTGCGCGGGCGTCTGGAGAGCGATCCGGTGCCGTGGGTGGGCGGTGCCATGCTCGCGGGTGCCGCGTCCGCCATGCTGGCGGGTGCCGTGATGCGGCACCACCGGGGCGAGCCGGTCGTGCAACGCCAGCGCCCGGTGCGGCGGCGACGTTCTCTGTTGTGGGGGCCGGTGATCGCGGCATTGATGCGCAAGACACACGAGGCCGCGCGCTGGGGCCGGGAGCCCATACGCACCAAGGCGTGAACGGCGCCCCCGGGCCGAATCCCAATTCAGTTCAGTCCGATCCACCGCCCCGCCGCTGCGACTGCCGCGCCTCCCACTCGCGCAGCGCCACGCGATAGCGCTCGTGCTCGGCATCGTAGAGGTCGAAGATGCAAGGATCGCAGCCGTTACCGCAGCAGTCTTCCAGGTTCGGCTGCAGCGGCTCCACGGGCCGGGGATCGTCGTCGGGAAAGGGAAGCGTCATGGCGATTCGATGGCGAGGCCGACATGATCGCCGCTCGGCGGCTGGCCGTAACGCGTCGAGCAAACAACACACGAGCAGAGTGCCTGAAGGCAGGCCGGTCAGCAGGCCCATGTCGGTGCCCCGGGACCAGTTTGCACCGAGCCGGACAACGTACCCGCGAAGCCGGACATCGTCCTCACCAACCCAACCCCGTCCTCACCAACCCAACCCCGTCCTCACCAACCCAACCCCGTCCTCACGAACCAAACCCGCTCGCACCAACCAAACCCGTTCGCACCAACCAAACCCCGTTCGCGCTGAGCCTGTCGAAGCGCCCCTCACTCCACCTACCGTTCGCGCTGAGCTTGTCGAAGCGCCGGGCACACCCTGCACCCACCGTCCGCGACCACCCGAAGCGGCCTGCCGCAGTCGTGCCCTACCATGCCGCACACCTTCCGCCTTGACCCCCATGGAACTCACCCCCCGCGAGAAAGACAAGCTGCTCATCTTCACCGCAGCCCTGCTCGCCGAACGGCGCAAGGCACGCGGCCTCAAGCTCAACTACCCCGAAGCCGTGGCACTCATCAGCGCAGCCATCATGGAAGGCGCCCGCGAAGGCAAGACCGTGGCGCAGCTCATGAGCGAGGGCAAGACCGTGCTCACGCGCGGCGACGTGATGGAAGGCGTTCCCGAGATGATCCCCGAGATCCAGATGGAAGCCACTTTTCCCGACGGCACCAAGCTCGTCACCGTGCACCAGCCCATTGCCTGATCCAGGAGGAACCTCGATGCGAACACTCGTCATGCTGAACCTCTCCGCCGTGCCCGCGCTGGCCGTCGCCCACGAGGGCCACGGTGCACCCGGCGCGGTCCACTGGCACGCCACCGACGCCTGGGGGTTCCTGGCGCTGGCGGTGGTGCTGGGCCTGCTGTGGTGGCAGCGGAGGAAGTGATGATCCCCGGCGAGCTGCTCACCGACGGCCCAGACATCGAACTCAACCCGGGGCGCCGCAGGATCACGCTCGTGGTCGAAAACAGCGGTGACCGGCCCATCCAGGTCGGCTCGCACTACCACTTCGCCGAGACCAATGCCGCGCTGCGCTTCGACCGGGAGGCCGCACGCGGCATGCGGCTGAACATCGCCTCCGGCACCGCCGTGCGCTTCGAGCCCGGCCAGCAGCGCACCGTGGAACTCGTCGATTACGCCGGCGCGCGCCGCGTGTATGGCTTTCGCGGTCTGGTGCAGGGAGCGCTCTGACCATGGCAAAGATCTCGCGACGCGCCTATGCCGAGATGTTCGGCCCGACCACCGGCGACCGGCTGCGCCTGGCCGACACCGACCTCGTCATCGAGGTGGAACACGATCTCACGCTGGCCGCGGGCGGCTACGGCGAGGAGGTGAAATTCGGCGGCGGCAAGACCATCCGCGACGGCATGGGCCAGTCGCAGCGCGAGAACGGCCCCGGCGCGCATGACGCTGTCGATTGCGTACTCACCAACGCACTCATCGTCGACCACTGGGGCATCGTGAAGGCCGACATCGGCATCCGCGGCTCGCGCATCGCGAAGATCGGCAAAGCCGGCAACCCCGACGTGCAACCGGGCGTGGACATCGTCATCGGCCCGGGCACCGAGATCATTGCGGCCGAAGGCATGATCGTCACGGCCGGCGGCATCGACACGCACATCCACTGGATCTGCCCGCAGCAGATCGAGGAAGCGCTGACGAGCGGGGTGACCACCATGCTGGGCGGCGGCACCGGCCCGGCCACGGGCACCTTTGCCACCACCTGCACGCCGGGCCCCGAGAACATCGCGCGCATGCTGCAGGCAGCCGACGCGTTCCCGATGAACCTGGGCTTCTTCGGCAAGGGCAACGCGAGCCGGCCCGAGGCGCTGCGCCAGCAGGTGGAGGCCGGCGCCATTGCACTCAAGCTGCACGAGGACTGGGGCACCACGCCGGCGGCCATCGACACCTGCCTGTCCGTGGCCGAAGAGACCGACGTGCAGGTCGCCATCCACACCGACACGCTCAACGAGAGCGGCTTCGTCGAGGACAGCATCGCCGCGTTCAAGGGCCGCACCATCCACACTTTCCACACCGAAGGCGCGGGCGGCGGCCATGCACCCGACATCCTCAAGGTGGTAGGCGAAGGCCACGTGCTGCCCAGCTCCACCAACCCGACGCGGCCCTACACGGTGAACACGCTGGACGAGCATCTGGACATGCTCATGGTGTGCCACCACCTCGATGCTTCCATCGCCGAGGACCTGGCCTTCGCAGAGAGCCGCATCCGCCGCGAGACCATCGCTGCCGAGGACATCCTGCATGACCTGGGCGCGATCAGCATGTTCAGCTCCGACTCCCAGGCCATGGGCCGGGTGGGCGAGGTGATCCTGCGCTGCTGGCAAACCGCGCACAAGATGAAGCAGCAGCGCGGCCAGCTCCCCGGCGACAGCGAGCGCCACGACAACGCGCGCGTCAAGCGCTACATCGCCAAGCTCGCCATCAACCCTGCCCTCACGCACGGCATCGCGCACGAGGTGGGCAGCATCGAACAAGGAAAGTGGGCCGACCTTGTGCTGTGGAAACCGGCCTTCTTCGGCGTGAAGCCCGCATTGGTGCTCAAGGGCGGCTTCATCGCGGCCGCCGCGATGGGCGACCCCAATGCCTCCATCCCCACGCCGCAGCCGGTTCACTACCGGCCCATGTTCGCCGCCTACGGCGGTGCCTTGCACCGCGGCTCGCTCACCTTCCTGAGCCAGGCGGCGCTGGGCGCGGGGGTGCATGAGCGGCTGCGCCTGCACAAGGCCATCGCGGCGGTGCAAGGCTGCCGCGCGGTGAAGAAGGCGCACATGGTGCACAACGCCTACACGCCCGCCATGCAGGTGGACCCGCAAACCTACGAGGTGCGTGCCGACGGCCAGCTGCTCACCTGCGAGCCGGCCGCCGTGCTGCCGATGGCGCAGCGGTACTTTCTGTTTTGAACGAGCACGTGGCTCGTGCGATTTGCTTCCAGCCGCTGCTAGCGCTGCACCGCGCAGCGCTAGCAGCGGGCGGCATCACCCTTTGCGGACAACGGCACGTGTCGTCACAAAGGCAGGACGCAATCGAGAGTCATCAGGAGTAAGGCAGGTGTAGTGCAGACACCCGCCTGTCTCCATGCTCCCGTGTCGCTGCGATAGGTGTACCCCTTGGCCGTCACGAGGAGCCGCGACTCACTCAATATCAGTTTGCTGCCGTCAGCAACTTTGCCGACTTCATTTGCTCAGGCGTGAGCCTGTCGGTAGATACGATCGTCAGCGTATCGTGCGACATTGAAGTCTTTGGCGTTTCGGTAGTTTGAGCTTGGAGCGCTCCACTCACCGATTCGGGGAACGAATACATCGCTCCGGTGACCGGATCGACGGCCAGCATCCCGATGAGACCGCCAAACAGGATATTCCCGATGTACCAGCCGTTGACCGTGCCGGTAATAGTGATCTCCTTCTTGTCGAATCCCTCCTTGCTGAGCACCACCGTATAGGCCTCGGACTTGAAGTACCCGGCCCCACGCTTGAGGGTCAATGTCACAGGCGTCGTTCCCGTATGGATCTTCTCCCCAGACCGATTCGTCACCGTGACGGCAGCGCCTTCGGGCTCGCTGCGAATCGAAACGGCCTGAGTCTGCCCGTTAAAGATGCTGGCGCAGCCTGACAACGCAACTACTGCAGCAGCTGCCACAAGAGCTTTCCTCATTTCCCTCTCTCCGGTTGTTATTTGGGGCGCGCAGATTAGCAGATGTTTAATTGGCAACCAATCGTAGTTGCCCGCCCGGGACACTCCTGACTCATCGGGTCAATCTGGGTCAATGCGATGCAGCCATCGTAAGAACCCGCACGTTGGTCGCTTGCCTGTGTTTGCGACACCTTGCCGCACGGCGCAGAGCCCGGCGAGATGGGCAAACGACCCCGCCGCACACAGCCCGACGGAGACGGTTGGTTAGCATTGCCCTTCGGCGCCAGCCGACCCCATCCCACCTCCACGAAAGCCGAACCATGACCCGCGTCTTCAACTTCAGCGCCGGCCCCGCCGCCTTGCCCGAACCTGTGCTGCGTCAAGCCGCCGACGAAATGCTGGATTGGCACGGCTGCGGCATGTCCGTCATGGAGATGAGCCACCGGGGCAAGGAGTTCATCGGCATCCATGCCGAGGCCGAGCAGCTATTGCGCGAGCTGATGGGTGTGCCGTCGAGCTACAAGGTGCTGTTCCTGCAGGGAGGCGCCATCGGCCAGAACGCCTTCATCCCGATGAACCTGCTGCGCGGCCGCACCCGCGCCGATTACGTGGACACCGGCATCTGGTCGCAAAAGTCGATCAAGGAAGCCCGGAAGTACTGCAGCGTCAACGTGGCCGCCAGCGGCGAGGCCACGAACTTCACCGCCATCCCACGGCAAGACACCTGGAAGCTCGACCCGCAGGCCGCCTACGTGCACATCTGCGGCAACGAAACCATCGGCGGCGTCCAGTACCACTGGACACCCGACACCGGCGGCGTGCCGCTGGTGTGCGACATGTCCTCCGAGATCCTGTCGCGCCCCATGGACGTGAGCCGCTACGGCCTCATCTACGCGGGCGCCCAGAAGAACATCGGTCCCGCGGGCCTGACCATCGTGATCGTGCGCGAGGATCTCATCGGCGACGCGTTGCCCATCACGCCCTCGGCCTTCGATTTCAAGGAGCAGGCCGAGGCTGACTCCATGCTCAACACCCCGCCCACCTACTCGATCTACATCGCGGGCCTGGTGTTCAACTGGATCCAGGCGCAAGGCGGCGTCACCGCAATGCAGCGACACAACGAGGCCAAGGCGGCCCTCCTGTACGACTACCTCGACGCGACCGGCTTCTACCGGAGCCCCATCGCGCGCGAAGACCGCTCGCTGATGAACGTGCCGTTCAAGCTGAGCGACGACGCGCTGGACGAAGCCTTCTTGAAGGGCGCGCAGGAGCGCGGTTTGGTGCAGCTCAAGGGCCACCGCTCGGTGGGCGGTATGCGCGCGTCCATCTACAACGCCATGCCCCTCGAAGGCGTGCAGGCGCTGGTCGCCTACATGAAGGAATTCGAGCAGCGCCACGGTTGACGCATCGCCGCCGCCCGGCGCAGTATCCGGGCGGCGCCATCGCGCCGCGTCCCTAGTGTCGTGGGGTGGGAGGTGGGTGGTAGGATAAGCGGGTATAAA
>CBINKC010000182.1:0-7491 GCA_966251135.1 uncultured Burkholderiaceae bacterium
CCACACCAGGCGCCACACCAGGCGCCACACCAGGCGCCACACCAGGCGCCACACCGGGTACCACGCCAGGTGCTACTCCGGGCGCAACTCCCGGGGCAGCGCCTACGGGATCCGCGCCAACCCCGCCGCTAACGATCGAGACGTACGCGGAAAACTGGGCTATACGCAGCGAAAAACTGCGGCAACTCAGTGCGAAGTTCCAGGAAGCTGGTCAATACCTCGAGGACCAAACTTTCGAGCCTTCGAACAAGAGTGACGATATTGAAACCTGGGAGAAGAACGCAAAGTCGTACTACTCGAAGTTGACGAGCGACCGCAACCAACTCGACAAGTTGCTCACCGAAGCCTGGTCGCTGCGCAAAGATCTCGACGACCTCGATGCACTCGATGAAAAGATCGCCCAGCAATACGGGCTGTCGGTAAAAGACTTGACTGGAATGATGTCAGTCGAGCTAAAAGACGAGTCGAGATGGGCCCAGCAGGAGGCCGTCGAGGGAAGTCTCTGGTTGGCAAATTCCGTGGTGGGATACAACGAGCGCGCAACCGCTCAGGCGAACTCTTATCTCGATACCTGGAAGACCATAAGAGAAGAGTCCAAGACAGTTCCCAACCTCTATGGAACCAACCCCGAGGGCACTCGCCAGCTGGACGCGTTGGACACCACCCTGGCGGATCTCGAAAAAGCCGCCACGGGCAATGGGTCACCCATGAGTTGGATCACGGTCAACTCACTCGCTTCGGAAAGGGCCACCATTGATCTAGTGGAGAGAATCAAGACGACACAGGGCAACAATTACGGAGACCCCGTGCAGTTGGGACTTGATCGCCTCAATACGTGGCGACTCAAGTCCGGCGATAACCCAGCCAAAGACTGGGGCCTTGTGTGGGCAAAGCAGGTTGACTCCTACATAGGCACCCAACTCACGATGGAGCAAGCCCTCAAGGAAGGCAAGGATCACTCCAGCTGGATGCGATGGGTCAAGAACAATCCCCCTCCGCCCGATGATTCCTCCGATCCGAATCCCTTCGTCCCTGTTTGATGGAAGATGGAAGGAGGAACCACCCGTAGCGATGAACAATTGTTGACCGCTTGATTCGTCAACATGAAGCTGCCAGCCCCACAAAGGCTGGCAGCTCTGCTTCTGGGTTGCTTCTGGGGCCCTATGCACACGCCGCCGACGCAGGACGGCGCTCCTGGCCCCCCGCGTCAGAATAGTTGTCGCCTCGATAGAACCAAGAACCCGGGGGCGGCGATGAAGGACGAGAGTGGCTCGATACGGACAGGCATTCAAGGACAGGGCAGTGGCAAGATTGCTGCCGCCCGAGAGCGCATCACTGGAGGTGGTGGCGCAGGAAGTTGGTGTTGGAGCGGGAACCCTGGAGCGCTGGCGCGAGGATGCGCAGTCCAGGCCCGCCCGCGGGCGGGCCTGGACTGCGGGCGCCCGACTTGAGGCCGTGATCGCCACGGCAGCGATGAGCGAAGCGAACAAGAGCGCCTGGTGCCGCGAACACGGCGTGTACCCGGCCGAGTTGGACAAGTGGCGGGCCAGCTGCACCACGGCGCTGACCGATCCCGAGGACGCACGGGCCAGCCCACAGGCAACGCGCGCCGACCGCGACCGCCACGCGCGAGGTCTGGTGCTGGGACATGACCTACCTGCCCGCTACGGTGATGGGCCGTTGGTTCCACCTGTACCTAATCCTGGATCTGTACAGCCGCAAGATCGTGGGCTGGGAGGTCCACGACTCGGACGACTCGGAGCATGCCGTGCATCTGGTGCGTCGCACCGCGCTTGCCGAGGGCATTGCCGCCATGACGATCAAGCCAGTGCTGCACGGTGACAACGGCTCCACGCTCAAGGCCACGACGGTGCTGGCGATGCTCAACTGGCTGGGTGTGAAGCCATCCTACTCGCGGCCTCGCGTGAGCGACGACAACGCCTACGCCGAGTCGCTGTTCCGCACGGCCAAGTACCGACCGGAGTTCCCCGCCAAGGGCTTTGTCGATCTCGATGCGGCACGCACCTGGGCCGCTGGCTTCGTGCGTTGGTACAACCACGATCACCGCCACAGTGGGATCCGTTACGTCAGTCCCGCACAGCGTCACGACGGTCATGACCGCGCCATCCTGGATGCCCGGCACGCGCTTTACATCCACGCCCGGTCGATGAACCCAGCTCGCTGGTCGGGTGCTACGCGCAATTGGACGCCAGTCGGTCCCGTCACGCTCAACCCCGAGCGTGAGTCGGTCTTCATGGCAAACGCGAGGGCCAAAGATATTCAGCCGTTGGCTGCATGAACGAGGCGACAACTACCTTGACGCGCGCCGCTGGCTACGGTCGGGCTGAAGGCGCAGGGCGCTCCGGGGGCGGCATCGGCCTCGCGAGTGAAGGAGTGAAGGCACCCTCCGTCTGCCGATGCCTTGCAAGCAACACCGGGTACCGTGGCGAAGGCGTCAAGGCGTCAAGGCAAGCAATGCGATCAGAGCGCCGGCCGAAGGCCTGTAGGCTTACAGGTCGTCCTGGCACCGCGTGGTTGAGAACCACAGCCAGCAAGGCACATTGCCTGTCAGGCCAGTGCGCCAGCGCCAGCAAGCCGACGCCCAACGTGATCTTCCGCGATCACCCGATCACCCGATCACCCGATCACCACTTGGGGCGCGGGCCCTTCCCTTCTTCGAAAAGCCTCCATCGCTCTGCCAAGGCCCTGTCGTACCAGGGTATGAACTCGGCGTCGTGGAGCGCCAGGCTGAGCCAGGCGTCAGCCTCGGTCAGCATAAAGCGGTCGGCAACGAAGCTTTCGAGCAGGACGCGCACTTGTGCGTCCGTCACGCCGGGATCGTGCTCAGCCGCGGCGCAGGCGATGTCCGCGAAGCCGCGCGGCACATCACAGAACTCATAAACGACCTTCTCCAGCGGGGTCAGTGCCTTGCTGTCCCGCACGCGATTGAAGCGGCTGTCATAAAGCGTGGGGACGCCGGAGCGGTCATCGGTCAGCACCAATGTTCCCGCCTTCGGGTAACGCTTCCATACGGCGATGAAGTCGTCGATGGGTCGCACCAGCGCATCCCGGTCCAGGTCATCACGGAACGAGAAGTCGAAGGTGTTGACCAACTCCGCAATGACGTCGTCGGGGTACGGATAGATCAGGCGGTGGTAGGTCGCCGGGCGCCGGTCATGGAAGCCCAAGGCCTCGGAATTGGTGTACGAAGGGCTGAACCGAGTCAGCTTCATTGCGCCTGTGCCTTCCGGCGGGTCCAAGTGCACCATGGCCAGCAGGAAACTGCGGATCTGCTCGTAGTCCTCGCGCCTTTCTCCAGGAAACCCGTACAGCAAGTTCCAGTAGGGCCGCACGCCCGCTTCCTTGCAGTACTTCAGGCACGCCACGTTGCCCAAGGCGTTGACGCCTTTGTCCATGAGCTCCAAGACATGGCTGCTCAGCGATTCGATCCCGGGCTGGATGGCTTCGATCCCCACGCGCTTGTATTCCTTGATCTGGCGCCGCGAGAGGTTCGACTTGGTTTCGATGAAAAACTTGATCGGCAGCGGTTCCTTCTCCAACTCCCCGATGAGCGGGCGCATGAACTTCGGGCTGACGATGTTGTCGGTGAAGGAGACGTAACTGAGCCCGTAGGCCGCGTGCTGCGCCTTGATCTCCTCATGGATACGCTCCGGCGACTTGCTGCGGTAGGCCATGTCCGAGCCGTTGAGGCCACAGAAGACGCAGTGGTGGTGCTCACCCCACCAGCAGCCGCGCGACGCCTCGATCGGGAAGGGCACTTCTTCGCGCCTCATCAGCCCGTGACGGTCGACTTCCTCGAAGTAGTCCGTGTACACGGGCACGGGCAAAGCGTCCATCTCGCGCACCGCGGAGCTTCCCTGCGCCTTGAAGACCGCGCCATCGGGCGCGCGCTGCCACACACCGGGGGCCTTCGCCCCTGTCGGGCGGACGAGCTGCGCCAGGTAGGCCGGAAACGACAACTCGCTTTCGCCGTCGAACACCGCATCCACGAAATCGAACAGTTCGAGGATGTGCTTGCCTACGCTGCCCTCGCACAGCGGCCCGCCCAGCACGAGCTTCCCGGCAAAGCCCGCGCTTCTGAGCTTCCTGGCCAGGGCCAGCGAGGGCATGAGCTGGTCGAAGACGCAGCTGAAGCCGATCAGGCCGTAGCCGCTCCAGTCCGTCTGGCTCACGCACTCGTCGACGAATGCCTGCGCGAGATGAGCATTGGCCATCACGTCGTCGCAAAACCTCGCATAGGGGTGATCGGCGGCTTCCTTGCTGAAGATGGCTGCATATTCCTGCGGCGTGCACACGTAGCTCCCGAAGACAGCCGAGCTGAACATCCACTCCGCCGCCAGGATGACCCGCGACAGATCGCTGATGATCCGGCTGAATGCGCTGTAGCTCTTGCTACGCAGCTCCTGCGAGAAGCGACCATGCTCCAGCAGAAACCGGAACCAGCGGTCGTTGAGATAGAGCACGTCGCAGCCGCCCACGCCAGCCTCAAGGGCCGCGGCCTTGATGGAAGCCAGCCCGATCGCCGGCAACCGGGGAAGTCGCCACGGCATGCATGCCAAGGCCACCCGAACGCCGGCCAGGTCGGGCCTCTTGGTGCTAACGGGAAACGCGACAGGGTGCAAAGACATGGACATGGGCGGCTGTGGCGTGCTGGCACGTCGCCAGGGGAGCTGATCGGTATTGCGCCACCATGCTGGCGATGCCCACTCAGTGGTACGCACCCATGATTTCCCTCATGGCGAGTTCACATGAGGGCCCAGCCCCCGCCCTTCACGCCCGCTCGCCGGCCATCGCGCCCTCAGTCTCGAACTGCACCACCTGATTGCGCCCGGAGCGCTTGGCCCTGTAAAGCGCCTGGTCGGCCTGGTCGACGAGTTGCGGCGCCTGGGGCACGGATTCGGTGATCTGGGCGATGCCGAAGCTCGCGGTGACGACGGGCGCGTCGCCCAACGCGATGCAGCCGCCCAACTCCGCTGCCGCCATGGCGCGCAACCTCTCGGCGATGGTCGCGGCCAGTTGCGCGTCAGCCCCGGGCAATGCGATGCAGAACTCCTCGCCGCCGTAGCGGCAGATGATGTCGTTCTGCCGCACGCCGCGCCGCAAGATGGCTGCGAACCCCTGGATGACACGGTCGCCCGCAGCGTGCCCGTAGATGTCGTTGATCGCCTTGAACCTGTCGATGTCCGCCATGAGCACGGTCAGCGGCTTCCCGTGGCGGCGCGCGTGCTCGAACAGGGATTCGAGCAGCGGGAAGAAGGCTCGCCGGTTCATGCTGCCGGTCATCGGGTCCTCGGTCGCCATGCGGCGCAGATCGACGTTCTGGCGCTCGAGTTGTTCCTTGGAGCCACGCAGCTCCTCCATCACCTGCACGAGCCGGCGGTGTGCGGCGTCGAGCGCCGTCACGTCGGTGAATGAAATGACGCAGCCACGCACCCTGCCCTTGTCGTCGACGACGGGGGAGCAGTTGACGATGAGCTTGCGCAGCGGTCGCGCGGGCGATGCAGCTTCGTATTCGATGCCGACGTTTACCGAGGCCTGCTCCATGCAGGCGACCCACGGCACAACCTCCTGCGGCACGCTGGGTTGCAGCCATGCCAGGTCGTGCGGCCGCCGGCCCACGGGGGAACTCGCCGCATCCGGGGTGAGCGCGTCGAACGCCTGGTTCAACATCACGATGCGACCGTCCTGGTCGAGCACGACGACCGCTTCGCTGAGCGCGTCGAAGGCCATCTGCACCCTTTGCGGCACCACCTTGCCGGGATCCAGGTACTGAAATGCACGGCGCAGGTACAGCGCGAAGAAGAGCATGGCCCCGATGCTGAAGAAGATCAGCATGCGCACCTGCGGCGACCACCAGGCGTTCCAGTTCATCGGGTGGTACACCACCTCGACCTGAGCCCAGGGAATCGACTGCCGCGGACGCGAGACGGAGACGGCGAACTGCGTGTTCCCCTCGGCCGACTTGTCCAAGGGGCGCCACATCGTGTCGTGCCCGGGCGATGCGGCCACCAGCTGGCCGCCGTCGAGCCGCAGGCCGATGGAACGCAGCGCCGGATCGGCGCCCAGCATCTCGGGAAGCATCGCCTCCAGGCGCGACGGCTCGAGGTTGTACTGGCTCACCACCTGCGAGGCCAGGCGCTGCGCCAGGTGCTCCCGGCGATGCCACTCCTCCTCACCGTCAAGCGGAAACACCCGGAACACCAGATCGGCCGCCAGCAACAGCGTCAGCGCCAGGGACAACAGCCCCAGCGCCATGCGCAAGGACGGGCTACGCATGAATTTCACTCGTCTGCCTCCAGTTGCATGGCGGGGGTTTTGGGCTGACCGGGCTGGCCGGGCTGCGGGCCACCCGAATGCCCTTCCTCCTCATCGCCGTGCTGCTCGTCGAGGAGCAACCGGCGTTTCTCCTTTTCATCGCGCTTGAGCACGGGCAGCAGATCGAAGCTTTGCCACGCACGCACGGAGGCCAGCACGCTGGCGAGCAACCCCGAGGACCGCCCGGTCCACCATGTGACACCCGCGGACAGGCTGACAAGGCCCGCATGGACCACCCATTCGTCGAACGCGCCCGATGAATCGCCGTCGCCGTATGGATGCTGGCCTGACGCGGGGGAGATGCGCCACTCGTGTTCGTCGTGCTCATGGTTGTGCTGCGACGCCTGCACCCCGGCCCACCAGGCCTTGATCGCGATCTCCTCGGCGGCGGGGCCGCTGCGCGAGGAGCGGATCATGTCTTCCACAGTGCGCAGGACGCGTGGGGAGGCATCGCGGTACAGCGACAGGGAAGACGCCGCCGCACTGTTTGCCGACGCCGTCAGCACCACATCCGCCCGCGCACTGCTGGCACTTGATGGCGAGGGGTTCGCTGTACCGGGGTTCAGGGTGCCGGCCGATCTAGGCACGTGGACGTCATCGAAGAAAGAGCTGCCGCTGGCATCGGGCAGCGGGAAGTCGAGAACGGCTTCGCTCACCTCCGTCACGGTGACGGACAGGTTCTGGGTGGTGGCGAAAGTGCCGTCGCTGGCCTGCACGATCACGTCATAGATGTTGTCGGCGCCGGCATCGGCCGGGGCATCGAAATCGGGCGCGCTGATGAACCTCAGGGCACCCGTCGAAGGGTCGATGCTGAACAGCACGGCATCTGCTCCACCGACGATGGTGTAGGTCAGCGTCTGCGCGGGCTGGTCGGCATCGGTGGCGGCGACGGTCGTGACGTTCGCAACGCGCTCGACCACGCTCACCGAGCCCGCGGCCCCACCCCCGCTGCTGGTGATGACCGGTGCGTTCTCGTTCACCGGGGTCACTGCCACTGCGATGGCCTGGGTGTCGGCGAGGGTGCCGTCGCTGGCCTGCACGGTCACGTCGTAGACGTTGTCGGCGTTGGCGTCGGCCGGCGCTTCGTAGTCGGGGGCGGCGTTGAACGACAGCGCGCCGGTGGCCGCGTCGATGCTGAACAGGGCCGCGTCGGCG
>CBINKC010000183.1:0-7249 GCA_966251135.1 uncultured Burkholderiaceae bacterium
GGCGTCGGTGCAAATCCTCGCCATACCTCCTGGTATCGCTGCGGTTTGCGCCGAGCCAGGACGACAAATCCATCGGTTTTCTTAAGGTCCACGGAGTGTCAAACACTGCACAGTCTCCCCAAGCGCCATGGCATGACCTGGCATGCTTGGCAGAATGAGGCCGACATGCTGGCTCATCCTGCCACCACCCCGCCCGGATCCGGCAGTAGCGGCCTGCAGCCGGAGCGGGTGTCTTACCTCGAAGGGCTGCCCGAGCCGCACATCCTGTTCGACGGGCAGTACCGCATCCTCGCGGCCAATGCCGCGTACCGTGCGCAGTTCAGCCTGCGCACGCTCTACCGCCGCCTGGAGTCGCTCGATTCGCCGCAGTGACCGGGCCGCGCGCTCCCTCACATGCCCGCCACCTTCGTCACCTGGTGCCTCATCGTCGGCGTGCTGCTGATCGTCATCGGCACCACCGACACCTGGCGGCAGAACATGCCCTTCAGCACCTCCGCGCTGTACCTGGGCGCCGGATGGCTGCTGGGGCCGCAGGGGCTGGGCTTCCTGCAGCTGTCGCTGGCCGATGACGCGGTGTTGCTGGAGCGGCTGGCCGAAGCGGCCGTGCTGGTCTCGCTGTTCGCCGTGGGCTTGCGGTTGCGCGTGCCGTTGTCCGATCCGCTGTGGCGCGCGCCGCTGCTGCTGGCCACCCTGGCGATGGTGTTCAGCATCGCGCTGCTCACGGGCGTGGCCATGGCGATCGGCTTTACGTCAGGTGCGGCCGTGCTCATCGCTGCCGTGCTCGCGCCCACCGACCCGGTACTCGCGTCCGATGTGCAGGTGGAGCATGCGCGCGACCGCGACCGGCTGCGCTTCAGCCTGACCGGCGAGGGTGGCCTCAACGACGGCACGGCTTTCCCCTTCGTGATGCTCGGGCTCGGCCTGCTCGGCGCCCATGAGCTGGGCCCGGCGGGTGTGCGCTGGTGGACGGTGGACCTCGGCTGGGCCGTGGGCGCCGGGCTGGGCATCGGCTGGGGGCTGGGCACGCTCTTCAGCCGCGCGGTGGTTTACCTGCGCTGCTCTCGTTCGCAGGCGCTGGGCATGGAGAGCTTTCTCACTCTGGGCCTCATCGCGCTGACCTACGGCGCGGCGCTCGCGGCGCACAGCTATGGGTTCCTCGCCGTCTTCGCGGCGGGCCTGGCGATGCGCCATGTCGAGCAGGAGCGCAGCCCGGACGACCTGGACGAGCGGGCCGTGGTCGCCACCGCCGCTGCTTCCGACAGCGTGGAAGACCCCGGGCTCTCCGTGGCGGCTGACCCGCGCCTGGCCTCGGCCTACATGGCCAAGGAGGTGCTCGACTTCACGCTCGATCTGGAGAAGCTCGCCGAGTTCACCGTGATGTTGCTGGTGGGCAGCCTGCTCACGCCCGCGGCTTTCACGCCGGCCACCGTGGGCCTGGCGCTGGCGCTCATCTTCGTGGTGCGGCCGGTGGCGGTGTATGCCACGACCTGGCGGCTGCCCTACACCCGCGCCCAGCGCCGCCTGGCCGCCTGGTTTGGCATTCGGGGCATCGGCTCGCTGTACTACCTCGCCTACGCTGTCTCGCATGGCGCCGAGGTCGACGGCCACATGGTGCTGGCCGATGCGGTGCTGGTGACCATCGCGCTGTCGGTGCTGCTGCACGGCTCGTCCGCCGCGCCCTTCATGCGGGTGTACCGTCGATGGTCGCGGCGGCCGAAGGCGGGCTGAACCTGCGGAGGATGTGTTGCCGATGTCTTACGGGTACAGGCTTGGAGCGTCAGCGGCGATGGCTGCTGTGGCGGCCCTTGTGATGTATCGCTGGCAGGTTGCTTTGTGCGCGGGAACGCTGACTGGGAGATCAACACATGGCGGTTCGCATCGTGAGGCTCGGCACCGAGCGCGCGCCGGGTGAAGGCCTGCGCATCGGCACGGTGCGCAGGCCGCCGCGCGGCGTGCCCAAGGCCGAGTACGCATCGCGCGGGTTCTACGACGTGTGGTTCCCCAACCTCGCGCCCAGCGTGGACACCATGAAACTCGCGCAGCACGCCACCACCGAAACGCAGTGGTCCGCGTTCGCCCGCAAGTACCGGCAGGAGATGTCCACGCCCGAGAACCAGCACACCCTGGACCTGCTGGCGGCGCTGTCGCACCGCAGCGATTTCTCCGTAGGCTGCTACTGCGAAGACGAGTCGCGTTGCCATCGCTCCCTGCTGCGCGGCTTGCTGGAGCAGCACGGCGCGAAGCTGGGCTAGCTTCTTCGAGCTTGTCGAAGTGCCCCCGGCGACATGGCGCACCGCCCACCACTCGCACTGAGCTTGTCGAAGTGCCGGGATGCGGGCGGGGCTTCGACAGACTCAGCCCGAACGGTGACGCGGCAGGCGTCCCACCGCAACGGCGACATGGCGCACCCGCCCACCGTTCGCACTGAGCTTGTCGAAGTGCCGGGATGCGGGCGGGGCTTCCACAGGCTCAGCCCGAACGGTGAGGTGGCAGGTGTCCCACCGCAACGGCGACATGGCGCACCACCCTCCGTTCGCACTCGGCAGGCCTCACCCGCTCAGGCTGTCGGCCCTCGCCATGCAGCGCTGATGCCGCTGGTCCACGCGACTGGCGAACCACGAGGTGGTGAGCTTGCGAGTGATCTTGGGGCTCTTCAGCGCGATGCGCGGTACCACGGCGCGCGGCAGGGGACGGCCCTCCGCGCGATCGGCCATCGCGAACACACGCTGGTACAGCGCCGAGCGCTCGAACGCCTGCGAGTCCCCGCGCTCGAGCGCGCTGCGGATGTCCGCAAAGTCCAGCTTCAGTCGCTTGGCAAGCACGCGCGCAGCCCGCTCCGTGGCGCCGGGGGATGCGTCTGCATTCCCGTCGTGCCGGACCAGGTCGCCGTCGAGTTCGAGCGCCATGCCCGACACGAGGCCCAGCGCCTGCTGGAACGCGGCATTGCGGCTCGCATACCGACCGGCGTTGAAGTCGGCGAAACGGTACAGCGGCCGGTCGTAGCTGGCCGGGTAGTCAAGCAGGTGGGCGATGCCGAAATACATGCCACCGCGGCGCGTGAAGACCTCGTGGCGGATGCCGTCCTCCACCGGATAGGGATACGTCCGCTCGCGGGCATGGCGCTCGGACCACGCGATGCTCACCTGCATCGGCCCGCCCGTGCGCACCGGGTTCAGGTCGGCGAAGAGCGTGTGCCCCAAGGGCACCATGCCGATGAAGTCCTCGAAGATGCGGCTGAGTTCCTGTTCGGTGCGGGCGGCGTCGATGCGCTCGGCATAGCTCCTGCCGGTGGGCGAGTTCAACTGCAGGGTCGTGCGCACGACCAGCATGGGCACGCCCGCGCGCTCGGCGCGTTCCTCGATGGCTTTCCATGTGATGGCGCCCAGGTGGGGCACGGACGGGTCCACCCGGACGCCCGACTCCTGCTCCGTGACCGCGATCACCGCGCAGATACGCTCCCGCGTGGGTTCGATGTCGAGCGCGGTCAGCGCGGCGTGGATATCCGAGGCCCAGCCCGCGCGGTCACCCATGCCGGCCGGCAGGAGCCCTGCGATCAGCGCCCGGGCCTCGGCAGGGCGCAGCGCCAGGCGGCTCGGCTCCTCCACCGCGGCGCATCCCGCGAACAGCGCAAGGGCGCCCAGCCAGCAGCGCGCCATGTTGGCAGCATCGCGCCTCACCGCCAGCGCAGGCCCAGGAGGCGGTCATCGTCCTTGCCCACATCGCACATCGGGTCTGGCCCATAGGACGTGTCCTTCACCCGGTCTTCAGGCCCGATGCCGACCATGAACCACTGGCAGAAGGGCGTATCGAAGCGGTACGACCACACCACCTGATGCTGGCGCGGAATCGACCACACCTCCGAGGGCATGCCGATGCGCGAGCGCACCTCCTCGGCCGTCATGCCGGCGCGTATGGCGTCGAAGTGCGGCTGCGACGCCACCTGCTCCCAGCGCACGAGCCGGCCCTGCGTATCGAAGTCGATCATGAAGGTGTGCCGGCCGTAAGGCCCGTGCGAATACTCGAGGCGCTGGCCTCCCTCGGGCAGCCGATGCTCGGCGACCGGCCGCCCCATGGCTTGGGTCACGGTATCGATGGGCGTGCCCGGCGCGAAGCGCGACGGGCTGTAGGTGGCGCACCCGGCGAGCAGCGCCAGTGCGCAGGCGGCAAGTGGGAATGGGAACTTCATGTGCATGGGCCACCCCGAGGTCATTTGGTTTAGTCTACGGCGCCCCGACCCGGCCCGTCGCTTGCCCGCGCAGAGTCATCATGACCGTCAGCACCACTCCCTATACCGCCGAGGCGCTTGCGCGCGACGAAGTCGATGCGCTGCCGGGTTGCAGCGTGATCGAGTTCGGCACGGCCTGGTGCGGGTACTGCATCGCTGCTCAGCCACTCATCGCCCAGGCCTTTGCCGAACGCCCGGACGTGCGCCATCTCAAGATCGAAGACGGGCCGGGCCGCCCGCTCGGCCGCTCCTTCCGCGTGAAGCTGTGGCCCACGCTGGTGTTCATGAAGGACGGCCACGAAATGGCGCGCGTGGTGCGGCCGCGCGGCGTGGATGAAATCCAGGCCGCCTTCGAAGCTCAGGCGCACGGCGTGCCGTAGGTGTTTCGCTTTGCGACGTTTCGTCACCTCGTGGTTGCACTCGCTTCCTAATATCGCCGCCTTGTGTCCGGGACTGGCCCGGCCCATCCAAGGGAGAACAACGACATGGCGGACCCCCGTTCCTTCCAACGACGGCACCTGCTTGCCGGCAGCGCGAGCGCCGTGGCCGCCGGCCTGTGCGGCAGCAGCGGGCGAGCGCTGGCGCAGCCGTCATCGCCGTCCTTGCCGGCCTACGCCGGGTGGAAGGATCCGGGCAGCCTCATCGTCCACAGCGCGCAGACCATGGAGACGCGCCGTGGCGCCTTCGGCTCGGCGCCCATCACGCCGGCCGATCGGCTGTACGTGCGCAACAACCTGCCGGCGCCCGATGCCTCCATCGTGGCCGATCGCGATGCCTGGTCCGTGGTGGTCGAAGGCGTGAAGCAGCCGCGCACGCTGAGCGTGCGCGAGCTGAAGACGCTGGGCGTGGAGACCGTGGCCGCGGTGCTGCAGTGTTCAGGCAACGGCCGGGGCTTCTTTCCCGCCAAGCCCAGCGGCACGCCGTGGACGGTGGGCGCTGCCGGCTGCGTTTTCTGGACGGGGGTGCCGCTCAAGGCGGTGGCGGCGGCCCTGGGCGGTGTCGATGCAGACATGCGCTACATCACGGGGACCGGGGGCGAGAAGCTGCCCGAGGGTGTGGATCCCAAGAGCGTCGTGGTGGAGCGTTCGGTGCCCATCCGGGCGCTGGAAGATGCGCTGCTGGCCTGGGAGATGAACGGCGCGCCGCTGCCGGTCGCGCACGGCGGCCCCTTGCGCCTCATCGTGCCGGGCTACCAGGGTGTCAACAACATCAAGTACATCAAGCGGCTGGCATTCACCGCCGACGAGAGCGATGCCCGGATCATGGCGCACGGCTATCGCATGACGCCCCCCGGCGAGAAGGCCGCCCCCAGCCAGCCCTCGGTGCTGGAGATGCCCGTGAAGTCGTGGATCCACACGCCCAGCGGCGAGGAGGGGACGCTGCGGGGTGGGCTGGTGCAGATCCAGGGCGTGGCGTTCGGCGGATTGCACGCCGTGCGCCGCGTCGAGGTGTCGACGGACGGCGGCAGGCAATGGCGCGAGGCGCGCTTCGTCGGCCCCGATCTCGGCAGGTTCGCATGGCGCCAGTTCGTACTGGAGGCGACCCTTACGCCTGGCACGCACTTGCTGGCCAGTCGCGCCACCGATGCGGGCGGCCACGTGCAGCCCGAACATCGCATCGAGAACGTGCGCGGCTACAACAACGCGAGCTGGGCCGATCACGCGGTGAAGGTCGTTGTGGTGTGAGCCGGCCGCGTACAAGCCGCATCCGGGTGTGGAGCATGCTGGCTCTGGCGCTCGGTTGCGGTCCCACATGGTCCGCCGACACGGAGGGCCAGCTGGCGCTGGGCAGGATGTTGTTCACGCAGGGCGCGTCGCCGCCGTGCGCCGTGTGCCACACGCTCAAGGCTGCCGGCAGCACCGGCGAGGTGGGTCCGGTCCTCGACGAGCTTCGGCCAGATGCCGCGCGGGTGGCCCAGGCCGTGCGCGAGGGGGTAGGCGCGATGCCGCCGTACCGGGCCACGCTGACGGAAGCACAGATTCAAGCCGTGGCGCACTACGTCGCCCATGCCAGCCGGGCGGATTAGGCGAAATGCGCGCGTGCCCGCACTCCCCGTGGTGCCCTGGCACGCATGGCAAGATGGCCGCCATGAACCACGGCTATGGCATGGAGTCACCCGGCGGCCACAGCGACACCCCGCTGCGCAAGCCCGCGCGCTACCTGGTGGTGATCGAGTCGGCCGGCGCCATGGTGGCGCGCCTGTTCCTCGATACGCGCGAGCTGGTGGCCGAGTTCGATGCCGGCGCGGAGGAAGTGGCGGTCATGGCGCAGGGCCTCACGCCGCGCAAGGGCGCGCAAGGCGCCGAATGGGATCGCGCGCTCGAAGGCCACAGCGCCCGCGAGCGGGCCGCGGCCGACGTATACACATTGGATGTGTAGGAGTTTTCTGTGCGGTACATGCTGCTCATCCTCGAACCTCCCGGTCAGCGGGGCACCCGCACGCAGGCCGAGGGTCGTGCCCTGTACGACCGCATGCTGGCTTACGCCGAGACCCTGCGGCAGGAGGGCCGGCTGGTCGCAACCGAGTCGTTGGCTTCCCATGAGGACGCCACGCGTGTCGAGGTGCGGGGCGGCACGCCGCGCGTGATGGATGGCCCCTACGCCGAGGCCAAGGAGATGGTGGGCGGCTTCTTCCTCGTCGACTGCGAGACACGCGAAGAAGCGGTGGCGCTGGCCCGGCACTGCCCGGCCGCAGAGTGGGCCACGGTGGAAGTGCGCGCGCTTGCGCCGTGCTATCGCGAGTCGAAGGCCTGAGAAGCCGCCAAGATTGGGTGGAGCTTCGACGAAGTGCTGCGATGCGGACAGGGCTTCGACAGTCTCAGTCCGAGCGGCGAGGTGGCAGGCGTCCCACCGCAGCGGCGACACGGTGCACCATCCTCCGTTCGCACTGAGCTTGTCGAAGTGCTGCGATGCGGGCAGGGCTTCGACAGTCTCAGTCCGAGCGGTGAGGTGGCAGGCGTCCCACCGCAGCGGCGACACGGTGCACCATCCTCCGTTCGCACTGAGCTTGTCGAAGTGCTGCGA
>CBINKC010000184.1:0-7231 GCA_966251135.1 uncultured Burkholderiaceae bacterium
AGGACTTCGCCATCGTGCGCACGATGGTCTTCGTCGGCTCGCTGCTGTACATCGCGAGCTATGTGCTCATCGACATCGCCTATTCCTGGGTCGACCCCCGGGTTCGGCTGGGGTAGCCCATGCCCAAGTTCGTCCTGCTCTGGACCGATGCCGCAATCTGGCTGATGCTCGCCGCAGCCATCGGCTACATCGCGCTGGTGCGCCGGCGAGCCAATCTGGTGACCCCCTGGCGCAAGGTGTTCGCCTACGCGCCAGCGCTGGCGTCATCGGTGGTTCTGGCGCTGGGCATCCTTACCACGCTCGCCGACAGCGTGCATTTCCGTGCGGTGCTGCCGTCGGCCGCGGGTGCTGAGGTTGGGAGCGTTGCCTACGATACGCGCACGCAGTCGCTGCTCGACGCGCTCCTGCGCCCCCTCGTGCAAGGACGCGAAACGACCTACTCGCGGCCGCTGGCGTATGAAAGCTTCACTCGCGAGTCGATAGGGCAGGGCAGCCGCATCGAGCGCGTGGCGCCTCGCCTTCAATACGGTGGCCGGCACCTCGACCGCCCAGCGGAGCAATGGGCGTCCGATGTGGCCCGGCGTGTCCTGGCCGGCATGGGGTTGGGCCTGCTGGCGACCGCGCTCTTCGCCGCCGCCGTCGTCGGCCTCGTGGCACGCCATGCGCGGCAGCCTTACGCCGTGGCCGCCTGGAAGGTGTGGCGGGGCGACACCGTCATTCCTTGGCGGGTGGCCGTAGCCACCGTGCTGGGCCTGGCCCTGGTGGCAGGCCCCGTCGTGATGCTGATGGGCCACTACCACGTGTTCGGCACCGACGTGACCGGCAACGACGTGCTCTACCAGACGCTCAAGAGCGTCCGCACGGCGTTCGTGATCGGCTCTCTCGCCACGCTGGCCACCCTGCCGGCGGCCGTGGTGCTGGGCATCGTGGCTGGCTACCTCCGCGGCTGGGTCGATGAGGCCATCCAGTACCTGTACACGGTGCTGTCCTCCATTCCCAACATCTTGCTGATCGCCGCGCTCGTGCTGATGGTGCAGGTGTTCCTGGACACGCACCCCGAGCTCTTCGAAACGGGCCTCGAACGGGCCGACCTGAAGCTTTTCCTGTTGTGCGCGGTGCTCGGCCTGACTGGCTGGGCGGGGCTATGCCGGCTGTTGCGCGCAGAGACGCTCAAGCTGCGCGAGTTCGACTATGTGCAGGCCGCGCAGGCCTTCGGCGTGAGCCCGGCGCGCATCATGGTTCGGCACATTTTTCCGAACGTGGCCCACCTCATGTTGATCGTGACGGTACTGGAGTTCTCGTCGCTCATCCTGTACGAGGCGGTGCTGTCGTACGTAGGCGTGGGTGTGGATCCCTCGATGAACAGCTTCGGCGGGATGATCAATTTCGCGCGCAACGAAATGAGCCGCGACCCGGTGGTGTGGTGGCCTTTCGCCGCCGCCTTCGGCTTCATGGTGGCGCTGGTGCTGGCCGCAAACCTCTTCGCCGACGGCGTGCGCGACGCCTTCGATCCCCGCTCCCGGGCCTTCCGGCCCCGGGTGCATCCTGCCAAGGCCCGCGCGGCCTAGTCCAGTGAAACGGAGGAATCGGCTGTGCGTGAACACCTGAAAGGGGCGCAATCCAGGCGCGAAGCCGCGGATGTGGCGGGCCCCACATCAAGGCTTCGCAACGCCGAGTGCGCCCCTTTCAGGTGTTCACCCTTCGGGCCGGGGTCTGCGAGGGCAGGCCGCGGCGTTGCGCCGCTTGCCCAGGCGGCCAGCCTGGGCTGCGCGCCGCGCCTTGCCGCCTGCCCTCGCAGACCCCGGCGCACAGCCGATTCCTCCGTTTCACTGGACTGAACCGGCATGCTGAACATCAAGGATCTGGTTGTCGAGCTTGACAGCGACAGCGGGCTCGTCAGGGCCGTCGACGCGTTGAGCCTGGCCATCGACCGCGGCCAGACCTTTGCGCTGGTCGGCGAATCGGGCTGCGGCAAGAGCATGACGGCGCTGGCGCTGATGCGGCTGCTGCCGGAAAGCGGGCGCATCACCGCCGGTCGTATCGAACTCAACGGCCAGGACACGCTCGCACTGCCCGAAGCGCACATGCGCACCGTGCGCGGCCGGCGCATGTCCATGATTTTCCAGGAGCCGGCCACCAGCCTGAACCCGGTGATGCGCGTGGGTGAGCAGATCGTGGAAGCGATCGAGACGCACACGTTGCTGCGTGGCGCGGCTGCGCGCGTCAAGGCCATCGACTGGCTGCGCCGTGTCGGCATCCCCGAGCCCGAACGGCGCATCGACGAGTATCCGTTCCGCCTCTCGGGCGGGCAGAAGCAGCGGGTGATGATCGCCATCGCACTGGCGGCCGAGCCGGAGTTCCTCGTCGCGGATGAGCCCACCACGGCACTCGACGTGACGATCCAGAAACAGATCCTCGACTTGCTGCTGGACCTGCAGCGCGAGCGGGGGCTGGGGCTGCTGCTCATCACCCATGATCTCGGCGTCGTGTCCGGCATGGCCGACCACGTCGCGCTCATGTACGCCGGCCAGATCGTCGAAGTGGCCGCGGCCAAGGAGTTCTTTGCCGCGCCACGCCATCCCTACGCGCGCTTGCTGCTGCAGGCACTGCCCGATGCGCACAAGCGCGGGTCGACGCTGGCCGCCATCGCCGGCACGGTGCCGGCACTCACCCAGGCGTTCCAGGCGTGCCGCTTCGTGGACCGCTGCGATCGTGCGTTCGACGCGGGCGGGCACGCGCCGCCCGCACTGAAACCGGTGTCGGCTGCCGCGAGTGTGCGCTGCTTCCTGTACGAACCCGAGGTCGTGGTGAAGGGTGCCGGCCGTACGGCCGCGGCGCTGGCGCGGCGCGCTGAGGCAGCGTTGTCCGCCGCAACGCAGACTGACAGTGACGGGGCAGGGGCCGAGGAGCAGGATTCATCACGGGGCGGTCCCGCGCTGCTCGATGTCCAGGGCCTGCGCGTGCGTTTCCCCATCCGCCGTGGACTGCTGCAGCGCGCGCACGGCACGTTCGACGCAGTCGCCGGTGTCTCCTTCCAGATCCGCGCCGGCCGCACACTCGCGCTGGTGGGCGAATCCGGCTGCGGAAAGACCACCACCGGCAAGGCCATCGTGCAGCTGCTGAGGCAGGTCGCGGTGCTGGAGGGCAGGGCGCTCTTCGAGGGCCGCGACCTGTTCACGCTCGACGGCGATGCGCTGCGCGCCGCACGCCGCTCGGTGCAGATGATCTTTCAGGACCCGTTCGCCTCGCTCGACCCGCGCATGCGCGTATTCGACATCCTGGAGGAAGGCCTGCTCGCGCTGCGGCCGGAACTGGACGCCGGCGCGAGACGCCAGCGGCTGGAGCGCCTGGTCGAGCAAGTGGGCCTGCGGGTCGACGCACTGGCTCGCTACCCGCATGAGTTCTCTGGTGGCCAGCGCCAGCGCATCGCCATCGCGCGGGCACTGGCTGTTGAGCCGCGGCTCATCGTTTGCGACGAGCCCACGTCCGCGCTCGACGTGTCGGTGCAGGCGCAGATTCTCAATCTGCTGAGGCAGCTGCAGCGCGAGCACGGCCTGGCGTACCTCTTCATCACGCACAACCTCGGGGTGGTGGCATACATCGCCGACGAGATCGCCGTGATGCGCAACGGTCGCATCGAGGAGGCCGGCCCGTCGCAGACCGTACTGGCACGGCCCGAGTCCGAATACACCCGCACGCTGCTGGCCGCCGTGCCGCGCGTCGAGCCGGCTGTCCCGCCGAGGGCCGCGCGGGAAGAACTGGCCTAGGCCACTTTGCCGGCGGCACGGGCTGCGGCTCCCGCCACCATTGATGTCGCGCCTGGGACCGGCCTTGGTGCTCCCACCCCGTCCTCCCGTACATCCAGGAGAGAGGGCCGATACGGCGCCACCCTGTCCTGCGTGTAGTCGCGCCTGGCCGCTTCGTCGCGCCGCTGCGCTCAAGGTATTCCCCTAGACGGAGGGCAATTTGGCGACGTCGACAATGCAGATACAGGTCTTCGACAACAACCAAGAACAAGCTGCCTTATATGAGTTCCACCCTGACTTATGCGAAGGGCTCGCCGGACCGATCCGCCTTTCGACACTGCCTGCAAGGACCGTTTGGGAAGAGCAGTGAATGGACTCGCCTCTTGCTCGCGCTCGCTGGCACCGTGGTGGGTATCGTCTCACCCGCAGGTGCTGAGGAACAGCTGGAGCGGGTCGAGATCACCGGATCATCGATCAAGCGCATCGAAGGTGAGAGTGCCTTGCCGGTGCAGGTGCTCACGCGTAGCGACATCCAGCGGACGGGCGCGGCCACTGTCGAGCAGCTCCTGCAGACGGTGAGCGCCACCAACAGCCTCAACGGCTTGGCGGCGGCATCCGTCGCCGGATCCACGACCGGTGGCATATCGGCCGTGTCGTTGCGCGGGCTCGGCTCCCATCGCACGCTCGTGCTACTCAACGGCCGCCGGATCGCCCCCTACGGCATCGGCTTCATCGGCGACTCCGTCTCGGTGGACGTGAACAGCATTCCGCTGGCGGCCGTGGAAAGGGTGGAAATCCTCAAGGACGGCGCTTCCGCGGTGTACGGTTCCGATGCGATCGCCGGCGTGGTGAACTTCATCCTCCGCAGGGATCACACCGGTGGCGAGGTGACGGCCGAGTACGGCGATAGCTCGCAAGGCGGTGGAAGCCTCCAGCGCATCAGCGCAAGCTACGGCTTGGGCCGCTTGGACACCGACCGCTTCAACGTCATGCTCGTGGCGTCGTACCAGCAGGAGAAGCCGTTGTTCGGCCGCGATCGCGGTTTCTCGCGTGCCGGCATCAATGAAGCGGCCCGCAACGACGTCGCGTCGGCCCACACCTTCCCCGCGAACATCATGTCCGTGGATGGCTCCTTCGCCGGGAACCCCTCGGCCCCAACGGGATGCCAGCTTCCGTACTCGCAGCCCAATGCGTCTTTCGGGCCGGACCTGTGCGGCTTCGATCCCTCGCCGATGGTGACGCTGGTGCCCCACTCTGAACGGGCAAGCGTATTCGGTTCCGCCCGGTTCGCCGTATCGAACGACGTCGAGGCTTTCGTGGAGGGGTCGTTCAACCGGAACCGGCAGCGAGTCATCATCCAGCCGGTGCCGATTTCGGAGGCGTTTGCGCTGCCGTCGAATCACCCGCTGTTCAATGTGCCGCCATACAACGGCTACTCGACCATCATCCTGACTTCCGCGAGCCCGTACTACCCGACGGCGTACGTCCAAGACATGACGGGTGGGTCCACGCCGGACTTGTCGGTGTTCTGGCGGGCGTCGGCTGCTGGCGATCGAGTGTTCACCGACATCTCCGAGTCGCCACGCCTGGCGCTAGGCCTGCGCGGCGTGGCTCGCGGCTGGGAGTTCGACACCGCGTACCTGTACAGCAGCAGCCGAGTGCGCGAGCAGGCGCATGACGGCTTTCCATCGCTCACGCAGATGCTGCCCCTGCTCAACAGCGGTAGCGTGAACTTCTTTGGCCCCAACACACCAGAGATCGACGCGGCAATTCGCGCGACAGGCTTCGTGGGGGATGCCTTGAGGGTCACCTCCACGCTGCAAAGCATCGCCGCCAAGGCGTCTCGTGAGCTGATCGACCTGCCCGGGGGGGCGCTGGAGGTGGCGTTCGGGGCGGAGTTTCGCAACGAAGCGTATCTGTTCGATCCCCACCCCTCGGTCCAGGCGGGCGACATCGCCGGCTATGGCGGAAACTTCCTCGTGACCGATAAAGACCGCGACATGGCCGCGCTCTTTGCCGAAGTCAACGTGCCGTTGCGGACCGGGCTCGAAGCCTCGGCCGCCCTGCGCCACGACAAGTACCAGGGCGTGGGCAGCGCCACCACGCCCAAGCTCGGCATGCGATGGCAGCCCGTACCTGCGGTGCTGGTTCGCGGATCAGCCGGGAAGGGGTTTCGCGCACCGAGCTTGCAGGATCTCTATCTGCCCAACACCACCGGCGTCACGCCTGCTGGATTGAGCGACCCGCTGCGTTGCAGCCCCCCTCTGCCGGAAGGAACCCCCGGAGCGGGCAGCCCCAGCGATTGCCAGACGCAGTTTCCGATCACCTTGGGCGGCAACACCACCCTCAAGCCGGAGAGGTCCGAGAACCTGACGCTTGGTGTCGTGTTGGAACCGGTGGACGACCTCTCGGTGGCTGTGGATGCGTTCAGGATCACGCTCAAGGACACCATCGAGAGTGGCATCGATGCGGCGCTCATCCTGCGCGATCTCGGGAAGTACGGAAACCTGGTCACCCGCGGCCCAGCTGACCCTGCCAACCCGGATCTTCCCGGGCCGATCATCGACATCGACCAGACCAACGGCAACTTCGGCACCACGAGGTTGTCAGGTATCGACGTGGACATGCGCTGGCGGCTGCCGGCAGGGGCCGGGCGGGTGACGGTGGGTCTTGCCGGCACGTACTTCATCAAGTACGACACTCAGAACCCAGACGGGACCTACACCGGCCAGGTGGGCCGAGCCAATCCCAGCAATGGCGGCGTAGTGCCACGGTGGAAGCACTATCTGTCCGCCAACTGGACTCGCGGGTTCTGGAGCTTCACGACGGCGCAGCGCTACCAGAGGGGGTATCGCGACCTCCCAGGCACGCTGGAGAACACGCAAGATCCGAGTTTCAGACCTCGCCGGGTCGGCTCCTATATCACCTATGACGTGCAGGGTTCCTACACCGGGATCAAGAACCTTGCGCTGACGCTCGGCGTGCGCAACCTCTTCGATCGCGATCCGCCGTACACCAATGCCGGCGGGCAGACGTCGTTCCAAGTGGGCTACGAGCCGCTGTACGCAGATCCGCGCGGGCGATTCGTCTACGGCCGCGTCTCCTACGCGTTCAGGTAGGCGGCGAATACCGGCTGGTGCAGCCATCCCCTGATGGCCGATGAGCACGCGGACGTTTGCTAACCTACCCGGTTCGGCGCACGACTCCTGCGATCCCTCGTCATGGACTATTCCAAGCGACAGGCCGACCCTCGGCGGCACCTCGTCGGCCTCACGCTGGTCATCCTCTTGCACGTCGTCGTCGTCCACCTGCTCATGACGAGACTGGCGACGAAGGAAATCGAGGTCGTGCGTGTCCCCATCGAGACCAAGATCATCGAAGAGGTGAAGGCACCGCCACCCGCACCGCAGCTCGTGCTCCCGCCCCCGCCGCGCCTGGAAGCGCCGCCGCCGCCGTTCATTCCCCCGCCCGAGATCCGCATCGAG
>CBINKC010000185.1:0-7223 GCA_966251135.1 uncultured Burkholderiaceae bacterium
GGTGAGCAGACCCACGGCCGCGGCGGGCACGAGCAGCATGCCCACCAGCAGCAGGGCAAGTTCCAGCGACTGCCACCCCAGCTTGCGCAGCGCACCCACATAACCGCCCGCTGACCACCCCCCGCCGAGCACGGCGAAAAGCGACTCGAACAGGCCCGCCAGACGTGCGCCGGCAAAGCCCACCGCCAACGCGCCGAGCCCGAGCCACACCACGAGCACCACCGTGCTCGTAACCTCGCGGCTCTTGGAGACGTCGCCCTTCTTGCGCGCTTCGTTGAGGCGCTGCGGTGTGGGCTTCTCGGTCTTGTCGCCGCCGTCGTTCTTGTCGGACATGGCTCGTGATCCTCGGACGCAATGTGGCGAAACGGGCAGTGTGGACATCCCCTACGCCTGCGGCGAGCCCTAGCTGGCGCGGCTCCTATCCCTACAACAGGGTCCCCCTAGTCAGCAGGATGCGGGCGTCCCGCATAGGGATGTGTGCGGTGCAAGCGGTCATCGATATTCATCGCCACTCTCTGCCAAGGAGGCGGGCCTGTCCATGAAGCTCCATGCCGATGACCATCCGACACCGGGCCGCCCGCCGCGCGGCCATCGCCGCGGGCGCTCCCCGCAGCGCGACGCGCTCATCACCGCCCTCTTCGCCGTCTGCGCGGCCGCGCTGCTGGTCGCCACGTCGATCGCCGCGGCGCAGCCGTGCGCTGGGCCGTTGCCCCACCCCCAGGCCACAGCACCCGCGGGCAGCGAGAAGTTCCGGCTCATCGCCGAGCAGTGCGCCCGGGTGCTCGCCGAGCCGGCACGCGTGCACCGCTCGCCGCTGCTCGATGTGTACGAGCACGGTGCATCGGTCACGGTGCACATGTCGGACCCGCCGGCCGCCTACGAAGCGCCCGTGGACGCCACCGAGCCCGCGGCACCGCCCGTCGTGGCGCCGCTGGACGGCAACGGCAGGCGCGTGCTCTCGCTGGCACCTGCACTGATGTCCGCGGCGCGCGAGCACGGGATCGATCCGCTGCTACTGCACGCCATCGCCCACGTGGAGTCGCGCCACAACCCCGCGGCGGTGTCGCCGGCCGGTGCGCGCGGCGTGATGCAGGTCATGCCCGCCACGGGGCGGCGCTTCGGCGCGGCCGATGCGCAGTCGCTCATGCAGGTGCACACCAACGTGCGCGCCGCGGCGGCCTACCTGCGCACGCTGCTTGAACGCTACGGCCATGACCTGCAACTCATGCTCGCTGCCTACAACGCCGGCGAGGGCGCGGTGGCCAAGCACAAGGGCGTGCCGCCCTACCCCGAGACCCAGGCTTACGTGCGCGACGTGATGGCCATCTACCGGCGACTGACCGCCGAGTTCAAGGTGTCGCCGGACGGCGCACTGCGGAGAACTTCATGACGATGTCCGCCTACTTTCGCAGCGCCGCGCTCTCCCGTGAGAGCGTGTTCACGCGCTACAGCGACCTGCTGCTGGTGGCCGGCGTGGTCGCCATCGTGGCGCTGATGGTGCTGCCGCTGCCGCTGTGGCTGATCGACCTGCTGGTGGCGGCCAACATCGCCTCGGGGCTGGTGTTGCTGCTGCTGGCCATCTACATCGGCTCGCCACTGGAGTTCTCGGTGTTCCCGAGCGTGCTGCTGATGACCACGCTGTTCCGGCTGTCGCTGTCGATCGCCACCACGCGCATGATCCTGCTGCACGGCAATGCCGGCCACATCATCGACACCTTCGGCAAGGTGGTGGCGGGCGGCAACCTCGTGGTGGGCCTGGTGGTGTTTCTCATCATCACCGTGGTGCAGTTCATCGTCATCGCCAAGGGCGCCGAGCGCGTGGCCGAGGTGGCGGCGCGCTTCTCGCTGGACGCGATGCCCGGCAAGCAGTTGTCCATCGACTCCGACCTGCGCTCGGGCCTGATCGACAAGGACGAGGCCAGGCGCCGCCGCAAGGCGCTGGAGCTGGAAAGCAAGCTGCACGGCAGCCTCGATGGCGCGATGAAGTTCGTGAAGGGCGACGCCATAGCGGGCATCGTGATCATCGTGATCAACCTGCTGGGCGGCCTGGCGGTGGGCGTGATGCAGCTCGATCTCGACATGGGCACCGCCATGTCGAAGTACTCGATCCTCACCATCGGCGAAGGCATGGTGGCGCAGATCCCGGCGCTGCTGGGCGCCATGGCCGCCGGCCTCATCGTCACGCGCACGACCGACGAGGAGGACAAGCACCTGGGCGACGCGATCCGCAAGCAGGTGACCGCCAAGCCGCGCGTGTTGATCGTGGCCGGCGGCATCTGCGTGCTGATGTCGCTGGTGCCGGGCTTCCCGGTGGGCGCGTTCTTCGTGCTGGCCTTCACGGCGATTGCATCCGGCGTGCTGCTCACGCCCGCCTGCCGCGAGCGCATGCGCCAGTGGCGGCACCCTGCCGTGCGGCGCATGGTGAAGCGGCTGGACGACACGCCCGCGGTCACGGCCACGGCGCTGCCCCAGCTGCGGCCTTCGGTGCCGCTGCTGCTGCGCGCGCCCGGCGGTTTGCTCGCCGACGAAGGCGGGCGGGAGCTGACGCGGGGGCTGGAGCATTTGCTCGACGAGTTCCAGCTCGGCCTGGGGCTGCCGCTGCCGCGCATCCACCTGCATGCGGTGAGCGAGAGCGATGCGGCGGCGGGGCGCTGGGAGCTGCTGGCCTTCGAGGTGCCGATTGCCGGCGGGCCACTGCCGCGCGGGGCCACGGCCGAGGCGCTGGTGGACCCGGTGCGCCAGGCGCTGCGCCGCCAGGGGCTGCTCTTCCTCGGCATTCAGGACACCACGCACCTGCTCACCCGCGCCTCGGCCGACATGCCCGACGTGGTGAAGGAAGTGCTGCGGGCGCTGCCGGTGCAGCGCGTGGCCGAGGTGCTGCGCCGGCTGGTGGCCGAGCAGGTGTCGATCCGCAACCTGCGCGACATCCTGGAGGCCCTGTCCGAAGCCGCGCAGCGCGACAAGGACGCACACCCCCTCACGGAGTTCGCGCGCATCGCGCTCAAGCGGCAGATCAGCCACCAGGTGGCGGTGCAGGGCCGCGTGCGCGCGGTGTTGCTGGAGCCGCCGCTGGAGGAGCTGCTGCGCCAGTCGGTGCGCGTGGTGGGTGGCGTGTCGCAGCTGGCGCTGGAGCCGCAGGCCGCGCAGCAGCTGAGCGCCGTGCTCGTGGCCGCCGTGGCGAGGCACCGGCCGCACGCGGTGGTGACCGCGGTGGACATCCGCTGGCACGTGCGCAGGCTCATGGAGACCGAATGCTTCGACACCCCCGTGCTTTCGTATCACGAGCTGATGCCCACGCTGCAGCTCGACGTGCTCGACCGCCTGGCCGTTCCCGGCTCGGCCATGCTGGAGGTGGCGTGATGCCCCGCTTCTTTGATCGCGGCATGACGCGCGTGCTGCGCGGTGCCTGCTGCGCGCTGGCGCTGGTGGCAAGCACAGTGACGGCTGCCCCCATGCCCAACGCCTCGCGGCCCGTGTCGATCACGGCGCGCGAACAGCCCATCGCCGCGTTCCTGCAGAACCTGTTCGCCTCGGTGGACGTGCCCGCGTCGGTGAGCCCGCAGCTCGCGGGCACGGTGAACGGCAGCTTCAACGGGCCGGCCGAGCGCGTGCTGCGCGATGTCTCGCGCGTGTACAACCTGGTGACCTACTTCGACGGCGCCGTGATGCACGTGGTGCCCGCGGGCGAGCTGGTCACCAAGACCTTCACCGCCTCCGCGCCGGTGTCGGAACGATTGCTGCGCGAGGCGCAAGACCTGGGTCTGCCCGACGGGCGAAACACGCTGCGCACCACCGCCAACGGCAACGTGGTGGCCGTGGGCACGAAGCGCTTCGTGGAGCAGCTGGAAGACCTGGCCCAGGCAGGCCAGGCGGCGCAGGCGGCCGCATCCGCGCCGCCCCCGCCGGGGGCGATGGACTTTCGCGTGTTCTACCTGCGCTATGCCTGGGCGCAGGACACGACCATGAACCTCGCCGGCCGGCAGGTCGTGGTGCCGGGGGTCGCCTCCATCCTGCGCTCGCTGGTGGGCGCGAGGAGCAGCGGGGCAGGTGCGCAGGACGTGCAGATGCGCCCCACGCAACCCAAGCTCAAGGGCCAGGGCCTGGGCGGCCAGGGCGTGAGCGTGAACGCCCGCGAGCGCGAGGCGCAGGCCGAGACGGCCAAGGCCCGCGCCGGGGCCGATGTGCTGGTGGCCGCGCTCTCGCACACCGCGCAACCGCCCGAGGCCGTGGCGTCGACGCCCGTGCCCGCGGGCCACGATCCGCGCCAGGTGAGCATCGAGGCCGAGCCGCGCCTCAACGCGGTGATCGTGCGCGACGTGGCCGAGCGCCTGGCGCGCTACGAGCAGCTCATCGCGGCGCTCGACGTGGAGCCGCAGTCGCTGGAGATCGAAGCGACGATCATCGACGTCAACACCGACCGCCTGCGTGAACTGGGCATCAACTGGCGCTGGAACAACGCCGGCAAGGAGCTGGCCTTCGGCGGCGCGACCTCGGCCTTCGGTGCCGGGGGCGTGGCCTCCGTGGTGCTGGGTTCGGTGGGGCAGTTCGTGGCGCGCATCCGCGCCTTGCAGAACGAAGGCGCGGCGCGCGTGGTCTCCAGCCCGCAGGTGGTGACGCTGTCCAACGTGGAGGCGGTGTTCGACAACACCTCGACCTTCTTCGTGCGGGTGGCGGGCAAGGACGAAGTGGACCTGTTCAACGTGAGCGCGGGCACGTCGCTGCGTGTCACGCCGCACGTGTTCCGCGATCACAACGCCACGCGCATCAAGCTGCTGGTCAACGTGGAAGACGGCGCGGTGACCGGCCGCCAGGTGGACCAGATTCCCGTGGTGGAGCGCTCCAGCATCAACACGCAGGCGCTCATCGGCGAAGGCGAGAGCCTGCTCATCGGCGGCATGGTGCGAGACGCCACCAGCTCCAGCGTGGACAAGGTGCCGGGGCTGGGCGATGTGCCGGTGGTGGGCAACCTCTTCAAGACCAAGACCAACACCTCGGCGCGGGTGGAACGCATGTTCCTCATCACGCCGCGGCTCGCATCGACCCGGCCGGTGTCCTCGAACACCTCGCTGAGTGCGGGGGCGGCTTCCTCGGCGCCTGCGCCCACTGCGGTGGCCGTGGCCGGCGCCCCGGGTTACCCGCCGGCTCCGCGGCCTTCGGTGGAGCTGGACCTCGACAGCCTGCAGCCACGCTGAAAACACCATGACGCATCCATCGACCCCCTCTTGCGGCGACCTCGAACTGCGGGTGCTCGAAGGCACCCAGGCCGGCGCGCGTGCCCCGCTCACGGCCGGCGTGATGTGCACCCTGGCCACGGGCGCGAACGCGGGCCAGGCCGACATCGTGCTGCGCGAGCCGCAGGGAGAACCCGCCCGTGTGCGGCTCACGGCCGGCGGCGGCAAGGCGCTGCTGGAGGTGCTCGACGGGCAAGCGCAATTGGGTGCGCAGACGCTGGAGGCAGGCGCCCGCGTGGCGTGGGCCATGCACGCGCCGTTGCGCATCGGCGAGGCGGTGGTGGCCTATGGACCGGCCTCGTTGCTGGAATGGCCCGATGGCCCGGCCGGCGAGGCCTCGCACGACGCGGTGCCCGATCCGCTCGACAGGGCACCCGAGGGCACGGACGCGCAAGACGGCCCCCCTGCCCGGCCCTTGCGCCCGCCGCGTCAGCGCACGCCCTGGCTCGTGCCACTGGGGCTGCTGGCCGCGTTGTCGAGCGTGGGGGCGCTGGCGGTGTCTCATGTGGTGCTCGGCCCGGCCGACAGCGCGCCGCAAGCGCCCTCGCCCACGCTGGCCGATGCGCTGCGCGGCAGCGAGTTTGCGCACCTCACTGCGGTGCGCAGCGACGGCGGCGCACCGGAGTTGCGTGGCCGGCTCGCCACCGTGGCCGAGCGCACGCGGCTGGATGAATGGCTGGCTGCGCGGCACTTCAGCCCCGTGGTGCAGGTGCAGGTCGACGAAGCCATTGCGCGCGACGTGACCGACGTGTTCCGGGTCAACGGCGTGGCGGTGCAGGCGCGAGTGGAAGGCGCGGGCCACATCGTGGCCGAGGCCTCCGAGACCGACCCGCAGCGGCTCGCGCACGCCGAGGAGATCGTGCGCCGCGACGTGCGGGGGCTGGAGCGGCTGACGCTGCACAACCGCGCGGCGCCGCCGCCCCCGCCTGCGCCGCCGGTGATCGACGACCCCGGCAAGCGCATCGCCTCGCTGGTGCCGGGCGACCCGGCGTACCTGGTCACGGCCGACGGCGCGCGCTACTTCGTGGGCGCGATGCTGCCCACCGGCCACCGCATCACGCAGATCGCTGCGCAGCGCGTCACGCTCGAGCGCGACGGGCAGACCACGCAATTGAACCTCTGAGTTTTCACCCGCAACCCAACTTGTGAAGGAGATTGCCCCATGAGCAACTATGTCAACCCACTCGGCATCGTCGCGGCCACGCCGATGAGCCAGCAGAAGAACGCCAGCGGCACGTGGTTCGAGGCCATGGCCCAGGCCTGGGGCCAGACGCTGGACAACCAGGCCGACCGCATCCAGCAGCAGTCCGATGCCGTGGGTGCGGGCAACGACACGCCGGCGGCCATCACGCAGCTGACGGCGCAGTCGCTGAAGATGAGTTTCCTGTCCAACAGCTCGCACAGCGCGATCTCCGCGGTGGGGCAGGCGTTGGAGACGCTGGCGCGCAAGCAGTAGGCCACCTCCGGAGAACCGTCATGACTTTGGAGATTGCTGCGGCGGCGCTGGCCGTTCCGTCATCCGCAGGTGCAGCGGGCGGTGTGCCGGTGCAGGTGGGCTACGGCGTGTCGCTCACCGATCTGGGCGGCTTCCAGGACGCGCTGGCGCGTGCCGGCATGCGTCTTGAGGCCCGGCCCATCAACCCGCCTTCGGAGGCCGCTAAGCAGCTGATGAAGCCCTTCGACCACATCAACGGCGAGGCCGCGCGCCTGGCCGCGGATGCGCAGGCTTCCAAGGCGGCTGGCGCGGACATGAGCCCGGGCGAGGTGGTCGCGCTGACCGTGCGTTGCCAGGAGTTCATGTTCCATTGCCAGCTCACTTCGAACATCGCGAACCGCACGTCGGAAGGCTTGCAGACGCTGTTCCGGCAGCAGGCTTGAGGAGCATGCGATGGCTGGTCGACAAGCGCAGGCGGAGCGAGGGTGGGGAGGCCTTGAGCGGGGGTGGGGGTCTTTGAGCGTGGATCGGGAGGCCTCTCGCACGAACCTCCACAT
>CBINKC010000186.1:0-7141 GCA_966251135.1 uncultured Burkholderiaceae bacterium
ATCGTCGGCCCGCTTCGGACAGGTCGCTGACGCTTTGTCCCGCGCAGAGCACTAGCGCACCGCATGGCGCCTGCCGCAAGCCGCCCGGCGCTTCCTGGTGAACCCCGTGCGCGCGATTGAATCCATGCGAACAAGCGTGCCGCCCGCCCGCACGCGGCTTGCTCGCGATTCACGCGGCCCCCCGCCCTGGCGGCCGGAGCGGCCGTGGAGGCCACATGCTCTCGATTACTCGTCGTTCACCGAATCGTGCGGCCACGAGCGCGCCATCCCCCGGCCCGGGGACGGTGCACGCGGCTGCTGGCTGGGAGTCCCCATGCTTCACCAAATCCAGTTGCTGATCGGCACTGCCCGCCTCGAAGGCGACCTGTGCCATGTGGAGCCCGGCGTCGGGCTCGTCGTGTTCGCACACGGCAGCGGCAGCAGCCGCAACAGCCGCCGCAACCTGCAGGTCGCCCAGACTTTGCAGCACCGCGGCTTGAGCACGCTCCTGTTCGACCTGCTGACACCCGCCGAGGCTGATCACCGCGCGAACGTCTTCGACATAGGCCTGCTCGCCAGCCGCGTGCTGGAGGCGGTGGACGCGTTGCCCGACCCGGTGCGCGGCCTGCCGCTCGGCCTGTTCGGCGCCAGCACCGGCGCGGCCGCGGCCCTCGTGGCGGCGGCCGAGCGGCCGCAGGAGGTGCAGGCCGTCGTCTCGCGCGGCGGCCGGCCCGACCTGGCCCGCGATGCGCTGGCGCGGGTGCGCGCGCCCACGCTGCTCATCGTGGGCGGCGCCGACACCGAGGTCCTGCAGCTCAACCGCGAGGCCTACAAGCGGCTCGCGTGCGAAAAGCGCATCGATGTGGTGTCTCGTGCGACACATTTGTTCCAGGAGGCCGGTACGCTGGAAACGGTGGCCGAGCTGGCCCGCGATTGGTTCCTCGCCCACCTGCGGCCGGCCGCAGCTTGAGTCCGTGGGTGTGTCGAGTGCCCCGCGGCGGCCGCGCGTGGTGCGTCTTGCACCGGTATTCACTATCGGATCGCCCATCCCGTGGTGGGCGCGCACCGTCGCGGGCGCAGTCCAGCGGCGCGCGGTGCAAGGGAGACAAGAACATGAAGCAACCCATACAGATCATCTTTCGCGGCTTTCCGGCGTCTCCAGCGCTGGATGCGGTGGCCCGCCTCAAGGCGGGCAAGCTCGACCGCATCTGCAAGGACCTCGTCTCATGCCGCGTCACTATCGAACTGCTCGACGGGCAGGTGCGGATCGGGCGCCAGTACGCCGTGGCGATCGACCTCGCTTTCCCCCACCGCGCTCTCGCCGTCAACCGGGTGAGGAGCCAAGATGCCTACGCGGCGCTGCGCCAGGCTTTCGAAGACATGCGGCGCATGGTCGACGAGGCCATGGCCCCCGGTGGCAAGCGTGACACGGCGACAGGCGAAGAGGAGTTCGTGCCCAGTTGACCGCCGGCAGCGATGAAGTTCAAGGACTACTACGAGATCCTCGGCGTCCATCGCGACGCCAGCGCCGAGGACGTCAAGCGGGCCTACCGCAAGCTGGCACGCAAGTACCACCCGGACGTGAGCAAGCTCGCCGATGCCGAGGTGCGCTTCAAGGAGGTGGGCGAAGCCTACGAGGTGCTCAAGGACCCCGAGAAGCGCGCCGCCTACGACGCGCTGGGCGAACGCTGGCGTGAGGCCGGCGCCCCGCGCGGCGAGGAGTTCCGGCCGCCGCCCGGCTGGGATGCGGGATTAGATTTCAGCGGTGCCGAGGCTGGCGACCTGGGCGATTTCTTCGAGTCGCTGTTCGGGCGTCGCTCCCAGCATGCGCGCCGTGCCGGCGGCATGCCGCGCATGCAGGGCGAGGACCATCACGCCAAGGTCCTCATCGACCTGGAAGATGCCTACCGCGGCGCCACCCGGACCATCAGCCTGCGCATGCCCGCGCTCGATGCCGAAGGGCGCATGACCTATGCCGAGCGGCGGCTGGACGTGACCATCCCCAAGGGCGTACGCGATGGCCAGCACCTGCGCCTGGCCGGCCAGGGTGCGCCCGGGCTGGGTGGCGGCCCGCCGGGTGACCTGTACCTGGAGATCGCGTTCCGCCCGCATCCGCTGTACCGCGTGAGCGCTCGCGACGTGAGCCTCGAACTGCCCGTCGCGCCCTGGGAGGCCGCGCTCGGCGCACAGGTCACCGTGCCCATGCCCGACGGCGCCGTGCAGCTGACCGTGCCGCCCGGCTCGTCGGGCGGGCGGCGCCTGCGCCTGAAGGGCAAGGGCATCCCGGGCAACCCGCCGGGCGACCTGTACGTTGTGCTCGCCATCGCGCTGCCGCCGGCCGATACCGAGGCGGCACGCGAGCTTTACCGGCGCATGGCCGAGACCATGGCCTTCGACCCGCGCCGTTCCATGTCGAAGTGAAGGATGAAGGAGGCGAGGTCGATGCGCTGCGAAATCGTCGAGGAAGAATCCCGGCTCACCCTGGTCGAGCTGTGCCGTGCGTGCGACGTGAGTTCGGAGGCCGTCACCGAGCTGGTGTCCCAGGGCCTGCTCGATCCGGCCGGCAGCGGTCCCCAAGACTGGCTCTTCGCGGGCGCCAACCTCGCCCGTGCCCGGCGGGCCTTGAGGCTCATCCGCGAACTGGGCGTCAACCCCGCGGGGGCCGCCGTGGCGCTGGAGCTCATCGAGCAGATCGAGCGGCTGCAGGCGCGGGTGGACACGGCGGGCCCTTGATCCATCGGGCGCGTGGCATGCGCATCGGCGTCCTCACCGGCGGCGGCGACGCACCCGGCCTCAATGCCGTGATCCGCGCCGTGAGCAAAACGCTCATCGGCCGCTGCGGTGCCACCGTCATCGGCATCGAAGACGGCTACCTCGGCCTCATCGAGCGCCGCACGCGCGAGCTGGACTGGCGCTCGGTGAGCGGCATCATCGATCTGGGCGGCACCCTGCTGGGCACCACCAACCGTGTGAGCCCGCTGTCCCATGAGGGCCGCGACCGCAGCGATGATGTCCTGGCCCATGCGCGCGAGCTGGGCCTCGACGGCTTGGTGGCCATCGGCGGCGACGGCACGATGGCCATTGCCGAGCTGCTGCACCGCCAGGGGCTGCCCACCGTGGGTGTGCCCAAGACCATCGACAACGACATCGCCGGCGTGGACCGCAGCTTCGGCTTCGATACGGCCGTCGCCCGCGCCGCCGAGGCCATCGACCGGCTGCAGACCACCACCCAGAGCCACGGCCGCGTGATGCTGGTCGAGACCATGGGGCGCCACGCCGGCTGGATCGCCTTGGAGGCCGGCGTGGCGGCCGCTGCCGATGTGATCCTGCTGCCCGAGATCGACTGCAGCGTGGAGGCCGTGGCTGCGGTGTGTCGCGCACGCGAGGCGGCGCAGGGCTTCACCATGGTGTGCGTGGCCGAGGGGGCCCGGCCCATGGGCGGTGAGGCCACGGTGCGCCAGCGGGTCAAGGGCGCGCCCGAGCCCGACCGGCTGGGCGGCGTCGCGAACGTGCTGGCCGCCCGGATCGCGCCCCTGGTGCCCCAGAGCGAGGTGCGCGCGGTGGTGCTCGGCCACGTGCAGCGCGGCGGTCCGCCCACTGCGAGCGATCGCGTGCTGGCCACGCTCTACGGCGTGGCTGCGGCCGAGCTGGTGCGCGAGGGCGCCTGGGGCCGCATGGTGGCGTGGCGCCGGGGCCGCATCGAGAACGTGCCGCTGGCCGATGCGGCCGGGCGCCGCCGCCGCGTGCCGGCGCACGACCGCGTGCTGCAGAGCGCCCGGCGCATCGGCGTGTCGTTCGGTGAAACGGCGCCTTCGGAAGCGCCGGGCCGAGGCGCTGGGGCCGCTCAGGAAGGCGACACCACCAGCCGCTCTTCCTCGTCGTGACGCTGCAGCGGCGACACGCGGGCGAGTTGCGTGAGTTCCTCGGCCACGTACTGGATGAGGTCGTCGGCCGTGACGATGCCGCACAGGCCGCCGTGCTCATCGACCACCGGCAGCCGGCGTATGCCATGGCGGCGCATGTGCCAGATCGCGTCATAGACGGTTTCCGAGACCGCCACCGTGCGCGGCTCGGCCATCATGTCCTCGGCGGCGACGGCCTCGGGCTCCACCCGCCGCGCGAGCACCTGCACCACCAGATCGCGGTCGGTGATGATGCCCACGGGCACCTGCCGCTCCTGCCGCTCTTGCCGATCCTCGCGCGGCTCCGTCACGACCAGCGTGCCCACGTGGTGCTCACGCATGAGCTGCGCGATGTCGGCGGCGCTGGCGCGCCGGCCGCAGGTGACCACCTCGCGCGTGCAGATCTCGTCGATGCGCATGACAGCTCCTGGAAGGCAATGCCTCAGCATCGCGCAGGCGGCATGCCATGGCTTGATGAGGGTCAAGCGCCCCGGGTCACCGCGTCAGGCGCCGCCCCGCCAACGCCGCAGCAGCAAGGCGTTGGTCACCACGCTCACGCTGCTCATCGCCATGGCCGCGCCCGCGATCACCGGGCTCAGCAGGCCGAAGGCCGCCAGCGGGATGCCGATCAGGTTGTAGATGAAGGCCCAGAACAGGTTCTGCCGGATCTTGGCGTGCGTGCGGCGCGAGATGTCGATCGCATCGGCCACCAGCGCCGGGTCGCCGCGCATCAGCGTGATGCCCGCCGCGTGCATCGCCACGTCGGTGCCGGTCGACATGGCGATGCCCACGTCGGCTGCGGCCAGCGCGGGCGCGTCGTTGATGCCGTCGCCCACCATGGCCACGCGCTTGCCGCCCTCCCGCAGCTGCGCGATCAGCGCGGCCTTGTCCTCGGGCAGCACCTCGGCCCGCACGTCCGACAGGCCCAGCTGCCGCCCCACCGCTTCGGCGCTGCCGCGGTTGTCGCCGGTCACGAGCACCGTTTTCATCCCCATTGCGTGCAGGCGTTGGATGGCCGCCGCGGCGGAGGTCTTCACGGGGTCGCCGAAGGCCAGCAGCCCCAGCAGCCGCGGCGAGCCGGTCACGTCGGCCACCCAGGACACGCTGCGGCCCTCGGCCTGCAAGGCTCCGGCGTGCTCCCCCATGGCCGACACGTCCACGCCCAGCTCCTCCATGTAGCGCGAGCTTCCCAGCCGCAGCTCGCGGCCTTGCACCTGCGCCGACATGCCACGGCCGGGCACCGCACGCTGCTGCGTGGCGGCCGGTGCAGTGATCTGCTCGCGGCGCGCGGCATCCATGACGGCACGCGCCAGGGGATGCTCGCTGCCCGACTGGATGGCGGCGGCGCAGGCGAGCAGCGCACCGTGCGCGCCCGTGACCGACTCGGACACCACCAGCGTGGGCTTGCCCTCGGTGAGGGTGCCCGTCTTGTCGAACGCGACCACCTGCACGCCGTGGGCCACCTCCAGCGCCTCGGCATCCTTGATGAGGATGCCGCGCCGGGCCGCCACCCCCGTGCCGGCCATGATGGCCGTAGGCGTAGCCAAACCCAGCGCGCAGGGACAGGCGATCACGAGCACCGCCACCGCGTTGAGCAGCGCGTCCTGCCACTGGTCCGTCGTGACACCCCAGCCCAGCAGCGTGACCGCTGCGATGGCGATGATGGCCGGCACGAACACCGCGCTCACACGGTCCACCACCCGCTGGATCGGCGCCTTCTTCGCCTGCGCCGATTCGACGAGTCGCACGATGCGCGCCAGCACCGATTCCGCTCCAACGGCCGTCGTGAGCAGCACCAGCAGCCCCTCGGCGTTCACCGCGCCGCCGGTGACCTTGTCGCCTTCGTGCTTGGCCACCGGCAGGCTTTCGCCGGTGATCAGCGATTCATCGACCTGGCTGGCGCCTTCGAGCACCAGCCCGTCCACGGGGATGCGCTCGCCGGGGCGCACGACCACCACGTCGCCGTTGTGGACCTGCCCCGCCGGAATCTCCACCTCCCGGCCGTCGCGCCGCACCCGGGCGGTCTCGGGGCGCAGCGCATTCAGCGCGCGGATCGCCTCGGTCGTCTGCTGCTTGGCCCGGGCCTCCAGCCACTTGCCCAGCAGTACCAGCGTGATGACCACCGCCGAGGCCTCGAAGTACAGGTGCGGCATGGCGTGCGCGCCGTGCGCCAGCAGCTGCTGCACACTCAGTCCCCAGGCCGCGCTGGTGCCCAGGGCCACCAGCAGGTCCATGTTTCCGCTGCCCGCGGCCAGGGCCTTCCATCCTGCCCGGTAGAACCGCGCGCCGAGCCAGAACTGCACCGGCGTGGCCAGCGCGAGCTGCAGCCAGCCGTCGAGCATCCAGTGGCGTCCCAGCACCAGGCCGAGCATGGGCAGCGCCAGCGGCGCCGACAGCACCGCGGCGAGCACCACCCGCATGCCTTCGCCCAGCCGCGTGGGCGCGGCAGGCCTGGCAGGCTCGGCCACCGTGGCCTGGTAGCCCGCTTTCTGCACGGCGGCCACCAGATCGTGCGCCGTCGCCCCGGTGGCCCGCACGGTGGCCGACTCGGTGGCCAGATTCACGTCGGCCGACACCACGCCCGGCACCTTCATCAGTGCCTTTTCCACGCGCGCTACGCACGAGGCGCACGTCATGCCCTGGACGGGAAAGGACCACTCCTTGGTGGGTGGGGTGGAGGGCGACGGCAGGACAGCGGTGTTCATCTCGACAGTGGGGGTGGGGGCGCAACGGGAAAATGCAACTGACGGAAAAGTGTGAAGGCTCCCACGGCGGGAGCGTCAAGGCGAAATGGATGGATCTTGAGGTGGATCAGGTCACGCAGCCGCACCGGCGCGTGCGCAAGGCCAGTCCATGGGGCTTGACCTTGCCACATGGGCAAGGTTCACATTGCCCGTTCTTTCCAGACAGGTTCCTTCCAGGAGCAATCTCCATGCTTGAATTCGAAATCCAGTCCATGAGTTGCGGCCACTGTGTCAGTGCCGTCACGCAGGCGGTGCGCGACATCGACCCCCAGGCCCGGGTCGATGTGGATCTGCCCACACACCAAGTGCGCGTGCAGACCGAGGTGCCGCGAGACAAGGTGGTCGCCGCACTGACTGAGGCGGGCTACCCGCCACAGTGACGGCCCGGGCCCAGGTGGCTCCCGTCCGTGCGGTGGCGCCGGGCCGCCACATCGGTGGAGGCGGGGACGGGCAGGGCTCATGTGGACCGCGGCGGTGGGTCCATTGGCGCGCTGGGTTTGCGCCGTGGCCTCCACA
>CBINKC010000187.1:0-7123 GCA_966251135.1 uncultured Burkholderiaceae bacterium
TATGCAACGCCGAGTGGGCACATGCTGGGAGGATGAGCGGGCATGGCGGATTCGGTCACACCTTCTCAGGTCAGCAGGGAAGCGGCTTGGCCGGCGAGAGCCTCGCGACGCATCACGACGTTGAATTCGTTGCGGGTCGGGTCGCCGGGGGTGCGAAGCCGGTAGCCGACGCTCGCTCCATAACGCTCGCAAAGCTCCCTGCAAATATACAAGCCCAGTCCCGTGCCGCGACTTCGAGTGGAGAAGAAGGGCTCAAAGAGGTAACGCTCCACATCCGGCGGGATGGGAGGCCCGTCGCTGGCCACCGACAGCCGAACGGTGGCCTCGTCGGGCGCGGACAGCCGCACCTGCACGGACCCCGGGCTCTTGCTCGAATGCCGGTAGCCGTTGTCCAGCAGGTTGATGAGCACTCGGCGCAGGTGATCCGGGTCGAACACGGCCCCGAGCCTTCCGGCGGGCAGGTCGATCCGTACGGGGCTGTCCGCATGCAGGGACACGCCCGCCCCCTGCGCCCATCCGCCGCACGCGGCCGCCACCTGCTCGACAGCATCGATGACCCCGGCATCGGCCGCCCGGCCCGGCGCGAATTCCAGCACGTCGTCGACGATGCGCTTGAGGCGAACCACGTTGTCGTCGACCATCTGCGTGAGCTGGCGATGGGCGGGCGTGATGGCATCTTCGGCCAGCAAGGCGTTGGCCTGTGCGATGGCCGCCAACGGGTTGCGGATCTCGTGAGCGATGCCCGCCGACACGCGCCCCATGGCGGCCAGCTTTTCTTGCCGCATGCGAGCCTCCATGTTGCGCACGTCCTCCAGCAGCAGCACGCACAGTTCCTCGCCCGTGTGCGTGTCGTGGCCGCGCGTGAAGCGGATGCGCACGCGCAGCACGCGCGTCTCACCCGCTTCGAACGATAGCTGCACGTCGCGCCCCGCCTCAGGCCAGACGGCGTCGGCAAACGCGCGATCCACGGTGTCGACCAACTCTTTCCATGCGCCGATGACACCCAGCTGGAAAGGCGCCGGACGGCAAAGGCCACTGGGCGCGAGCAAGCGCCGAGCCGCGGGGTTGGCCGCGCGCACCCGGCCGCGCTTGTCGACGACAAGTACGCCGTCCTGCATCTCCTCGATGACCAGCCGGTTGAGCTGGGCCTGCTGACGCGCCAGCTCCAGGCTCCCTTTGGCCGTCAGCTCCTCGCGCGCCAGCCTTCCAGCCAGCTCTCCGGCAAGGATGGTGATCACAAAGAGGCCGCTGCCGGCCAAGCCCGCCTGCGTCAGCAGGGTGGTCGCCTCCCCACCGCGCAGTACCGCGAGCCAAGCAATGCCTATGAGCGCCAATGCCACGCAGCCGGAAGTGGCCAGCGCTTGCACGCGCGGCGTGAGAACGCCTGCCATGAGCACCGGCAGCACCAGCAGCGCCACGTAGTTGAAGCTCGACGATGACGACAGCAGGTGCAGCGCAGTGAAGCACACGATGTCGACACCGATGGTCAGGAGCCATTGCTCGCCGCCGATGCGCGCCAGATCGCGCGGCTGCACATCGCGCCGGAACTGAGGCAGCAGCCACATGGCGAATGCAAGCGCCGCGTAGCCCACGCTCAGGATGGCGACGGAAAATGGGGCCCTTCCGCCGAACACGCCGGCCGCGACCACGGTCAGGATGAGCGCCATGCCCAGCGCCGCACGCGCCCCGAGGAACACACGATAGATGCGCTCGAACGCCGTCTGGCCGGAGGTCACGATGCGCCGGGCCTGGCGCGACATGAAACGCGAGTCGGGCGTAGCCGCGGCTGCCCCGGCCAGCCCGCCGTCGTAGCGCGACTCCGGTGCATCCAGCGTGTCGGCGGACGTCGTATCGCCGGACACGCCAAACGCACCGAACCACGATTCTTCGGTGGCTGGCGGGCGCTCCTTGGCTCGCCGCTCGATGCGGCCCGGCGGCCCGCCAGCGGATCTCATGGTCATGACGTGGGATGTTCCTTTTCGTATGTGGCCCGGTGCGCCTCGCCGCAGAAGAGACCTCCGCGCCCCGGCAACGCTTCATCGCGCGGCAGGTGCAATCCGCAATGGGCGCACGCCACCATGGGCTGGCGCACAGGCGGCACCGGCCCCCGTCGGCCTGCTTCGCCTGAGGACGGTGGAAGCACGCGATGGCCGGCGCGCGCAAGCCACACCACGAGCAGCACAACCACGATCACAAGGAGGTACTTCATGGCGGCCAGGGCCTGTTGACACTATGGATGCCATTGCGAACGAGCCTGGCAGGGCGCAGGGCGAGGCACGCGATGACGCCAAAGCTGAACGCGTCGGCTCGTGCAGCGTTCGACACTATGTGGAACTTAAGGACACCGACGGATTTGTTGTCCTGGCGAGGCGCAAACCGCAACGATACCCGCTGGTCTCGCCAGGACTTGCAACACCGCCAGGGCGGCAAAGACTCGGCTTGATGTTGCGCATCGTGTCGAAGAACACTGCTGGGAGCGCAACGCCGCACTGCGCTCTGCCAAGCCCGTTCCCGCAGAACGGGCACCAGCAAGCCCGCGCACGTGGTTGCAAGTCTTGCCCAGGCACCCAGCCTGAGCCGCAACTGGCGACCCATTCGCGCGCTTTCTGGTGGCAATGCATTCGGCATGCTTAGGTGAACAGGCTAGACGACAGGTGTACGGTGCAGGACTACCTCCAGCACGAAGCGCGATCCGACATAGGCCAGCAACAACAACGCAGCACCCGCGTACAGCCACCGAGTGGCGAGCGGGCCCCGCCAGCCGAAGATGCACCGCCCGGCAAGCAGGGCTGCGAATACGGCCCAGCCCAGCATGGACAGCACGGTCTTGTGATCCCATTGCCAAGGCCTGGCATGCCACCAGCCGAGCACGAGGGCGGCGGTGAGTACGACAAAGCCGGCCCCGACGAAGCGGAAAGTGAGGCGTTCGAGCCGAAGCAGCGGCAGCCGGCTGTCGTCTCCGGCCATTGCACGGCGCGGCAACTGGCGCATCTGGCGGTCCGCTCGGCTCAGCATGGCGGCATGCAGCACGGCCGCGCCAAAGAGCCCATACGAGGCAATGCCCATCACCCAATGCAGCGGCGCCCACCGCGAGAGCACCTGGGGCCTCAACTCACCCGGGAAGAGCAGCGCCAGCAAGACGGCGCCGGCGCCCAGCACTGCAAGCGAGCGCCGCACACCGGCCAGCGGCAGGAAGCGGCTCTCGATCATGTAAACGGCAATGACCAGCCACAGCGTGACCGACAGTGCTGGCGCGAAACCGAAGCGAGCGCCGTTCCCTGGCGACCCGACGCCGGCCGCGTCCAGCGCGATGGATACCGCATGGGCCAGCCAAGCCACGGCAAGCGTTGCGCGCACGGCCATCGCCGAACGCTGGGACAACACCGCGACGGCCGTATATGCCGCCAGTGCGAGGGCACCGGGCAACACCCACGCCGGGGCAGGACCCAAAGATAGAATCATTCGCGAAGTGTACTTTCGCGCCCCCAGCGCAGCGCCCGCCGCCACATCCTCGAAGGGCAGCACATCCACATGGCTTCCACACTCACCGAACGGCTAAGCCGCCTCGTCAAGACGATGCGCGGACAGGCGCGCATCACCGAGTCCAACGTGCAGGACATGCTTCGCGAGGTGCGCATGGCGCTGCTCGAAGCCGACGTAGCCTTGCCCGTGGTCCGCGACTTCATTGCGCGCGTCAAGGAAAAGGCGCTGGGCGCCGAGGTGGTGGGGTCTCTCTCCCCCGGCCAAGCCTTGGTGGGCATCGTCAATCGCGAGATCGCCGCCACCATGGGCGAGGGCGTGGCCGACATCAACCTTGCGGCACAGCCGCCGGCTGTGATCCTCATGGCCGGCCTGCAGGGCGCAGGCAAAACCACGACGACAGCGAAGCTCGCGAAGCACCTGGTCGAAAAGCGCAAGAAGAAGGTGCTGACGGTCTCCGCTGACGTGTACCGCCCCGCGGCCATCGAGCAGCTGAAAGCAGTCACCCGGCAGGCCGGCGCGGAGTGGTTCCCCTCCAGCGCGAGCGACAAGCCGGAGGTCATTGCCATGGCCGCGCTTGATCACGCGCGACGTCACTACTTCGATGTGCTGTTGGTCGACACCGCGGGGCGCCTGGCGATCGACGAAGCGATGATGAGGGAGATCGCCGACCTGCACGCTGCGCTCAAGCCGGTCGAGACGCTCTTCGTCGTCGACGCCATGCAGGGACAGGACGCCGTCAACACCGCACGAGCATTCAAGGACGCATTGCCACTCACCGGCATCGTGCTCACCAAGATGGACGGCGATGCGCGCGGCGGCGCCGCGCTGTCCGTGCGACAGATCACCGGTGCGCCGATCAAGTTCGCAGGCGTGAGCGAGAAGATCGACGGCCTGGAGGTGTTCGACGCCGAGCGGCATGCGGGCCGCATCCTCGGCATGGGCGACATCGTCGCACTGGTCGAGGAAGTGACCAAGGGCGTCGACATAGCCGCGGCGCAGAAGCTCGCAGAGAAGGTCAAGTCCGGGAGCGCCTTCGACCTCAACGACTTCCTCTCCCAAATCTCCCAGATGAAGAAGATGGGTGGCCTGTCGGGGCTCATGGACAAGCTGCCCTCGGAGATGACCGCCAAGGCCGGCGCCGCCGATATCGACCGCGCAGAGCGCGATGTGCGCCGCATGGAAGGCATCATCTGCTCGATGACGCCACTCGAACGACGCAAGCCCGAGCTCATCAAGGCCACGCGCAAGCGCCGCATCGCGGCAGGCGCCGGGGTTCAGGTGCAGGAGGTGAACCGCCTGCTCAACCAGTTCGAGCAGATGCGCGACATGATGAAGAAGATGAAGGGCGGCGGCATGATGAAGATGATGCGGCGCATGGCCTCGATGAAGAACTTTCCCAGTCCGCGCTGACACGTGAACTTTTCGCACCTCCCGCTGCATATCCTCGATGCAGAGCGCGCGACCCTGTGGCATTTCACATTGACCGGCACCGCACCATCCGGCTATGTTCGCTCGATCCGCCGTTTGCCGTCCCCGCCTTGACACTCGTTCTTATCGCCCTAGTCGTCCCCTTGGCGCTGTTCGCCGCGTGGTGGACTTGGCGCTCACGCAACCCAGGCGGCGCAAAACGCAACGCCGATAGCCTCGACACACTGCTCGCGTGGCCACCTTCGGCAACCCGCGTCCTCGCGCAAAGCGAACGAGAGGCCTACGAACTGCTTCGGACGGCACTGCCCGCCCATTTGGTGCTGGCGCAAGTGCCCCTGCATCGCTTCATCAGGGTTCCCACGCGCAACTCCTACTCGGAGTGGATGCGACGAGTGGGGCGGCAGCATGCGGACCTCGTGGTGTGCGACCATCATTCGCAGGTGCTGGCCGCCGTCGAGGTCGTTGGCGACGATGACGCGCCGGGCAGCCGCACACAGCGGCGTCGCGATCGCATGATCCGCGTGCTTTCCGCGGCGCAGATACCGGTGCATGTCTGGCGCGCGTCCGCCCTGCCCTCGGCCAATGCAGCTCGCGAAGCCATCCTGCCCGGATCCCACCCCTCCGATCTCCTGCTCACATCGGGGCAGGTGCATGCCCACGGTTTTGGGGTTAACCCAGCGTCAGCCGACCCAGGCGCGGAAGATGTCATGGAGGAATCGGCAGCCTTGCGCGAGCCACCGCCCTCAACCTGGTTCGACGACCTCGACTCCGCCTCGGTACCACTCTCGGGTGCGGAGCGCAACGCTGCCGAATCGCGCTCACGTTCCTCGCATTGATTTCCAGGCTGAGCAGAAATCATCGCGGCAGCTGGTCTCCCCCTTCAGCCCAGTAACGCATTGGCGAATTCACGCGCGTCGAAGGTTTCCAGGTCTTCCAGGCTCTCGCCCACGCCAATGAAGTAGACAGGCACGGGACGCTCACGTGCTATCGCCGCCAGGACACCGCCCTTGGCCGTGCCATCGAGCTTGGTCACCACCAGCCCGGTGAGCTGCAGCACATCGTCGAACGCCTTGACCTGCGCGAGGGCGTTCTGCCCAGTGTTGCCGTCCACCACCAGCAGCACCTCGTGAGGAGCCCCCTCCTGCGCCTTGCCGATCGTGCGCTTGATCTTCTTCAGTTCCTCCATCAAATGCAGCTGAGTGGGCAACCTGCCCGCCGTGTCGGCGATGACCACGCCACAGCCGCGTGCACGGCCAGCGACCACGGCGTCATAGGTCACTGCGGAGGGATCGCCACCTTCCTGGCTCACCACCTCGACGTTGTTGCGCCCAGCCCAGATCGCGAGCTGCTCCCGAGCGGCGGCACGAAACGTGTCGGCCGCCGCCAGCAGCACCCGCTCACCCGCCTCGGCAAGATGCCGGGTGAGTTTGCCGATGCTCGTGGTCTTGCCCGCGCCGTTCACGCCCGCGACCATGATCACGGTCGGCATCGCTTCGCCGATGCAGAGCTGCTTCTCCAGCGGCTTCAGTAAGTCGGCGATCGAATCGGCCAGCAAGGCTTTCACCGCCGCCGCATCCTTCGTGCGCGCCTCCTTGACTCGACGCTTGAGGTCTTCGAGCAGGAACTGCGTGGCCTTCACGCCGGCATCGGCCATCAGCAAGGCACTCTCCAGTTCCTCGTACAGGGCATCGTCGATCTGCGCGCCGGTAAAGACCTGCGCGATGCTCGATCCCGTCTTGCGCAACCCCGAGCGCAGGCGAGCCATCCAGCCTCGGCGTTCCGCCGGCAGCTCGTGCGGGGTCAACACCTCTGGTGTTGCAGGCGCCTGAGCAGTTTCCAGTGTGGCCGGGGGCGGCACGAGCACTTCCGCCACAGGGGCCTGCTCGACTTCCTGCTCAGGCACCACAGCGGCAGGCCCCGCTGCCGGGGCTGCCGCAGGGCGGGTGGACGTACCTAAGCCGAGCCTTGCGCGCCAACCGCTCTCGCCGACAGGCGTTGCGGGGGCACCGGGCGCGGCCTCATCGGCTGCTGAAGGCGCAGGGCCGGCCGGGACCCTCTTCTTGAAGAAACTGAACATGCGTGGACAGGGACCTGTCGTAGAAGAAATGCTCTGGACGAGCAGGCCACATGCCACGCTATACTCGCGGGCTTCAGGCGCTTTAGCTCAGTCGGTTAGAGCGACGGAATCATAATCCGCAGGTCCGGGGTTCGA